>SVDB01000038.1:0-1395 GCA_015058065.1 Clostridiales bacterium
TCGCCTTCCGCTATAGCGTGGAAGATCGCGTTGCGCTCAGCGCAGATGGTCATGCCCAGCGACGCGCTTTCGACATTTACTCCGGTATAGATCTTGCCCGAGTCAAAGAGCGCTGCGGCAGCGACGTTGTAGCGCGAATAAGGAGCATATGAATTCGGAAGCTTCTCAATGGCCTTTTCAATGAGGAGCTTTTTCATTTCCTCGTCTTTGCGTATGTCTTTATCGTACATGGTCTACCTCCGTGAGGCTGCTGCCTTAGAACTCGAATCTCGGGTTATCCCTGTCGACCAGTCCGGTCGCCACAGTGCAGCTGTGTCCGGCCTGAGCGAAATAGTTCGCTACCAGCTCAGTGAAATCCTTCATCGCCTTTTTGACTTCATCGAGGTTCAGATCTGAGAATCCGTCGATCGGGTACAGAACGCCCGTTGTTTTTTCTGTCATTTTGCCTATCTCGCTCTGTCTCCAGGTCCAGCGGCGTGTCCTCACCTCATGGCCCGAAACATAGACGACTTCGCCCGGCTCCGGGTTGTCGAACTCGTCTTCTGCCGCTCCGAATGGTCTGAAAGTGTCCTCGGCAGTGGCAGGTCTTACCTCGAGTCCTGTGTCCTCGCATCCCCTGCCTGTTCCGTCAGGACGCACGAAAGTATAGAGGTCATGCGCTCCGATAGGCAGTTTGTACTTGAGCGAAACAGCGTTGCCCAGATCTACCGCCGGGTTGATCGAAGGCAGTCCCTTTCCTTTCGCGAGACGGTCCATCAGAGCCTCAGCCGAGCAGGCGTATCTGTTCGGGTTCATTCCGAGAGCGCGGAACGCTTCTCTGTAAGGCACGACGCAAGGATCATTCTTGGCCTTATTTCCCGATTCAGCGAAATACTGAATGACTGCGTTAGAATTGTCCTCGAGCATCTTGGTTATCGCCGGATAATCCTTGTTGTTGTTTATCCCCGTGACGGCCACTACGCCGACCACGAAATTAGGCAGTTTGTCGAATACTTCTTTGCTTACTTCGTAATACATAGTCTCATCCCTTCCGGTGTTTCTTCAGTTTGTTCGCCTATAATAATAGACGATTTGAAAAAAAGTGACAAGGCTGAGGCCTTGCCACTCTCCTATTTCATCTTTCTATCGCCTGCTGAAAGCAGGCCGCGCCATTAGGCGAGCGCGTCGTTCAGAGCCGCTACAAGCTGATCCGCGTTGAGTCCGTGTACTTCAGCAGCTGCCTCGATCGACTCTCCCTGGGAAGCAGGGCAGCCGATGCACATCATGCCGTTCGCGAAGAATGTACGAACCAGTTCAGGATGCTCATTGATAACGTCTCCGATGACCATGTCCTTTGTGATCATTTCGTTGACTCCTTTCACGTGAGTATTATCTACGCCGCATATATTACAACCG
>SVDB01000038.1:1495-13406 GCA_015058065.1 Clostridiales bacterium
TACTGCGGATAGTCCTTCTTGATCTGCTCAGTTGAGCGGAAAAGGAAGCCTGCCTTGCTCGCCTCTATCATCTCGAGGTCGTTATAACTGTCACCCGCTGCGATGGTGTCATAGCCTATCGCCTGCAGACCTCTGACGGTAGTCAGTTTTGAGTGATCACAGCGCATCCTGATGTCCGCGATGTATCCCTCTTCATCGATCACGAGCTCGTTGCAGAAAATGGTCGGCCAGCCGAGCTGCTCCATGAGAGGCTGGGCGAACTGTGAGAAGGTGTCGCTGAGGATTATCACCTGTGTGATGCTGCGGAGCTCGTCGAGGAATTCCTTCGCTCCCGGGAGCGGACGGATCTTCGCTATGGTGTTCTGTACGTCCTTCAGCTTGAGTCCGTGCTCTCTGAGGATCTGCATCCTCCACCTCATCAGCTTGTCGTAATCAGGCTCATCTCTCGTTGTCCTTCTGAGTTCGGGGATCCCGCTCTCTTCACTGAAAGCGATCCATATCTCCGGATAGATGACACCTTCCATGTCCAGGCAAACTACATTCATCTCGGTCCTCCTGCTGTCATTTTATTGGATCGGGAATCCGTAAAACGGCTCCGCGGTCTGTACTGAAAATTCTTCTTCGCTGTGTGATCCCTCTTCATCGGGATCCTCATACGGTTCTTCCCTTTCAGGAATACCTGCTGCCATGCCCTGACATCCTCCGGCTCCCGGAGTGGCGAATACTGTCTCGGCAGCTCCGAAATGCTTAGCTATCATCGCGGCGATCTCAGAATCGATGTCCATCGAAAGCTCGTGGAGCACCGGATTGAGTATGAGTTCGGTAATTACCACTCTGGCTGGATCGGCACTGCTGATGACGCATATCGCGTCGCCCCTGTTTACGGAGCACATGCCGCAGCCGTCCATACTCTCTGCCCTCATAAGTCTGAGCATAGCTTCGTCAGGTTCTATGTGAGGCCGCCCCGAAAGGAACGCCTCCCTGAATCTGTTGTATTTTTCTTCTGTCAGCGGCTGCAGATCGATCTCAGGCATAAGAGGCTCTGAGTCTTCAGCGCCTTCTATATCCAGGTCGAATTCGTCGTCGTACAGGAAGTCCTCTTCGTCGAACTCCGGCGACATCACTGCTCTTTCTACAGCGAGGAAGTACGGCTCATAGCCTAGTTCCGCGTAATAGGATACAAGAGAAGGTTCCGCGGGTGAGACCACAGAGATACCTCCGGATGCTATGACCTTGTCCCTTACGAATGATGTCAGCATCGCGGCCAGGCCTTTTCCGCGCATGTCTCCGCGCGTGCAGATCGCGTAGCTCACGTATACCGGTCTGTCCTCGTAAAAACCGCACAGATGGCATGTGAGCGCCGAGCAGACGCGGTCTGACTCATCGGTCACCACATAGCCTGTTATATCCTCTCCGAAGTTGGCGTAGAAAGCATCGACATACTCCGGCGGATCGCCGAAGACATCGTGCCACAGAGCGCGCAGCCCTTCGTAAGACGCGCCGCCGGCCTTCTCTATCGTATATTCTTTTCCGTTGATGTCTGTTATTCTCATGAGGGCTCCGCACCGGCTTCCTGTCCGCCTACTTCTCGATGGCGAAATACTTCATCAGGAGTATGTCCGGATGATAGCTGAGCTTCGCCTTGCGCAGTCCTTCGATGCCCATGTCTTCTTCGCGGTTGAACGCGCCTATACCTGGATATTCCGCCCTTACCAGTCTTGCGAACTCGCGGTTCACCATGGTGTACGCGCCTTCCACTCCCGGAAGCGCTTTCTCGAAGTGAGTATCGAAGACCTCGTCATCCAGCTTTGTGCCGGCAGTGAACGCCACCGGCTCTCCGTTCTGGTAGAGCATGCCTCCCAGGAATCCGAGAGTCTCATAATTGGCGAACATCTCTTCAATCGCGCCTGCCTCATCGGCAAGTTCAGGATCGTTCTTTTCTTTGTAGAACTCATCCACGAACGCTTTGGCTTCAGCGATGGACGAGAGTTTGCCGCAGCTTCCGCCTTCGCATGAAGTGAACACTCCGCACGAATCCGCGGCGATCTTGTGGAACTCCCAGTCTCCGTTGCGTTCGAAGTGCTTGATGTGATTGCGCTTCGATGACAGATGTCTGCCCGGCAGTTCGCAGAGCTTTTCTACGGTATAGATGTAGTCGGCGTTGTCACGGTCCTCGATTATCTCGAACCTGTCGCCGTAAAGCGGCAGGAACTCATTAAGTGTCTTGTCAGTCAGACCTCTGACGCGGAGCTTGCTGCCCTGAGCGTGCGCTTCTTCGAGGAGCGCTTCTATCGACGGCTTTACATCTCCGCCGCCCTTCGGATACGCGTACACGTTCCACTGCGGCATGCCTACCAGCAGGCGGTCTCCACAGAACGCGATCTTAGGTCTGTACGCTTTGCGCCATATGAAGAGATTTGCGAAACCGTAATCTGCCCCATGGCAGCCGCTTGCGCAAATCTTCTCTTCGATACGGGCTTTGTCTTCTAATGTGATTTCTCTCCAGTCGATCATGTCCCGTTCCTTATTAATGATTATTTGTTTTCAGTTTCGTCGACGATCTTTACCGTCTCTTCGGATTCAGATACTGCTTTCGCTTCAGCTTTCGCCTTGCTCTGCGACGGTTTTCTGCTGCCGCTCTTGCGCTGCTGGTTGTTTCCGCCGCTCTTGCCGCTCTTGCCTTCGCCTTCAGACTTCTTCGCTCCGCTGTTGGATCTGCTTCCGCCCTGCTTGCCGGAGCCGGATCTGTTATTATTGCGAGGCTTTCTGTTTTCTGTCTTTTTCTCAGCCTTGGCTTCCGTCTTGACCTCAGCCTTGACCTCATCTTTGACTTCCGCCTTTGGCTCAGCCTTGACCTCAGGCTTCTTCGCGGCTTTCCATTCGTCTGCTCTGAGTTCAGCATCGAGGCTTCTCGCAAAGTCTTCCTCAACGGATGTCATTTCAGGCACTGCCATATCGGCTGCCGCGGCAGGAGCTGCCACTGGAGCGAAGGCATTGTCTTCTTTGACATAGTAGTTAGCAGGATCAGCCTTTCTGACCGTGTCAAGTATGTATCCGAGCATGAAGAACACTATCGCGTAGAACAGCGGCGACAGCGACTGCAGCGAATATGTGAGGTAAATAGAGAGCGGCGCTGACAGGCCGAACTGACCGTAGTATGCCCTGATCTCAGCGCAAAGGCTGCCGACCATGTAGCATGTATACAGGAGCACTCCGGCTGCGAGTACGTAGCAAATGATAGCTACCGGCGACAACTTATATTTTCTGTTATTTTCATCCATTACTTTGATTCCCCTTTGTATATTGTTATTTTGCTTTGTTTTATCCGCATACCCGCATATATTACCAAAAAAGGCTCGAATAATCAACCGTTTCGGGACGCGGATGGCATTCGCGCCTTATTCCAGAGACCAGTCTACGGGCTCTATGCCGTTGTCTTCGAGGAAGTAGTTGCAGCGCGAGAAGTACGCGCCGCCGAAAAAGCCCCGGTAAGCCGAGAGAGGGCTCGGATGCGGCGCTGTGATGATGAGGTGGCGCAGGGCCGGGAACCGGCCGTCCGCCGATTCGGCGGACGCGCGGGCGGCGTTCAGTATGAGGTCTTTTTTGGCGCCCGCGCTTGCGCCCCATAAGATGAATACCATCGGCGTCTCGCGCGAAGCGAGGAGCTCGATGACCCTGTCCGTAAAGCGCTCCCATCCCTTGCCTCTGTGAGATCCTGCCTGATGGGCGCGGACGGTGAGCACGGTATTCAGGAGCAGCACGCCCTGCCGCGCCCACGGGTCAAGTATGCCGCGGCGAACAGACGCGGCTTCCGCTTTCGGGCCTGAGACAGGCAGTTCGGAAAGGCCGGCACTCGCGGCAGGCGGTCCGGCGAAGCCGGACGCGTCGCCGAGGTCGTCGGCGAGTTCCTTCAGGATGTTCACGAGCGAAGGCGGCTCGGCGACGCCCACGGGCACGCTGAAAGCCAGCCCGTGCGCCTGCCCCGGCTCATGATAAGGGTCCTGCCCCAGTATCACGACCTTGACATCATCATAGTCCGTGAGCCTGAGCGCGTTGTATATATCCGCCGCCGGCGGATATACCGTCGCTTCCCTGTATTCATTTATAAGGAGCGCTCGCAGCTCCTGATAATACGGCTTCTGCCATTCATCAGCGAGCAGTTCGTCCCATTTGTTCCCGATTATCTTTTTCATGTCTGTTTTATGCTCCGAAGACGCTTCCGCGTTTCTTCTCGACAGCGTCGATAGCTCTTTGTACTATCGCTGCGCACAGCATGCCCAGCAGAAGTCCGCAGACCACATCCGACACATAGTGCATCCCGAGATAGATCCTTGAAAAACCTATCAGCACAGCCATTATCACTGCCGCGACAGAGATCCTGTGGACTTTCCGCGGGTCAGCTCCCACTCCGTTCCATCCAAGACAGGGAACACTGTCCCAGTCCTTTGCGGAGCCTGTGCCATCAGCTTTTCTCAGTCTCGCGGGCATCGATGCCAGGAACATTGCCCATGCAGGTCCCATCGAGTTCGCGGAATGCCCGCTCGGGAATGACGCGTCTCCCGGATGCGGCATCATAGCGTTCACCATCTCAAATGTCTCAAACGGTCTGGCCCTTCCGACCAAAGGCTTGACAATCAGATTACAGTAAAGAAAAGTGAACGCCAGCGAAAGCGCGCATATCATCCCGAGCCTGCGCGTCTTTCTGAAAGCCAGAAGAAGCAGGCAGACCGCGATCAGAAAGATGCCGTCTTCCGCGAGGTAAGTAATGCCTTTCATTACCGGAGTAAGCCAATCGGCATTCAGCGCGTGCTGGATGCCGATCAGTAAATTACCATCTAGTTCAGTAAACGAATCCATCGTTCCTCTTTATTTGCACATTCCTTCCGGATAGTTGACGTAGACCTTCGGGATCCTCAGGTCGAAGCAACATGTGATCTCGTAGTTGATCGTTCCGTTGATAGCGGCCAAATCGTCAGCGCTGATCTCCTCGCCGCCCTGCTTGCCCATGATGACTACTTCATCGCCGAGTTTTACATCAGGCACAGCAGATACGTCCACCATGCACTGGTCCATGCAGATATTGCCGACTACCGGGCACTTCTTGCCGCCCACCAGCACGCTGATCTTGCCGCTGTTGAGCCTGCTGTAGCCGTCCGCGTATCCGAGGCCGATCGTCGCGATCTTTGTCTCCGGGGCGGTCGATGTGAACTTGCGGCCATAGCTTACGGAAGTTCCCGACGGAACTGTTTTGAGGTTCACGATCTCAGCCTTGACTGTCATGACAGGCTTGAGGTCGAGGACCTTGCCCTTGAGGTATCCGCTCGGTGCGAGTCCGTACAGGATGATGCCCGGACGGCAGGCATCGAAGTGGATCTCAGGATATACCATGATGGAAGCCGAATTGGCGCAGATCTTCTTAGGGTTGAATCCGGCAGCGTTCAACTTCTTCATGAACGCGTTGTAGTTCTCGATCTGCATTCCCGTGTACTCTCTCTGCTCCTCGTCAGCTGTCGAGAAGTGAGTGATGACTCCCGCGATATTGATTCCCGGAAGTTCGGAGAATTTCTTGTACTGTTCTACGGCGTATTCACGCTCTTCTTCAGTGAATACTCTGAAACCGACTCTGCCCATTCCTGTATCAAGACCGAAGAGGACTCTCGCAGGCTCAGCGCCTTCAGCAACGACCTCGTCGCTCAAAGCCTTGACATAGTCGTAATGCATGACGCCAGGGATCAGGTCGTACTCGATAACGGTATCTACGCATTCTTTCGGTGTAAGTCCGAGGATCACGATGTTGCCTTCGATCCCGTCTTCACGTAGATTGATCGCTTCTTCGAGGGTCGCAACGGCAAAGCTGTCGACTCCATTGTACTGGAGAACCTTCGCGCACTCAGTAGCACCGTGTCCGTAGGCGTTCGCCTTGATGACGCCGATCATTTTAGGGCACTGCATCTGTGCCTTGATCTGCTTTACGTTATGGTCAAAAGCCGACATGTCGATCTCAGCCCAGACCTGTCTCAAAGTTTCCTTATACATAACACATCTCCTTATATATCTAAGTTCAGTATAAGTTCTCTTTCGTTCAGGCTTCTTTGCGACGCCTTCACATACACAATAATTTTACTCCTAGGCCATGCCTATATCAAGATTTCAGCACTATTCGCGAACCTTTTTACCGGCCTATTCGCCGCCCTCTTCCGTGGCCGGAGCAGGCTCCGGTTCAGGTTCAGGTGTCGGCGCAGGAGCAGGCGTAGGCTCAGGCTTTGACTCCGGTTCCGCAGCAGGTGCAGGCTCCGGCGCAGGAGCAGACGCAGGCTCCGGTTCAGGTTCCGGCTCAGGTTCAGGAGCAGGTCTGCTGACCAGCTGGAGATCTCTCAGCAGCATCGCTTTCTTTGTGTATACGACCTTTACGACATCGCCTTCCTCCGGGAAGTACCCGGCTGCGATCTTTGTGTCCTTAGTGAGGTTGAGCGTTACAGTCTCACCGTCCTTGGTCTCGATGGTGCATATCATCTTGGCCTCATCGTATTCCACGATAGTGCCTTCCGCGTCGACCTTGACATCCGGCTCGAGCACTGGATCCGGCTCCGGAGCCGGTTCAGGTTCCGGTTCCGGCGTAGGTTCAGGCTCAGGCGTCGGCTCCGGTTCTGGTTCAGGCTCAGGTTCGTCTCCGGATCCGCCCTTTTCGATGAGCTCGATCCTGAGCGCCTTCATGTCTGACTTCAGATATGTGACCCTGATTGTATCTTCTTCAGCAGGGAAATATCCGCTCGCGATCTCTGTGAAATCGCCTGCTGTCAGCATGATCTCCGCACCGTCCTCGAGCAGTACCGTGAACGAATTGTCATCGCCCGAGGTCCACTTGGTGATCATGCCCTCTGCAGTGACCGCGTCCTCAGGTTCAGGCTCCGGTTCAGGCTCCGGTTCAGGCTCTGGCTCAGGAGCAGGCTCAGGCTTCTTCTCCCACAGCGCGGTGACAGTCAGATCGGAAGTGATCTTGCTGAAGTCCTTGTCCCATCCCTTGAATACGTAACCTTCTCTTACAGGGTTCGCAGGTGCCTTCGCCGCGTCGCCCTTCTCGACCTTCTGCTCATTTATAGTCTTGCCGTTGCCGTCCACGAACCTGACTGTATAAGTCACCGGCGGCTCAGGCGTCTTCTTGACGCAGTACACATTGACCGCTGTAGCTCCACTATTGAGATCGCCCGTATAAGTGATCTCGGACTTGTAGCCCTTGGCAGGCTTGTCGCCCGTGTATTTCGTATTCTCGTCTGTGCGGATGATATATACCTTCTTGCCCGTGTCCAGAGTGATATATTCTTTTTCGACACTCTTGATCGTGCCGTTGACGACACGCTTCTCAGGCTCGGCTTCCTTGACTATATTGATCTCGATCGCCTTCGGAGTTTCATCCAGTTTGCCGCTGTAAGTGACATTCACGCTGTCACCGGTGCGCACGTATTTTGCGACTCCGGTCACGTTGGTCGAAGGATCTATCGCGAATCTGTACGACTTGGACGAATCTATGGAGATAAGCATGGTCGTCTCCGTAAACTCCGAGACGATGCCGCTGACCGTCTTGGTCTCAGGCTTCGAGTTCTCTTCGGTGACTCTGATCTCTTCCGCGTAAGGATATTCGCTGATATCTCCGTCGTACGTGACCTCGACTGTATCGCCTACACTCAGGTCTCCGTCGATCTCCGTTTTATCGTTCCTGGTGAACAGGACCGTAAGGCTCTGCCCGGTCACCAATACTTCTTCATCTTTTATCTGCACCACGGTCCCCTCAAAGATCAGATCCATGTGGATGTGCTCCCTCAGGACGATCTCCTCCGCGGTCATCTTGCCGAGGTTCTTGTGATAAGTGACCTCAACGATATCGCCCACGCAAAGAGTGTCCTCATCGCCGAGTCGGTACTGGGTGTCCTTATCGGTCTTGATCTCGACCGGTCCGTCTTCGCTGTCTACAGTGATCATTCCTTCGACCGCGTTCAGCAGTTCTCCCGTGATCACTTCAGGCTCCGACTTGCCGCAGCCCGACAGCACCAGAAGCAGAGAGACCGCAAGTGTCAGGATGACAACTGCTCTTATTCCCTTTTTCATAGAAGTTATCCCTCCTTGAAAACCTTTTTATTCATCATTATTATACGCCCGCCGTCCTGCAGTTTTTCTTTCAATTTATTAACAATAGCGGTCTTCCGCCCTCTTTTCCGCGTTCAACGCTCTTTTTCAGCCTCCAGACCCGCTTTTTTCTGGCCTGTCCGCCTTGCTAATCCGCGCGAACTGTGTTATCATACTCGAGCACGCGATCGCGCGCCATACAGCCCATACGATCAGGTGTATGGGAAACAGATTTGTCTCGGTAGCTCAGGGGACAGAGCACCGCTCTCCTAAAGCGGGTGTCGGAGGTTCGAATCCTCTCCGGGACACCACAACTGACCTATTCGAACTTTTACTTCTATCGCGGCGGATTCGCCGTAAGAGTACAGATGAATAAGGTAACATAAAAAACGGCCGAGGCCGTTTTTCATTGAGTTTAAAAGTGGCAATACATGCCACTTTTTCAGCATTCTTTCCTTTTTTACTGCGATTCGCCAGTAGACTACCGCACTTCCTGAAATAGCAAATCACTCCCATCCAAAGTACTTGGAATAGTGTAACGGGCCTATTCTGTAAACGGCCCATATAACAAGGTCTCCATCGGTTTCATCCTCATAGGGGGGGTTTTTTGTAATCTTATATAATTCACACCATTTTGATTCTGTCTTATAGTGTTCATATTCCATCGTTGCTGCGCTGTGTGGAGATACGAAAAAAACGGCTGTGCGAAGAGACAAGTCAGTTGTACAAAGGATTCCCCCAATAATAAGAATCGCAACTATCTTAATAATTTTTTTCTTCATTATTGCCTGGTCTCCTGTTTTTTGACTTTAAAATTTCAATCCGCGGTATGAGACGGCATCACTTCTTCAGCATACCCAGCACCGCGTCGCCGTGGTGGGTCTCATCGTTCATGACGGCCTCCACTTCAGGATGGTCCGCGATGATGTTTTTATACTTATCGGCCGCCTTATACTCTGCGCCGGCACTTGCCTCACAGATGCCGGTCTCTTCCATGATGATGTCAGCGATCTGACTCTTATGCACGATATAACCGCCGTGACCGACACCCGGTATGATCCTCAGCTTCGCTCCAGGTATCGACATCGCGATCTTCGCGGTCTCATTAGCCAGAACGAGATCCTTCTCGCCCGCCATTACGACAGTCGGCACCTTGATCTTCGCCAGATCCTCAGGCGTGATGTCCGGTTCATTAGCCATCAGCGCCATCTTAGGGTCCTTCGTTACCGCGTACGCCGCCTTAACGAAAAGAGCGACAGGCTTCTTCACACCGTTCGGTGTCAGATTCGCTCCGCTGATGATCAGCTTGCCTATCCTGTCGCTTCTCATAGCGCAGAGCAGGCCGATGATGCCACCGTCGCTGAATCCGTAGAAGATGACGTCGCGAAGGTCGAGCTGCTCCATGAACGCGATCATGTCGTCCGCCATGTCGTCGTAGTGCAACTCATCTACACGTGTGCTGTGGCCGTGGCTCCTCGAGTCTACGGTGTAGACCGTAAAGTGCTTGCTGAGCAGCACGCGCGATTCATAGAAGATCTCGTGGTTCTCGCTGTTTCCGTGCACCATGATCAGCGGCCTTCCGCTGCCGTGCACCTCGTAATACATTTTGATCCCGTTTACATTGATCCACATAGTTCCAATTCCCCTTTCCGATAATTCATATGCCCGGTCAACCGGATGTATTTATCCGGCTTATTCTTCTGCCCCGGCCGCCTTCTGTGCTTTCGGTGACTTTCTGATAAGAAAGAATCCATATGCCGCCTCGATCACGAGCAGTATCAGCCCGGTCACTATCCTTCCGATCGCGATGCTGAGTTCGTTCTCCTTTTTTATAGTGATAAGTTTTATTGCGATAAGTCCTGCCTGAAATCCCTGTAGCAGAACTTCGCCTCATTCGTATCATAGTCCCAGGTATGCGCTGAGTCTCCTCCGCATACGAGTCTTTCTGCGCAGCCCGCGCAAGCCTTGCTGTCAGCGCTTCGGTCGCGTCTGAACACGCTGAAGCGCTCAAGCCAGACATCCATGAAGTTATCCGTCCTTATGTTGCCCTGGACCAGTTCCGGCCTGTTTTCAATATCCAGACAAGCGCAGATGTCACCGTTGCTCCTCACGCTCGCGATCAGTATGCCCGCTCCACAAAGAAAGTAGCGGTCGCGGACCATGCGTTCAAAATCGACTCCCAGATAGTGCGAGCAGCCGAACGTCACTTCCATTTCACAGCTTGGATCGAAACGCTTGTACCGTATATATCTGAGCAAATGAGCGAACTGTTCAGGCCTCAGCATCATGTCGCCGGATTCGCACGCGCGCCCGATGGGCTCAACGTTGATCGGCCTCCAGCTTCGTATGCCCATTTCACTGAGCAAATCGTATAGCTGCTCAAGTTCATCGAAGTTCCCCTGATGCACTACCGTCGTCACCTGCGGCTCAAAACCCGCTTTCTGAAGCGCCTTCAGTCCGCGTATCGCGAGTCTCCACGCTCCGTCGGTCTGCCTAAGGGAGTCGTGAGAACGCTCCATCCCGTCCAGACTGACAGATACGGTGGACATGCCGGCCTCCCTGAGCTTCCGCGCGGTCTCATCATCGATCAGTGTAGCGTTCGTGGTCATGCCCCAGAAGAATCCCATACTCCTGATCAGCCGCGCGATCTCAAAATAATCCGGATGCAGCATCGGTTCCCCACCGGTCAGGCAGATCACCGGTCCGGCGTTCCGGATTGTCTTCAATGTCGCTTCAATATCGCCGATCGTCAGCAGCTGGCCTTCCGCGGTGCAGCTGCTGCCGCAGTGTCTGCATCTGAGGTTGCAGCGGTCCGTAAGTTCAAAGAACAGCCACTGCAGACGCGGATCGTTCCGCAGATCCTCGCGGTGACGCGCGATGTCCCCAAGCTGTTTACGCTTCAGTTCCCTTACATCCGCATCCATCACTCAGCTTCGACTTCGACGCCCGGAGCAGGACCGCCGCATTCCGGACACCAGCGCTCGTTATCGATCATCAGGCCGGTCTCCCAGCGGAAGCCGCACTTTTTGCAGACGTGGACCCTCTTTACCGGAGGCGGTCCATAGATGCACTCGATAGTATCATCTATGTATTCCGGCTGTCCCATCGGCGCTCCGCAGTAGCGGCAGTACTTGTCGCCTTCGATATAGCTTTTTCCGCAGTTTGCGCAGACTTTGCGCTTCCCTCCGTTCATGCCGGTCCTCCCTTTCTACCTCGGGCCGTTGTAACGGAATCCCATCATGGTTATGTCGTCGAACTGGTCGGCTTCTCCGACAAAGTTTTCGATGTCAGCCTTTACGTCCGCCAGAAGCTCTGTCATCGGCTGCCCGCTGTTTGCGCTGAGGATGTTCAGCAGGCGCTCAGTGCCGTACTGTTCGTAGGCCACGTTCACCGCCTCTGCCACACCGTCCGTGTAGAGGAACAGGCAGTCGCCCGGCTCCAGACGCATTTCGTATTCTTCGTAAGTCAGATCCTCTACCGTACCCAGAGGAGGACGGTGTTTATCCTTCACAAGTTCGAAGAGACCGCCTCCGCTCTGGATGGAAGGATACTCATGGCCGGCATTGACGCACTTAACAACACCGGTCTTAAGGTCTACTATACCCATCCATGCCGTTACGAACATGTTTATCTCGTTGCCCTCACAAAGTTCCTTATTTACCCTTTCGAATACATCTCCCGGTTCGTGTCCGCCCTCAGCCAGGCTCCGGATCGCCGTCTTGCTGCGCATCATGAAGAGAGCCGCCGGTATTCCCTTGCCCGAAACGTCCGCGATGACCAGGGCGATCTT
>SVDB01000138.1 GCA_015058065.1 Clostridiales bacterium
CTCTTAAAAGCTAAATTTATGGTGTCTGTCGGTAATTCGCTGTTTTTGGCATGCAGTTAACTCTGCATTCAACCGCAATAAAGACACAAAAAAGGCGGCAAAAATGAGTTTTGCCGCCTTTTCTATCTACTGGTCTTCACCGAAATCCTTTTTGAATGCCTCTACCAGCTTCTCCGGCCAGTCGGAAACGGCTTCGAGCTTGCCCGTGAAGAACCTCAGTGTCGCCGGTTCGTGCACGAATCTGAGCCCGCCTATCAGGTCTCTGTGATCGAACACCCACTTGACTCTGTCGATGACGTATTCTACCTGCGAAAGTGTGAACACTCTCCTTGGCAGCGCCAGCCTGACGAGTTCCATCGAAGCGAGTCTTTCGCTTCCGTCCGCTTCGCGCTCTTCAGAAAGCGTACCTCTCTCCATTCCTCTTATGCCGCCGCAAAGGTAAAACGCGCACACCAGCGCTCCTGCCGGGTACTCTGTCTGCGGGATGTGCGAGACGAATTGCGTGGCGTCCACGTGAGCGCCAAGACCTCCGCCAGGCGTGATCATCGGCACACCGTATTCACTGAGCCTGTCGACCGTGTACTGTATGAACTGCGGTCCCTGCGAGATGACGTCCATATCCATCGACTCATCGAAGCCAACTGTCATCGCCTCGATCTCTCTCACCGACATTCCGCCGTATGTCAGGAAGCCCTCAAACATCGGTACCAGATCTTCCATGGAGTGGAACAGTTCTTCGTCTCTGACCATTATCGCTCCGCCGCGCGCGAAGCCAAACTTGCGTCCCGAGAAGTATATGATATCGAATTGGTCGGCGATTTCCCTCGTGATCTCGCGGACTGACTTGTCCTTGCGCTCTTCGTCACGCATCTTGATGAAGTACAGGTTGTCCTGCAGGAGAGATGCGTCAAGAACTGATACTATGCCGTGTTTTCTCGCGATCGCGCAGGCGTCCTTGAAATTCTGTACGCTGACCGGCTGGCCTCCGATGAGATTAGTGCCGGCCTCAAGACGCATGAACGCTACATTATCCGCGCCTTCCTTCTCTATGCATGCTTCAAGCTTCTCCAGGTCAATGTCGCCCTTGAATGGCAGATCGCTCTGCGATACGAGTCCCTCATCCTTTACAAGTTCTTCGACGCGTCCTCCGAGCCTGGTGATATGAGCCTTGGCTGTAGTAAAGTGGTAATTCATTATTACGCAGCTGCCCGGCTTTACGAACCTGATCGCCAGTATGTTCTCGCACGCGCGGCCCTGGTGGGCGGGCAGACAATATTTCATGCCCAGGATCTCTTCGAGCTTGTCTCTCATACGGAAGAATGATTCGCTCCCCGCGTAGGCATCATCCGGCGTCATCATTCCTGCGAGCTGCTTGTCGCTCATGGCATTTACTCCGGAATCCGTGAGCATATCCATGAATATGTCGCCGTTGTGGAGCTGGAACGTGTTGAATCCTGCTTCCTTCATTTTCACGAGGCGCTGATCGGCCGGCAGCAGATTGAGCTGCTGGACTATCTTGACCTTGTGCATCTCCATTGGGATAGGTTCGTGATCGTAGAATTTGATTTCGGGCATTGGTGGTTCCTCCTAAAACAGATAAAACAAAAACTCCGCAGCTGTCCGCTGCGGAGCCGGTAATAACCAATCGATGATCCTTATCTCCTCACAGCAAGACAGCTACCTGCACGGTAGTAGTAATAGTATGCTGCTGTGAAGTTGATAGATCTTGTCATTTGGATTTGTCCTTGCGCTCGGGCTCGTCGCCCTGCAATTTTTTGTAAAATTGTATAATATACATGGATTGTAGCGTTATTTTTTGTGAATTTCAACAATTTATTTGTATTAATATAAAACCATACGGTATGGAAGCCATGTGATTTATAATGTTATAGTCGAAGATAATATGAATGTGAGAACGATACAGATAGGAACCACTACGATGAAAAAAGCTCTGTCAGTTGTTGGTAAAGTCTTGGTGATCCTCAGTATTCCGATCTTTATCTTCTTCATTATCAGATGGATCCGGGATGGTTTCGATGGATCATTTGTCATTTTAACGGGCGGATTGTTTTTCCTTTTGGTTGGTTCCATATTTTGCATAGAATCAGACAAAATGCCGGTCAAATACAGTAGGGATCCGCTGCTTGAAAAGGTCAGATATTTGGAGCTGAGATCTTCCAATAACAGCAATGCCGGCGGTTATATCGATTATCTCTGCGCAGTCACCCCGGTTTTCAACAAAGCTAACGGAACATACTGTTTCTTGTTGGATCCACCTCCTGCGGAGAGAGGTCATTATAAGCATGTGATCGGAATTTATGATGAAAACAGAGATCCGATACATGTCACTAATATCGGATTTTCGTTTGACGTAGACATTGATACTGGCAGCGAATTCATAATCGCCGAAGAATATCCCCCTTATCAGGCGTGACACGACCCCCATAGAAAGCAAAATGCTCACCGGAACGGTGGGCATTTTTACTGCTATTTTTTATTTTGCCGATACTCTTTAGAAGATTATCGGCAGCATGCAGATCACCCATCCGGCCAGGAAGGCGATAAGGTGCTTCTTCTCTCTGTGGATCGCGGCGAATTCGCGGATCAGCGCGCTTGGCCAGTAATAGAGCGCTACGTGGCTGCCGATGCCGGTGCACTTGAGCCCAATTATACGGCAATATCTCAGCGCTCTGTAGACATGGTAGTTGCTCGTCACGAGCGCTGTATACTTGCGGCCTTCGCGCGAGTCTATCAGTTCCTTGGAGTTCTGAAGGTTCTCGAGTGTCGTGGTCGACTTGTCCTCAAGCAGTATGTCGCTTTCAGGGATCCCTTTCGCGCGTATGTATTCCGCCATGGCCTCGGCCTCGGACACGGTCTCGTCGCCTCCCTGTCCGCCCGAAGGTATCAGGATAGTCGGCGAAGGGTCCTTCGAATACACATCTATCGCCTTGTCGATGCGGTCGGACAGAAGCTTGGACACTCTGTTGCCGTCGAGCAGTCCCGCGCCGTGGATTATCACGTAATCGAAGTCCTTCTTCCGCGGTATGATCATCAGGAACACTGAATAAAACATGAATATCAGGAACGACACCGAAACATATATCATCGATACGCTGATGACGCCGGTGATGGTCGCGATTATCGGATGCTGACGGGCGAACAGCGTGCCGGT
>SVDB01000039.1 GCA_015058065.1 Clostridiales bacterium
ATTCCTCTTTCTCTCTCTTCCGGTGCCTTGTCGATCTGATCGAATGCTACGTCAGAGCCGAGTCCGTACTTTCTGTTAAGTACCGATGTGATCGCTGCTGTAAGAGTCGTTTTGCCGTGGTCAACGTGGCCGATCGTGCCGATGTTGATATGCGGCTTGGTTCTCTCATACTTCTGCTTTGCCATTTAACTTCCTCCTTTAAATTTTAAGAACGTTCTACCGGAGGAGCTTGCCTCCGAAGGTCAAGGTTGTCGCCCTTACGGCAACGCCGGGCTTTCAATGACAACCTTATTTTTAATAAGATTAGGGACAAGCGTCCCTGTCCCTAAACGGGTTTGCCTGGAGCTGATGAGCAGACTCGAACTGCCGAAACCTCTTCCTTACCAAGGAAGTGCTCTACCTACTGAGCTACATCAGCGCATAGCAAAGGAATAGTACAACATCGGAACGCCGATGTCAAGTAAACAGAATGTTTTTAACGGAGTCCAGCACCTGCTTTGTACAAGATGAAGCAAGCTGCATCACCTCTGTCCCCATGGTGCTCACGCGGCAGCCCGCGTCCTCGAGATCTTTCATGGCGACACGGTGATCGCTCTTTTTCGCAGCAGCGCAGCAATCCTCGATAACGGTCACATCGTAGCCTCTTTCGCGGAAGCCCAGAGCTGTCTGAAGCAGCTCGATGTTTGATGCCGCTCCGGCTATAAGCACCCGCTCTACGTCTATCAGAGATACAAGTTTCTCCATGTCAGGAGACGACCACGCGTCAGGCTGGATATGCTCTGCCTTTTCAGCCTCACCCGCGTACGCTTCAAGTTCAGGCAGGATATCTCCCATTCCACCGGTCTCTGTGAAAAGCACAGGCATGCCCATCCTGCTGACAGCATGCACGAGCCTTGTAACGTTATCGGCGAATCTTTCCGGCTTCTTTACGCGTCCCAGCATCTGCTGCTGCGCGTCCACTATCACCGTCAGGCACTCCGCCTGAGCCATCTGTCCCCTGAGCCTAAGCAGAGCGGCGTGATCGGTCAGCGCTGTAGGCAGCGGTGATACCGATACATAACCGGAAGTGACCCAGTCGATATCATAGCGCATCCTGTCGTCTGTAAAGGTCCTGTATCCGCCTATCTTATAATCTCCGCTGTCGGTTTTATTGAATCCGAAACTGACTCCGTATCCGTAAGGTGCAGCTTCCGTGACCCGTACACCTTTTATGTCCCAGGAAGGGATGTTCGGCGCGTTCACGTTCAGTACGGTCTTCGGACTGATATGCCGCGACATCTCCATGAAGCGCGGAAGAAGCCCGAGCAGATAATCGAAGAACTTAGCGTCATGGTCTCCTACCGAAAGCGCTATCGATCTTATGCCGTTGAGCGCAGCTTCTCTGGCAGCGGCGACCGTGCCCGAATAATAAATGGCAAAACCGGTGTTGTATCCCATGTTGATACCGCTGAACACGAAGTCCGGCTTTATGCCTTCTTTGGCGAGCCATCCCAGCCCCCATATGACGCAGTCAGTAGGCGTGCCGCTCAGTATCCGGGCCTCGACAGCTCCCCTGAGTTCCGTTTCAGCCGCGCTGACCTCGCCGTGGAATGTTATGCTGTGGCTTTTGGCGCTCTGCTGGTCCTCAGGCGCGACCACATATACATCGGCATGCTCCGCCAGAGCCTCCACCAGGGCTTTCAGTCCAACAGACTCTATCCCGTCATCATTTGTCACAAGTACTTTCAGCATGGCAGTCTTCCTTTTACTGTTTCATTACCGTTTTGTTCGCGCGTTTGCGCGGCTCTATTCGGCCGGTTCGAATCCGGCTCCGTCAGTAGTTATGACAGTGCCGTCCGACAGCACGAATACGCCTTCTATGCCGTCAAGGCTCTCTATGAACGCCTTGCCTTCGACAGAGCCCTTTATGAGACAGATGGTGCTCAGAGCGTCGATGTCTCCCGAGCATCCTTTGTCCGCTATCAGAGTGACCGCGTCAAGATCAGTCTCTGCAGGCCATCCCGTCGCGGAATCCAGTATGTGATGATATGTCTTGCCGCCTACCT
This sequence comes from Clostridiales bacterium, assembly GCA_015058065.1. GTDB lineage: Bacteria > Bacillota > Clostridia > Peptostreptococcales > Anaerovoracaceae > Crickella. Next base: position 2,046 of record SVDB01000039.1, read on the forward strand.
CTATTCTGCGTTCGTACACGCCCGATGTGACCAATGTTTTGTCACGCGCGTTTATCTTTCCGATTATCTCGGTCCGGTCGCTGAACGGCGTTTCGATCCCGATCACGAAGTCTGTCGAATCAGTCTTTCCGCCTACGCAGATGACATTGCCTCCGAGATTGATCACCGCGGAAACGACGCCCCGGCTTTCGAGGACTTCAGTCATCCTGTCCCCTATGTATCCCTTGGCGATACCGCCGAGATCGAGCTTGCTTCCGGGATCTGTGAGCCTCACTTTATTGCCGTCGATCTCTATTGCCCTGTAATCGACATGCTGAGCGGCCTCAGCGAGCGCCTCTTCATCAGGCAGTTTCGCGTCTTCCCCCTCCGCGTGAAAGTCCCACTGTTCTGTCAGTCCTCCGATCGTTATGTCGAACGCTCCGTCCGACAGTTTTGAATACTCTATGCCCTTCTGTATGATCTCTGCTGTATAGTCACTCACCTCGACCCACTCGCCGCCGGCAGCGTTTATCCTGCCGATATCAGAAGTCTCTTTCGTTCTGCTCAGGAGTCCGTCAAGTTCTCTGCAGAGATCGAAGGCCTCATCGATGGCTGCCTCCGCCTTTTCGCTGACCTCGGCCGCGTCCTTTACATCTCCCTGCTCATCCGCCATGCGGTATACAGTGATGCTGCAGATCGTGTCCAGATAATAGCCGTCCTTCGCCACCGGTTCAGGCGCTGCTTCAGCGGTCCCGCAGCAGCACAAAGCCAGCGTCATCGAGGCGCTCAGGAGCATAACATTCAGTTTTTTGAGCAGGCTCTTCATCAGGAGCTTATCCTTTCATGCAAACGCGCGGAATATGATATACTGTTTCCGATGAAACAATACTTACGCAAGGCAGACATAATACTGTTCATAGCGCTGGTCCTGATCGGTCTGGCCGCTTCTGTTGCGCTGTCCATGTCGCGTTCAGCGGCAGGATCGGACGCCAGGGTCATCATAGAATCGGGCGGAAAGCTTTACGCCACTTACCCCCTCAATGAAGACCGCACTCTTGTAGTGCCCGCGCCAAAACAGAGCAGCGCCGACGCCCCGGCGCCTGACTCTGACGCCCCGGCTTCATCGCAGTACGACTACTATAACGTGGTCGAGATAAAGGACGGGCACGTTTCCGTCACTGAAGCCTCATGCAAGAACCAGGTCTGCGTGCGTCACGGAGAGATCTCGAGATCCGGAGAGACCATCGTATGTCTGCCTAACAGGCTGGTTGTCCGGATAGAGAACGACACAGAGGAAGGAGGCGGCTATGACTCAGTCACCTCGTAAGTCCTCGCCTGTACGCAAGTCTCTCAGCGCTTCATTCATCGCCAGAGTCGGTCTCATGGCCGCTCTCGCGCTCATCTTTTCGTATGTCGAAGCCATTATACCATATAATCCGGGCATACCCGGCATCAAACTTGGCATCGCGAACGTGGTCACTGTCATCGCTCTTTATAAATTCGGAGCGAAGGACGCGGCGGCTGTCAGCGTCATCAGAGTCGTGCTGGCGGGACTGCTGTTCAACGGCCTGTTCGGTATGCTGTACTCCCTCGCCGGCGCGGTACTGAGCCTTGCCGGAATGATACTGCTCAAAAAAACCGGTCTCTTTTCAGTGACCGGTGTAAGTATGGCCGCGGGAGTCCTCCATAATCTTGGCCAGCTGCTCGTAGCGGCCGCCCTTATAGAGGACCTGCGGATATTCTTTTATTTTCCTGTTCTCATGTTCAGCGGGATCGCCGCAGGCATACTCGTCGGCATCATCTCCATGCTGATGCTGCGTGCTCTGCGCTGACTTCCATTTTAAGGTCTTTCTCCCTGCCCCGGTCCGCCCTGAGGCATGCCGCCCTGCGTGTTTCCGCCGGGCATGGTCTGTCCGCCGCCTGGAACGCCGGTCATTCCGCCATTAATCGTACTGTATATGATGTCAGTAAGCGTTATGCTCTCGCTGTAACTGCCTGCTGTCAGTGTGTACGTTTCACCCTGAGCCATGCTTTCAGCGCTTATGTATACAGCAGCGTAATCCAGTCCGGGAGCGATCTCCGCGATCACGTTTCCGCTCGCGTCCCTGAGAGTCACTGTGCTTCCGGCAGACTGACTGCCGACGTTCACGGTGATGAGTCCCTGCTCAGCATCTGTAAAGTTTTCTCCCATTCCGGCTCCGCCGGTCCCTATGAAAGTTCCGCCTGTGATACTCGCTGTTCCGTTAAAGTCGAGCACGGATGTGTCTCCCTGCGAAGGTCCCTCTACTACTGTATATCCGCCGCTGACCGCGACTGATCCGTTGGAGTCGATCCCGTCTCCGCCGGCTGTGATATGGACATTTCCGCCGCTTATCTCTATGCTGCTTCCGGCGTTCAATCCGTCATCTGACGCGATGACAGTCGTGCTGCCGCCGCTTATGCTGATGGAGAGTCCCTCTATACCTTCATATGACTTGCTGACCGCGATAGTGCCTCCCTCGATGATCACGGACGCGTCAGCGTGTATGCCGTCATCACCCGCGCTGATCGTCAGGCTTCCGTCAGCCATGTAGAAGAAGCTGTCGGATCCTGTGCCCTCCTCTTCATCCGCGTCATCAGATACATGGATGCCGTCCTTGTCCGCTCCGGACACGATCGTGACATCAGCCTCCGCGACCCTTACGCTGTCGTTGGCCTTCACACCGTGTTCCGCCGCGTTTATCGTGTATGTGCCGCCCGCGAATTTGACGTCATCATTACCGGCTATTCCATGACCCGCAGGCGAGTCGATGATAAGGCTGCCGCTTCCATTGAAAACGATATCGTCTTTCGCGAATACGGCTCCGTCGATATTCGTATCGCCATCCGCGATGAAACTCCCGCCGTTCGCAAGAGTATTTTCCGTTCCCTCCGCTAGCGTCACGAACACTTTATCCGCCGACTTCACATAGAGAGCTGCCGAATCGCTGCTCGTGACAGACGCGTCCTTGAGAACTATCTGTACCTTGGCGCTGTCGTCTGTGTCTACGATGATCTGCCCGTCATCCAGGGACCCGCTCACGATGTAGACTCCCTCAGCCGTTATCGTGATGGTGCTTCCGCTGATGGTGACACCGGACGCAGCGGATGTCTCCGCTGATGATCCGCTGAGCGTTATGGTCTCCGCCTCGCTCTCATCATAGTCTCCCGAGAGATCTCTCTCCGTGAACATTTTCGATTTGCTCACCGCGTTGTCTGTCGCTTCGGCAGTTACCGAGGTGACTGATGCCGTGCCTGTGCCCGCGCTGCTCCCGCAGGATGTGAGCGTCAGAGCCAGCGCCAGTATCAGCGCCAGTATGGAGATGAGAGCCTTTGTGGTGAAGCCCTTTTCGACTCCCGCGTCCTTATATGTATGCTTTCTGTATTCGTTATACTTATCCATATCCATGATCCTCCTTCCGCCAAAAGGTCTTTTGCCTACAGTTCCGTCGCCGCTGTCCCCTGCCTCGAAACATTGATCTCGAGATTGCCGTTGCGGCAGCGGAGTTTATCGATGAGTTCTTTTTCTCTCTCAGGCTCTTTCAGTGTCACATCGTATGTGAGCCTGAACATGCTTCCCATGTTTGTCGTCTTTACATTCACCAGTTCGCAAGAGCTTGTATACTCGGCGAACAGATCGTCGAACACTCCCGTATAGTCAAGATCCTCGGGAATGACTATCCTTATGCTTTTGTATCTGCCGGCGTTCTTCTTGGATCCCAGATCGACATGGTTGAGCAGAATGATCGCCAGCGAGAGAGCCGCCGCGAATACTGCCGCCAGTCCGAGGAATCCCATTCCTGTGATGAGGCCGGTGCCCATGGCCAGGAAGATCGCGCAGATCTCCTTTGCCGTTCCCGGCACGGAACGGAATCTGACGAGGCTGAACGCTCCCGCGACCGCGACTCCGGTGCCTACGCTTCCGTTCACCATCATGATCACCACGCAGATGATCGCCGGAAGCATCGCGAGCGTAGCCACGAAGCTTTTTGTGTAACGTGTGTTGTGCATATAGGCAGCCGCTATGAGCATGCCCAGCGCGATCGAAACCGCGAACGAAGCCGCGAATTCAGTGAAACTTATTGAAACAGCCGTCTGGCTTTCGAAAATACTTGTGAACAGTTCGCCTAACATTATCTATACCTCCTTAAGCAGTTGCTCTGCCGGATAACGCGAGTTTTTTACGCGTTTGTCCTGTTGATGTTTTCCTGTTTGCCGCGGCAGCGCGGCTTCCGTACGCCGCCAGCGCGATCTCGCGCGAGCGTTCACACGGAGTCTTTTCCATGAAGCCGCAGTACGCCGTACCGTATTTTGAAAAGGATGTCTTGTATATATGCTCTTCTGACAGGACTTTTGTCATCCAGAGCGGGATCGCTCCCGGACACTTGAGCTCCATCAGATACATCCCGTCCCCGAGAAGCGGTGTGCCGTAAGCGTCCGACGCGAGTGTCAGTTCCGATTCCCTGCATAATATGTTGCTGTCAAAGGTCACTCTGAATTCCGCTCCTCCATCTGCTGTTCCGGCACCGGCCTTCATCCTGTACGCCTCGCGGTCGTAAGAAAGATAGATGACCGGCCTGAGTCCGCTGTACAGACCGGTGAAGTACTCGATCTCAGACGCGACCTGAGAGGAGCCTTTTTCCAGTTCATCCTCAATGTCTCTGTTCCTTACGCCCGCCATCCACTTCATGGCGTCTTTATCCGGAAGTCCTATCCGTCTTTTATATACGACTCCGTCATATTTGCGTTTGAGTTCCACGAAGACCATACTGTTCGCGTCTGCCTTCGTATAACTTCTGATCCGCAGTTTCTCTTTATAGTCAGGCTTCGCGATGGAATGTCTGGCAAGCACGAAGTCGTCCGTATCAAAGTACAGATTTCTGATCGTCGATCTGCCGAAGCGGTCAGGTTCCATGTATTGCTCCATCGCCCTCAGGATCTTCTCTTTCTGCTCCGCAGTGACCATGTATTTGATCTCGTATCTTTTGAAAACCGCCTGATATCCCATGACGTTACCTCCTTTACAGTGCGTAGGATAACAGGTGAAACTTAAGTGAAACTAAAAAGGATACACGTGATCTTAAATTCGCGTATATCCTTTTGGTCATCCTAGTTTTCCGCGCGGCTCAGCCGCGTTTTCCCGTGTGTCTTTATGCCAGCGGCAGTGATGCTGTGACGATAAAGTCGTGTCCGGTATCTGTGTGCGCGGATATCTTTCCGCCGTGAGCCCTGACTATGGCGCTCGCCATGGACAGCCCTATGCCATGACCTCCGGTCTCCGAGTTCCGCGAGCTGTCAGTACGGTAGAAGCGCTCAAAGACATGAGAAAGCTGCTCATTGGTAAGCTCATTTTCTGTTTTGTTGCTGACTTTGAGCACGGCGTTTTTCCCCTCCCTGCGAAGGATCACGTCTATCTCGGGAGGCACCGGCATTCCGTCTTCATCTTCTCCGCAGTCTATCTCCCGCGGAGGGATCGAATACTTCAGCGCGTTATCGAGCAGTATCGAAAGAAGTTTTTCCAGTTCCTTGCTGCTGCCCTTCACAGTGATCATCGGCTCGACATCTGCCGATATCGCCTTTCCCTTTTCCCATGAAAGGGGCCCGAATGCCTCAACTGTTTCATCGACGATATCTGAGTAAGGGACTTCTGTCATCACCGGCATATTCTCCGCCTCTTCCATTCTCGAAAGATATACAAGGTCATTGGTCAGTCCCGTCAGCCTGTCTACCTGCTCATTGATGTCGCCGAGGTTCTCCCTTAGTTCGCCTCTGTCGATCCTTTTCTTTTCCAGTTCCATGTCCATCAGGTCGATGTTCGCCTTTATGATGGCAAGCGGTGTCTTGATCTCGTGACCGGCGTCGGTTATGAAGCGTTTCTGCTTTTCATGACTTTCAGCCACCGGTCTGACTATGCGCCCCGCGAAGTACAGTATTATAAGGAACACCGCCGCGAGACCGGCCAGTGACATGGCTATGCTCGCTCTGAGGAACGAGCGGAACGAGTCGAGGGTCCTGCCGCAGTCAAGGAACATGACACGCGTCACGCCGCCCTCTTCATCGACCGAATATCTGAATTCATCGATAAAGCCTTCATCCTTGCCCGAAGCGAGAGCCTTGTCCGCGTACGCTTTTGCCTCGCTTTCGTCGATCGAGTAGATCCTGTCCGTATTCACAGAGCGGACGGTCCCGTCATCGGCGATACTGACCACGAAAAACCTGGATTCCTCAGCTTCATCGCGGCTCATGGACGGACCGCCCGGACCTCCCGGTCCGAACAGCGGATCATCGTCGTCCCTGTCGAAGACGTCATCATCGTCGTCATCGTCAGGTTCATCGAAATCTTCGAATTGGTCATCGAAGCCTCCCGGAACCATCAGCCTGCCGGCGTTTTCTTCGAGCACTTCGATCCTGCTGTCCGCGTCGCTCACGACCTTTTCATAATTTATGATGTTCATGCCCGCCACTATGACCGCCAGCAAAACGGTCAGCGAAGCCATTGCGAGCACTATGAATCTTCTTTTGAGTTCTTTGATCATTTTTATTCTTCCGTTTCGAGCGAGTATCCGGCGTTTCTTGTAGCCTTTATCTTTACGTCAGCGCCAAGCGCGGCGAGTTTCTTTCTCAGATATGATATATAGACCCACACGACATTGCTTTCGGTGTCCGAATCGTAGCCCCAGATGTGATCCATGAACGTGTCAACGGATATGATGTTTCCGGGCTTCGCCATCAGGAGTTCCATCATCTGGAATTCCTTGTTGGCCAGTCTGACCGAAGCGGCCGGCGTGGACATCTCAAAACTCGCCCTGTCGAGAGACAGATTGCCGTACGACAGTTTGGTATCCACCTCGTTGCCCGAACGCGTGATGGCCCTCACAGCCGCGAGGAGTTCCTTCGCATCGAACGGTTTGGTGAGATAATAATTCGCTCCGCTGTCGAGTCCGAGCACCTTGTCGTTCACCTCGGACTTCGCCGTCAGCATCAGTACCGGCAGGTCGCTCCCGGAGGCGCGCAGTTTTCTGAGCACCGTAATGCCGTCGACTTTAGGCATCATGATATCCAGCACGGCAGCGTCATAGTTGCCCGCTTCGAGATAGTCCAGAGCTTCCTGCCCGTCATGGACCGCGTCGATAGAATAATTGTTGCCCTCAAAGATCTTTACCAGCGCTTTAGCCAGAGCGATCTCGTCTTCTGCGAGTAATATGCGCATCGCTTTCCTCCGGAAATCATGGTTTTAGTAATTATAATAAAACACGCTTGCCTTAACCATACTTTAAATCGTTAAGGCAAGCGTGTCATTTTTGTGTTTTTATATGCTTTCTAGAGCATGCGCTTCAGATACTGACCGGTCTTCGATTCCGCGACCTTTGCGACTTCTTCCGGCGTGCCTTCACAGACTATTTCGCCGCCCTTGTCTCCGCCTTCAGGTCCAAGATCGATGATGTGATCGGCCTGCTTGATGACATCGAGGTTGTGCTCGATGACGACAACGGTGTTGCCCTCATCTACCAGCCTGTTGAGCACGTAAAGCAGCTTCTCTACATCGGCGAAGTGCAGACCTGTCGTAGGCTCATCGAGGATGTAGAGCGTCTTGCCGGTGCTTCTCTTCGAGAGCTCGGTCGCGAGTTTGATCCTCTGCGCCTCACCTCCGGACAGCTGTGTCGACGGCTGCCCAAGGCTTATGTATCCGAGACCGACCTCATCAAGTGTCTTCAGGTATCTGAGTATACCCTGCTGATTCTCAAAGAACGGTATCGCCTCAGCGACCGTCATGCTGAGCACCTCGGATATATTCTTGCCCTTGTATTTAACTTCGAGTGTCTCATGGTTGTAGCGCGCTCCGCCGCAGACTTCGCACGGCACGAATACATCAGGCAGGAAGTTCATCTCTACCTTGATGATACCGTCGCCGCTGCAGTGCTCACAGCGTCCGCCCTTGACATTGAAGCTGAACCTTCCGGCCTTGTAGCCTCTCACTTTGGATTCAGGCATCTCGGCAAAAAGATTGCGGATATGGGTGAACATGCCCGTATATGTCGCCGGGTTCGAGCGAGGCGTCTTTCCTATAGGCGACTGATCGATGTTGATGACCTTGTCGAAGTTCTCTATACCCTTTATCTCGCGGAACTTTCCCGGACGCTCCTGGGTGCGGTTTGTCACGCGGGAAACACCTTTATAAAGGATCTCGTTCACAAGGCTCGACTTGCCCGATCCGGATACGCCCGTTACCAGCACCAGCTTGCCTGCCGGGATCTTTACGTCGATGTTCTTGAGGTTGTTTTCAGCCGCGCCGATGATCTCGAGATAATTGCCGTTGCCGTCCCTGCGCACCATAGGCACCGCGATATGCCGCTTACCTGACAGGTACTGCCCCGTTATGGACTCAGGACAGTTCTTTATGTCTTCGATCGTTCCCTGAGCGACCAGCCGTCCGCCGTTCACTCCCGCGCCCGGTCCGATGTCTACGATATGATCTGCCGCGTACATGGTGTCTTCGTCGTGTTCAACTATGATGAGCGTGTTGCCCATGTCCGTGAGCCCGCGGAGTGACGCGAGCAGCTTGTCGTTGTCGCTCTGATGCAGGCCTATCGACGGCTCGTCGAGTATGTACAGCACACCGACAAGTCCGGAACCGATCTGTGTCGCGAGGCGGATGCGCTGCGACTCTCCGCCGGAAAGAGTGGCGGATGTCCGGCTCAGTGTGAGATATCCGAGACCGACGTCCTTGAGGAACCTGAGTCTCGCCTTTATCTCTTTTGTGATCATCGCGCTGATCTTCTTTTCTCTGTCTGTAAGTTTCGAGTTCAGGTCTTCAAAGAAATCCATCGCCTGGATGACAGAAAGGTCGGTGAGTTCCATGATGTTCTTTCCGCCTACCGTTACGGCCAGGACGGTGTCCTTCAGCTTACGGCCCTTGCAGACCGGGCACTCGTCCTCAGTCATGAGGTCGCTGATTTTTTCTTTTATGAAATCCGAGTTGGTCTCGCCCCATCTGCGTTCGAGACTCGGGATGATCCCCTCGAACGTGTGATTCATATGCGATACGCGGCCTGAGCGGCTCTCGTAAATGTATTTGAGCCTGCGGCTGCCGGTACCGTGCAGGAGTTCGTCCTTGAACTTCGGAGGCAGCGCCTTGTACGGCACGTTGAGATTGGTGCCGTGATCTATGGCCAGACGGTTGAGCATCTGGCGGTAGAAACCCATGGCGTCGAGCGTTGAGAAGACATTGCCCAGAGCGCCGTTGATTATGCTCTTGTTTTCATCGGCAATGACCGCTTCGTCCGTGATGCGGAGCGTGAAGCCCAGACCGCTGCAGTTTTCGCAGGCGCCGTAAGGCGCGTTGAACGAGAACATTCGCGGCTCCATCTCTTCGATCCCGAGACCGTGTTCAGGGCACGAGAACTTTGTCGAGTATACCTCTTCATGCTCTTCTTCTCTGATGATCTTTCCGTCCGGTACGGCCTCCGTGCCGGCTCCGGCGCGCGGAGCGGTCTCGGCCGCGCCCGCCGCGCTCTTTGGCGGCGCGAAGAGCACGCTGCAGATGCCCTCGCCTTCTTTAATGGCGAGCTCGAGCGCCTCCGCTATCCTGCTGCGGTTATCGCTCCTGAGCACGATACGGTCGATCACTATGTCGATGTTGTGCTTGTTATTTTTGGCGAGCACGATGTCGCCGTCGTCGAGCCGCGACATCGCGCCGTCGACGCGCACGCGAGTGTAGCCGTCGCGGCGCAGGCGGTCAAGGACCGCCCTGTGCTCGCCCTTGCGTCCTCTGATGACCGGCGCGAACACCGTCAACCTTGTCCCCTCTTCATGGCTCTGTATGTTCTCTATTATGCTGTCGATATTCTGGCTGCTTATAGGGCGCCCGCAAACCGGGCAGTGAGGTATGCCTATCCTGGCATAAAGCAGTCTCAGATAGTCATAAATCTCAGTGACAGTACCGACTGTCGACCTCGGGTTCTTGTTCGTGGTCTTCTGGTCTATGCTTATGGCCGGCGACAGTCCTTCTATGAGCTGCACATCAGGTTTCTTCATCAGGCCCAGGAACTGCCTCGCGTATGACGACAGCGATTCCACATACTTCTTCTGACCTTCGGCGTATATCGTATCGAAGGCAAGCGAAGACTTGCCTGACCCGGACAGGCCGGTCAGCACTATCATCTTGTCGCGCGGCAGCGTGACGTCTATTCCCTTAAGGTTGTGCTCACGGGCACCTTTGATAACTATGTTTTTTCCCATCTACTTTGCCCTGCTGCTCGCGCGGAGTTCAAACAATATGTCTCTCAGTTCGGCAGCGCGCTCGAAGTCGAGCTGCTTAGCCGCTTCTTTCATGTTCTTTTCCACCTCGCGTATCGTCTCACGCAGTTCGGCGGCAGTCATTGCCTTCGGATCACGGATATCCCTTTCGCCTGTGTATTCCGCCGTCGCCCTCGCGATCTCGCGGACAGGCTTGACTATCGTCTTAGGCACTATACCGTGCGCCTTGTTATATTCGTCCTGCGTCCTGCGGCGTCTGGCAGTCTCGTCTATGCATACCCGCATCGCCTTGCTTATGTAATCAGCGTACATGATAACGCGTCCGTGCTCGTTACGGGCCGCGCGTCCGACAGTCTGGATCAGCGAGGTCTCCGTCCTGAGGAAGCCTTCCTTGTCCGCGTCGAGTATGGCTATGAGCGATACCTCCGGAAGGTCGAGTCCCTCTCTCAGCAGATTGATGCCCACCAGAACGTCGAACTTCCCCATCCTGAGGTCACGTATGATCTCGAGCCTCTCAAAGTTGTCGATGTCTGAGTGCAGGTATCTGACCTTGATGCCCTGCTCCTGCAGATATTTCGTGAGATCCTCGGCCATGCGCTTGGTCAGCGTCGTGACCAGCACACGCTCGCCTTTCTTGGCGGTCTCGTTGATCTCGCCCATGAGATCGTCTATCTGGCCTTCGGTCGGTCTGACTTCGATCTCCGGGTCGAGAAGCCCTGTCGGTCTTATCAGCTGTTCTGCAGTCACACCGCCCGACCTGTTGAGCTCGTACGCGGCAGGCGTAGCAGAAACATAGACCGTCTGGCCGGTCAGTTCGTTGAACTCTTCGAACTTGAGCGGTCTGTTGTCGAAGGCTGAAGGCAGTCTGAATCCGTATTCCACCAGCGACTCTTTGCGCGCGCGGTCTCCGTTGTACAT
>SVDB01000139.1 GCA_015058065.1 Clostridiales bacterium
CTCAGCGAGCGCCGCATCTTCCCTGCCATCGACCTCTACAAGTCGGGCACCAGACGCGAGGACCTGCTGCTGACACAGGAAGAATATCAGGTCATGTATATGCTGCGCAGAGCCATGAACTCGGGCAGTGTAATGGATGTGACCGAAGAGATCATAGACAACCTATCGAGCACGAAGAGCAACGCGGATTTCGTGAAGTTCATGCTCAAGAAACTGCACTGAAATGGCAAAGATCGATTACAGTAAAATCTTCATAAAAGAGGCATGCCCTACTTCGATAGGCGGACAGGCTATCATGGAAGGCGTCATGATGCAGGGTCCTGACAGGACCGCCATCGCGATGCGCCTCCCATCGGGAGAGCTCTATCTGAAGACCAAGAAGAAGGGCAAGGAGCCGAAGGCGGCAAAGATACCTTTCGCAAGAGGTATCGTCTCTTTCGTGCACGCGCTCGTGAGCGGAATGGGCACCCTGATGGAGTCGGCCGACATACTCGAGAAATACGCTCCTGAAGAGTATTCTGAAGAACCGGGCAGGCTTGAGAAATGGATAAACAAGAAGTTCGGGCAGAAGGCCGCGTGGAACTTCCTCATGACCAGCGCCCTGCTTTTCGCTTTTGTCATCTCGATCGTGTTTTTCATCATACTTCCGACCTGGGTAGTGAACTTTCTGGGCAAGTGGATACAGAGCGCTGTCGTGCTCAACCTGATCGAAGGACTGCTGAGGATAGCGATCTTCATAGGCTATGTGGTGGCTATACGGCGCATGGACGATATGATGACGATTTTCCGTTATCACGGAGCGGAGCATAAGACTATCCATTGCTATGAAAACGACAGAGTGCTTTGCCCTGAGAACGCTGAGGAATTCTACACTCTGCATCCGAGGTGCGGAACAAGCTTCCTTGTATTCGTCCTGATAGTCAGCCTTCTCCTTTTCAGCTTCCTAGGCTGGCCGAATCTGGCGCTGAGAATAATTTCGAGGATACTGCTGATCCCGGTGATCGCGTCCATCAGCTTTGAACTGCTCAGATGGGCCGGAAGGTCGAACGGAAAGATCGTCCGTGTATTGAGCTGGCCGGGACTCCAGCTGCAGAGGCTGACGACGGCTGAGCCGACGAGGGATCAGCTCGAAGTAGCGATCCTCTCGCTCAAGGCTGTGCTGGTCGATCCTGCGACGCCGGAGATCACGGGCTTCGTCGACAAGGACGGCAACATTGTCAGGTCTAAGGCCGAAGAAGAGATCGCCGCGCGCGAGATGGAAGCCTGGGCGGCTGATGTCGAGGCCCACACGGAAGCCAACAAGGAGGCAGCCAGGAGAGCTCTCGAAGAGACCAGGATAGAAGAGGCCCGCACTGTGTTTGAGGACCCGGGCAACGGCGCGGATGAAAAAGACATAAGCGAGGCGATACGGTTCCTCGAAGATCTTGACAGCGACGGCTACACCATAGTCGCGCCGGAAGAGACCGACGGACGCACGCTCGTTGCGGCGATAGCGGACAGAGAGGCTGCGCAGGCCAAAGCAAGGACGCTCGCCCGCAGATATACCAAGGACATCAAGACATATGAGAACGCTCTCTCGTGGGGGCAGGCCGCGCTCGGACTGATAGAGAACGGAAAGAATGAGGCAAGGATGATCATGTCGTACGCGACGGGTCTGGGGACTGCTGAACTCATCACAAGAGCAAAGGAACTCATGCGCGAGGACGATTTCAATGAGTTCGAAAAGCGCATATACGCGAGGATAGAAGGAAAACCTCTGCAGTACATAGTCGGCATGCAGGAGTTCATGGGCCTGCCGTTCAGGGTGAACCCGTCGGTGCTGATCCCGCGTCTCGATACAGAGGTGCTGGCAGAAGAGGTCCTTAAGATCATAGACAACAAGGGGCTGAAGAACCCTGAGGTGCTTGACCTCTGCACCGGTAGCGGCGCGCTGGGCATCACGATCGCGGCAAAAGTTCCGGGAGCGCTCGTCACCATGACCGATGTGTCTGAAGAAGCTCTTCATACGGCTATGGGCAACGCGGGACTCAACAGGGTCAACCGCCGCTGCAGCTTCCTGCTGGGCGACATGTTCGAAGCGATCCCTGAGGACAAGCAGTTCGACATCATCGTGTGCAATCCGCCGTATATAAAGAGTGACGTGATAGAGACACTCGATGTCGAGGTGAAGGATCACGAGCCGCGCATAGCGCTCGATGGGGGAAAGGACGGACTCGACTTTTACCGAGTGCTGGCTGACGAAGCGAGCATGCATCTCAGGTCGCGCGGCATACTCGCGCTTGAGATAGGCTGCGACCAGGCAGTCGAGGTCAAGCGTCTGCTCAACAAGGCAAAAACTTACAGCGATACAAGGGTCGTACGCGACCTGGCTCAGCTTGACAGGGTCATCATCGCGACCCGCAAGTGAGCGGAAAACAGATAAAACAAAGGGTAAACGGGACGGGATCGCAAATTTGATTCAAAAAGGAAGGCGAAACAATGGCAGCGTTTCTGGCAGCATTCTTCGTCGCGATCATCGTCAGCGCGATAGGATTCAAAAAATACGTTTGGTTCATTTCAATTGGTTACGGGTTTTCCGTGGCAGCGATCGGAGCGCTTCTGCTCTGCCTCTTCGGGGGCGAAACGGACGCCGGTCTCATAGCAGCCTGCGTGCTGTTCATACTATACGGGTGCAGGCTCGGAGGTTATCTTACCTACAGAGAGACAAAGAAAGCCTCGTATAACAAGAAAATGAAGAAAGAAATAAAGGACGGCAAGGGTATGTCGATGACCGCTAAGTGCGGCATCTGGATCTCGGCCGCACTGCTCTACGCGTGCGAAACATCCCCGGTCACTTTCAGACTCGTAAACGCGAAAGGAACTGACGCATGGGTCATAGCGGGCATCATCATTATGGCCGCGGGCCTTGTTACAGAGACAAGCGCGGACGTTCAGAAGAGCCTCGCGAAGAGGGAGAGACCGGACAGGTTCGTGGACACCGGACTTTATAAGATCGTGAGATGCCCTAACTACTTGGGCGAGATGACATTCTGGACCGGAGTGTTCATCACGGGCATCGGCTCCAATACCGGAGCCGGCCAGTGGATCGCTGCCGTG
>SVDB01000040.1 GCA_015058065.1 Clostridiales bacterium
CTTGTTCTTTTTATTCTTTGGACTTTAACCGCAGATCTCCGTGAGAGCCTTTATGGCAGTGTCGACGTCCGCTTCGGTATTGAAATTGCCGAAGCTGAAACGTATCGTTCCGGTCGGATAGGTGCCCAGCGTCTTGTGGGCGTTAGGAGCGCAGTGCAGGCCGACTCTGGTCTCTATTCCGTATTCGAAGTCGAGTCTGAAAGCCGCGTCAGCGCAGTCGACACCGAGAGTCTGAACTGAAACGACTCCGGTGCGGCCTTCGATCCCCTTGAGACCTATGATCTTCAGTTTGCCGGCATCTTCAAGAGGGAGGATGCCATCCAGAAACCTCTTTGTGAGGCCAAGCTCATGATCTCTGATGGCATCGAGGCCTTTTTCTTTGATCCATTTGAGTCCCGCGTGGAGTCCTACGATCCCCGGGATGTTCATTGTCCCGGGTTCGAATCTGTCAGGCATGAAGTCCGGTATTTCTTCTGTATGACTGATCGAGCCTGTTCCGCCGGAGAGGAGAGGGTCGATCAGCCGGATCATGCCTTCATCGAGTATGAAACCGCCGATCCCCTGAGGACCCAGAAGCGATTTATGACCTGTAAAGCAAAGAGCGTCGATGTGCATCTCTTTCATGTCGATCGGGATGATGCCCGCGCTCTGCGCTGAATCCACGATGAACTTGAGTCCATGCTTCTGACATATCTCGCCGACTTCCTTGAGCGGGTTGACAGTTCCGACAAGATTGCTGGCGTGTGTCATCACTATAGCGACCGTGTTCTCTTTGATCATCCCCTCGACGGCGTCAAGGACCAGCTCGCCGCATCCGGTGCCCGGTATCCTGTCAAATTCTATGCCTTTTTTCGAAAGCTGCACGAGCGGTCTCATGACCGCGTTGTGCTCCATCGATGAGCAGAGGATGTGATCCCCGGGTTTCAGCAGCCCCTTTAGGACCACGTTGAGCGATTCGGTTATGTTCTTAGTGAAGACCACGTTCTTGCAGTCAGAACCACCGAACATTTCCATCAGCATCTCGCGGGTCTCGAACACGGTTCCTTCAAGATCGTACGCGACCTGATAGCCTCCGCGGTTGATGTTCGCGCCTATGCTCGTCATGTATTCATATACTGCGTCAGCGACTTCCCGTGGTTTAGGGAAAGAGGTGGCACCGTTATCAAGATAGATCTTTTCCATTGTTTTCTCCGTACTGTACGTTGATCAGGACGATTTCATCCAACTACATTATAATACAAAAGAGCTTTTTTTATGAGTGTTTAGTCATTGCATAGTTATTCTCAATAGTTAACCATTACTTGCCGGTGCGGATCAATATAAGAGAAGCAGACGCGTGCTCAAATAATGTCGTGTATCAATTAAAAAGGAATAGATTTATTGAAACATGCGGCATGTTCTTCTATAATGATATCAGTGATTCTGCGGCATTGCCGCGGCTCACTTCAGATAATAAACGCGGAATCAGGAGATTTATAATTTATGGATTTCAGCAGCTATAAGCGCGTACATTGCCTGGGGATCGGAGGGATAGGTCTGTCAGCGGTAGCCGAGATTCTTCTCGACAGAGGCTACATAGTCAGCGGCACGGACATACACCCTTCAAAGGTCACCAGGCATCTTGAATATCTGGGGATAAAAGTGTTCACATCCCACGAACCCGAGAATGTCGAAGGAGTCGACGCTGTTGTCTATTCAGCGGCGGTCTCAGACGAGAACCCTGAGGTAAAAAGGGCGCGTGAACTCGGGATACCTCTGTATTCAAGAGCCGAAGTGCTCGGAATGATCATGAATGATTATGAGAATTCCGTAGCCATCTGCGGTACTCACGGCAAGACAACGGTAACTTCGATGACTTCGCTTATCCTTCGCAACGCGGAATATAAGCCTACGATCCTGGTCGGAGGCAATCTTCCTCAGATCAACGGAAATGTAGAGATCGGAGGCACAAAATATTTTGTCACCGAAGCCTGCGAGTACATGGACAGTTTTCTCCAGCTGCGTCCGAGCATCGGAGTCATACTCAATATCGATTCCGATCACCTTGACTACTTCAAGGACATGGAGCACATCGTCAAGTCGTTCAGTACTTTTGTCGAACAGATCCCGCCGCACGGCATAATCATTGCCTTTGGCGACAATCCTTTTGTGCGCAGCATCCTTAAGGAACACAACAACAAGATCACATACGGATACAGCGAGAGCAATGACTTCTACGCCGAGAACATAAAGTTCAACGAAAACGGCTTCCCTGTGTTTGACATCTGCCACAAGGGGATGAAGGCCGCTACGGTAGAACTGAATGTCCCGGGTGAACACAATGTGCTGAACGCGATGGCGGCATTCGTCACTTCATCGTATCTTGGAGTTGATACCGAAACGATAGTGTCCACTCTCAAGGAGTACAGCGGCGCCAACCGGAGATTCGACTATATCGGGACAACTGATAAGGGCGTAAAAGTGATCGATGACTACGCTCACCATCCGACCGAGATCAAGGCGACGCTCTCGGCCGCCGGGAACGTGAAGCACAACAAACTCTGGCTGATATTCCAGCCTCATACATATACGAGGACCAAGGCTTTATTCAGCGAATTCGTCGATGCCTTCGGAGACGCTGATGTCGTGATACTCACCGATATCTATGCCGCCCGCGAAAAGGATGTTTACAACATTTCCTCGTACAAGCTGGTGACGGCCATCAAGGCAAAGCATCCTGACAAGCCGGTCTACTATGTGAAAGACTTCGAGGATATAGTCAGGTATATCGAAAAGTTTGCCGGCAAGGACGACATAGTCATGACGATGGGTGCAGGAGACGTCTACAAAGTAGGAGACATGTTGCTGCACAAAGATGAACAATAAAATAATTTTCACAGGCACGAAGGGAGCAAAGCGCCATGATACGCAATATGACAAGTGAAGCATTTTCCAATCTCAAGCTGTTTACCTGCAATTCCCACCCGGAACTCGCGCAGGAGATAGCTGAACACATGGGTGTTGAACTGGGGAAGTCTACAGTCACTAAATTCAGCGATGGAGAGACCAGCGTCAGTATCTGGGAATCGGTAAGAGGCAAGGACTGCTTCATTGTCCAGTCGACATGCGATCCTGTAAACGACAACCTGATGGAGCTCCTTATCATGACTGACGCGCTTAAGAGAGCGTCATGCAACAGCGTAACGGCGGTCATCCCTTATTACGGATACGCCAGACAGGACCGCAAGGCCAAGGCAAGAGACCCGATCACATCCAAGCTTGTCGCCAACATGATCACCGCTGCGGGCATCGACAGGGTCATCACCATGGACCTTCACGCGTCGCAGGAGCAGGGATTCTTCGACATCCCGGTGGACCACATGCTCGGACAGCCGATGCTGACCGATTATTTCAAACTCAAGGATCTCGAAGACATGGTCATCGTTTCTCCTGACCACGGCTCAGTTACCAGAGCTCGCAACATGGCAAAGCCTTTCAACGTTCCGATCGCGATCATCGACAAGAGACGTCCTGAACCTAACAAGAGCGAGATCATGAACATCATCGGTGAGGTCAGAGACAAGAACTGCATCATCCTCGATGACATGATCGATACGGCAGGAACCATCTGCAACGCTGCCAAGGCGCTCGACGATCTCGGCGCCAGGAGCGTATACGCCTGCGCGACCCACGCGGTGCTTTCCGGACCTGCCATCGAGCGTATCGAGGCGAGCCCTATCAAGGAAATGGTGCTGCTCAACACCATTCCTATCCCTGAAGAGAAGAGGCTCAAAAAAATCACTGTTCTCTCGGCAGGACACATTTTCGCGGAGACGATCTCGAGAGTATATTCAAACAAAGCGATCTCCGTAATGTTCAATTCATAGGATGGGACTGTTCAGAAAAAGTAAAGAAGCGCCGGGATTCGCGAAGGACACCTATGTCATAGCTGGTCTTGGGAATCCCGGCAAAGAATACGAAGATACAAGGCACAATATGGGTTATAAAGCCATAGATGTGCTTTCTTCGAATGAGAATATTGAGGTGCGCCGCAGCAAGTTCCACTCGCTTTTCGGGCGCGGCGCCATAGACGGCAAAAAAGTGATCCTTGTAAAGCCCGAGACCTATATGAACAGAAGCGGCATCGCCGTAAGGGAAGCCGCCATGTATTTTGACGTGGCTCCTGAAAACCTGATCGTCATCTATGATGACATCGATCTGCCAGTCGGCGCCATCCGCATAAGAAAGTCAGGAGGAGCGGGGACCCATAACGGCATGAAGAGCGTGGTGCAGGAACTAGGCACAAAAGATTTCATACGTATCAGGATAGGAGTCGGCGCCGCGGCGTCAGATGAGGACCTGGTCGACAGAGTTATAGGAAAGGTCCCTGAGGCGGAGAAACAGCTTCTGCAGAAGTCTGCGGCAGAGGCTGCTGACGCGGTGAGGGATATCATCGTCCTCGGCGTTGACAACGCGATGAACAGACACAATCACGGGGCGGCAAAAGAAGCAAATGATAATTGACCACAGCGGTATAAGCGGCAGCAGAACAGCATATATGCTCGCCGAGGGAATGAAAGAGAAGCACAAGCTTCTGGCGGTGGTCTCGTCCGGACAAGCGGCGGCTCGTCTGGCCGATGACCTCGTTTTTTATTTGCCTGAGCTCAGGGTCATCGTCCTTCCTGAAGAAGAGGACGTGCAGGTGCTCTACGAAGCCCGTGACAGAGGAACTCTCGTAAAGAGGATCAGCGCTCTCGACGCATTGTCAAAAAAGGCGCCGGCGGACGCTGATGCCGAAACGGGCAGAGGAATGACCGCGGTCATTGCTCCGGTAAGCTCTGCTGTTAAACTGACAGAGACGCCGGAGAGATTTTCGCGTTCTATCATAAGGGTCTCCGTGGGAACACGGATCGACCCTCATGATCTTAGAAAGCGCCTTTCAGAAGCAGGCTATCTCGCTGCTCCTGTCACCGAGTCTCCGGGCGAATACACATCAAGGGGAGGAATACTCGATGTATTCCCACCTGCCATGGAGACGGCTGTCAGGATAGAGTTTTTCGATGACGAGATAGACTCCATAAGAGCGTTCGATCCTGAGTCTCAGAGGTCGACGGATCCGTTCGATGAAGTCGTGATCGCTCCGGCGGCTGAGTTCATCCCCGACAATCAGGAGAAAGAGAAGGCTCTTGCCGCTGTCATGAAGGAATATGACCGCATGGTGCGGCGCTATAAAAAGGAACATGCTCACCCTGATGTAGCTGACGGGAGGGTAGACGCGGTCGAGGCTCACAGAGGCCGGATAAAAGATATATTCGAAACGAGCCCAAGCTCGCAGATATACGCTGACTTGCTGGGATATTTCGACGTAGATAAGTGCCGGATCTGGGATCACGCGCGGGATGCGTTCATGGCTGTGTGCGATCCGTCTTCTGTCATGAACGCGCTTCCTGAAACATCAAAGGAAGAAGACTTTTTTGAGATCTACGAAAACGCCGGAGGCATGACAGCGAAGCGCGATGTCCATGTTTATACTCCTTTTCCGGAGACTGTAGCCGGTGTCGCGAAATTCGACCGCATCGACAATGTCAGGAGCAGGCAGATAGCTCCGTTCAACGGCCACATTGAACTGTTCGCTGAAGAGACAGGCAGGCTGACGTCATCCGGATTCAGAGTGATCATCGCGGCGGGATCCGAAGAGAAGAACGACAGAGTGCGCGAGTATCTTGAGATCGCGGAAGTGAGCGGAGACATATCCTACAGGAGCGGCAGCCTTTCGGGCGGCTTCATAATGGATGATGACAAGATCTGTTTTATATCCGGAAACGACATCTTCTCCGGGATCGCAAAGACTCCGCGCAGAAAAGCTAAGCGGAAAAGTTCGAAGGACAGCATACGTTTTTCAGATCTTCACAAAGGCGATTATGTCGTGCACGAAGCCCATGGCATCGGAAGGTTCGAAGGCATAAAACCGGTGACCGCGGACGGGTCGACAAGAGATTATCTGCTGATACGGTATGCCGGTACGGACATGCTCTACATACCGACTGAGCAGCTTGACGTTATACAGAAATACATCGGAAATTCGGGCAATCCTCCGGCACTTTCGAGGCTTTCCGGAACAAGCTGGAAACGCACCAGAGAGCGGGCCAAAAAGGCCGCGATGGAGATAGCCGAAGACCTCATAAAACTCTACGCTAAGAGGCAGGCGGAGGGCGGATACGCTTTCGGCGAAGATACTGTATGGCAGACCGAATTTGAGGAAGCGTTCCCATATACAGAGACAGACGATCAGCTCAGAGCGACCGCTGAGATAAAAGAAGACATGCAGAAGCCTCTGCCTATGGACAGGCTGCTTTGCGGAGACGTCGGATACGGAAAGACCGAAGTCGCCGCGAGGGCGGTCTTCAAGTGTATCTCCGAGGGCAAGCAAGCTGCTATCCTGGCGCCGACGACGCTCCTGGTGAATCAGCATTATCACAATCTCAGAGAGCGATTCGATAATTTCCCGTTTGAGATCGATGAACTGTCGAGGTTCAGATCAAAGACGGCACAGTCTAAGACCGTCAAGGGAATAAAGAGCGGCAGGGTCGATCTGGTGATCGGAACGCACAGACTGCTGTCTGATGACGTGAAGTTCAAAGACCTCGGTCTGCTTGTAGTAGACGAGGAGCAGCGCTTCGGAGTCCGGCATAAAGAAAAGATAAAAGAACTCAAGAGCAGCATAGACGTCCTGACGCTCTCGGCCACTCCGATACCTCGTACGCTCAACATGTCGCTCACGGGCATAAAGGACATAAGCCTGATAGAAGAACCTCCGGGAGACAGATTCCCTGTACATACATTCGTTACTCCATATGACGAGGAGATATTCCGCAACGCGATAACACGCGAGCTCGCCCGCGGAGGGCAGGTATTCGTCGTGAACAACAGGATCACGGGCATCAATCAGGTCGCCGAGGCGGTCAGAAGACTGGTGCCTGAAGCCCGTATCGGAATAGGGCATGGCCGTATGAACGAGGAGACCCTCGAAAACACCATGCTGGATTTCATAGAAGGGCGCATCAACGTGCTCGTAGCGACGACAATAATAGAAAACGGCATAGACATACCGAACGCCAATACAATGATCATACTGAACGCTGACAGGTTCGGTCTCGCGCAGCTATATCAGCTGAGAGGAAGGGTCGGCCGTTCGAACAGGCTCGCGTACGCCTATCTCATGTATCAGCCGGGCAAGGTGCTGACCGACATCGCACGCAAGAGACTGGCCGCGATCAGAGAGTTCACGGAATTCGGCGCGGGCTTCAAACTGGCTATGCGTGACCTCGAACTCAGAGGCGCCGGCAATATCCTCGGTGAAGCGCAGAGCGGACACATTGAGAGCATCGGTTACGAACTCTACTGCAAGGAGATCGACAGGGCGGTCAGAAAACTCAAGGGCGAAGACGTGGGTGAGGCGAGATCGGATATAACGATCGACCTTCCGGTCAAGGCTTCGATACCTGCGGATTACATACCGGATGAAACACTGAGACTGGAGGCTTACAGACGCATCGCCGGGATCCTTGACGGTGATGACTCTATGGATGTCATAGACGAACTCACCGACAGATACGGTGACATACCCGGGGAGGCGCTCGAACTCATCAATGTCGCTGAGATCAGAGCACATGCCGAGTACCTTGGCGTCTCTGACATCAACAGGACCGAGAGATGGGTAAATATCAAATTCGCTTCAGGAGTGAAAGTCCATCCGTTCGTATTCGTCATGGCAAAGTCGGAATACGGTGACAAGGTGGCCCTGTCCGACGGAAGGGTGACGATGCTGAAGTATCATATGGGAAAGGATATCGATACATCTTCGCTTCTCGGACTTATGCGCTTCCTCAGAGCGGCAAAGGAGGAGTCCGCGCAGTTTGAACAATGACGGACAGCCAACCTTGAATCTCTGTTTATATATATTCACAATAGCAAACTGATGCCGTATAATCCTCTGAGTAGATGGAGGTAAAGGATATGCTTTTCAAGAATATAGGTCTTATAGACGAGAACTTTGAATATCGCGAAAACATGTATGTAGGCACGAACTGCCACAGGATAGTCTACATCGACAGCAAGCCGCCTGAAAACGAAGAAGCGTTTTTTGAGACTTATGACGGCAGGGGCAAGGTGCTGATGCCTGCATTCTATAATGCGCACGGGCATTCGCCTATGAGTCTCATGAGAGGATACGGAGAGAACCTGCCTCTCGACAGATGGCTGAACGAGAGGATATTCCCATTCGAAGGCAAGCTTTACAGCGAGGGAGTTTACTGGGCTACGCTGATGACGATGGCTGAATCCATAAGGTTCGGCATAGTGTCGACTACGGATATGTACTACTTCATCGATGATATGGTGAAGGCTGTCGTGCATTCAGGCCTCAAGACCAATATATCACGTGCCGTGACCAATTTCGGAACTCCTGTGTCCGAGAGCAAATCACTCAAAGAGGCGGCTCAGGCCATCGAGATGTATTACGGCTTCGAGGACGGACGCATCCTGGTTGACGCAAGCGTCCACGCGGAGTACACTAATGACTTCGAGATGATAAAGGCGATAGCCGATATGGCGAAGCATTATGACGTAAGGACACACGTGCACCTGTCAGAGACAGAGAGCGAGCATAAGAACTGCGTCGCGAAATACGGGAAGACGCCCGCTGAAGTATTCCTTGACGCGGGAATGTTCGATGTTTCCTGCACGGCAGCGCACTGCGTCTGGGTCACGGATAATGATCTTGATATTTTCAGGGATAAGGGCGTGACTGTAGCGTGCAATCCTTGCAGCAACATGAAACTGTCGAGCGGACTGTGCAATGTTCCGCCAATGTATGATAAGGGAATCAATGTAGCGATCGGTACGGACAGCGTCGCGAGCAACAACAGCCTGAACTTCTTCGAAGAGATGAAGATCTTCGCGCTCACCGGGAAGATCACCTCGATGGATCCCGCCTGTATGACACCGCAGCAGGTTCTCAGGAGCGCCACAAGAGCCGGCGCGCTGTCGCAGGGAAGACAGGACTGCGGGCTCGTAAAGGAGGGCTTCAAGGCCGACCTGATAGCGGTAGACATCTCAGGACCTAACTGGGCAGCCTGCGACGATATAGCGAACGGGCTGATCTATTCGGCGGACGGTAAGGACGTGTGCCTGACCATGTGCGATGGCATGACTTTGTACAGAGACGGCGAATACACATTCATAGACATAGAAAAGACAATAGCCGAGGCGGAGCGCGCCAAGGCGGAGATACTCAGAAAACTGTAAATGAGCGGAGACGTAAACAAGGATACTGAAAAGATCGAAAAGGAAGGACAGCAGACTTCAGCACTGCTTATGAAAGGGGCTACGATACTGGTGATCGCCGGTATCGTGAGCAAGATTTTCGGCGCCATTTTCAGGATCCCGCTTACCAATATGATAGGAGCGGAGGGACAGGCGTATTACAGCGCCGCCTACGCCGTATACAACCTGCTGTTCGTGATCGCGACAGCAGGTTTTCCTGTTGCCATATCCAGGATGGTATCTTCCAGGATAGCGGAAGGGGATTTCATAAACGCTCACAAATCGTACAAGATGGCGATGAAGGTGTCCTGGGCACTGGGGATCGTGTCTTTCATCATCATGTACTTCGGGGCGGGCGTTATTGCCAACGCTTATAAGAACCCGGGCTCTGAAGCGTCGATGAAGGCCATATCACTGGCGCTGCTATTTACGCCGCTTGTAGCCTCAATGAGAGGATATTATCAGGGACGGCAGGACATGAAACCGACCGGTGTCACCGAGGTCATTGAACAGATGGTCAGAGTAGCCGCGGGACTTACACTGGCGTTCATGTTCTATAAGACGAGTCTGGTCAATGCCGCCGCCGGAGCAACTTTCGGCGCGTCCGCCGGCATAATGGCCGCTTTCCTGACTATGATGTTCATCTATTCGCGTGACAAGGGTACACGTGAGAAGCTGTTCGAGCAGTCCGTAATAAGGCAGGAAAGCGACAAGAACAGACTCAAAGAATTGCTCGGCTTCCTGATCCCTATAACGATAGGCTCATCGGTTATGCCGATAATGTTCAATATCGACGCGGGCATCATCCCGAGAAGATTGCTGGCAACGGGCTGGGACCGTGTAATGGCAGAGAAACTCTACGGCCTTATGGGCGGTTTCTGTGATCCTATAATCAATCTGCCGAATATCTTTATCGACGCGATCTGCATAAGCCTTATGCCGGCTGTTACGACCGCGTTTACGCTGAAGAACAAGGAAGATCTTGACGATCACATCAAGACCGGCCTGAAGACCATGATGGTGATCACTTATCCTTGCGCGATAGGTCTCATCGTTCTGGCGAAGCCGATCCTTACGATGCTTTTCTATAAAAAGTACGATGAGGCTCTAATGGCTGTCCCGGCGCTGCAGATACTCGCGCTGTCGATAATCACGCTCGCGATCATGCGCACATTCTCGACCAGCCTGCAGGGAATAGGCAAGATGATGCTGCCTGTATGGAACCTGCTGATCGGCGCTGCAGTGAAAGCGGTAGTATCGTACATCCTGCTCGGCATACCGGCGGTCAACATCAACGGCGCCGCGCTGGGTTCCGTGATCGCTTACGTCACTGCGGGTATACTGAATTACAGAGCGCTCAAAAAGTATACGGATGTGACTCTTGACATGAAGAGCATCTTTATCAAGCCTCTGGCTGCGGCACTCATAATGGGCGCTTCCGCGGTCATCGTTTACAAGCTTCTCTTCATGGTTACCGCACGTAATTCCGTTTCGACTTTGGTGGCGATCATCATCGCCGCTGCGGTATATTTCGTCACCGCGTTCAAGACCGGAGCGGTCACGAAAGACGAGATCGAACTGATGCCGAAAGGCGATCTGATATACAGATTAGCAGTCAGATTGAAGGTGGCAAAATAGGGCCTAAAACTGACAGAAATCCCAAGATTTCAACGATTTTGAGGTTGACATATTGGCCTTGCGAACTTATAATACACATAGTACAAGATATCACTTTTTTTAGGAGGAATAATTATGAATAAAGCTGATTTGGTTGCAAAGGTTGCAGATAAGACTGGTTTCAAGAAGAAAGATGCTGAGCTCGCTCTGGACGCAGTTCTCGAGACTATCGAGGGCGCTCTCGTAGCAGGTGACAGCGTAAGACTGATCGGTTTCGGAACATTTGAGACAAGAAGCAGAAAAGCAAGAACAGGCAGAAACCCTCAGAAGCCAGACAAAGTTATCTCCATTCCGGCTTCCAAGGCTCCTGTATTCAAGGCAGGCAAGTCCCTTAAGGATGCTGTCAACAAGTAATTGATCAGATAACAAAGAGAAGCGGACAGCCTGACGGCTGCCCGCTCTTTTTTTCGATACATATGAGACTCGATAAATATTTAAAGAATTCCAGAATAATAAAACGAAGAACTGTAGCAAAGGACGCCTGTGAACAGGGAAGAGTGGAAGTCAACGGCCGTGTCGCCAAACCGGGACTCGAATTGAAGACCGGTGACGAGATCTGCGTCACGTTCGGCTCCAATGTTCTCAGGGTACGTGTTCTTTCCATGCCCGAAAACGTCCGCAAAGAGGACGCTGACAGCCTTTACGAAGTCATCAGCTGATGTTCTTGTTTTTGATGTGCCTCAGCACATATCTGTCGATCAAAACTATCAGCAATGTCATAACAGGAATGGCAACCACTTCTTTGATCGCGCGTGACGCCAGCAGCACTTTGAATCCTTTTCCTATTATGAATGTCAGCCAGTAGGTATTGATCAGAAGGTTCACTATCAGGCACACGAGAGCCGAAGCCAGGAGAGCGCGCGCGATCGTGACTTCTTTCTTATATAGTATCCATCCGAATATAAGACCCGTAAGCACTGCCGAGACTGTAAAGCCGGGGAAGAACGTGCCTGTCGGAAGGAGCCATGCTCCTATGAGATCGGCAAGCCCATATCCTATTGCTGCTATGACCGGACCGTACAGTATGGCAAGTACGGCGATGGGAAGGAAGCCGAAGCCTATCCGCAGAAACGATATGTTGATGGATACCAGCTTCGAAAGCACAATGGATAGCGCGGTCATGAAACCGGTCATCACTATCACTTCAGTCGAGAATTTCTTTCCTTTCATACAAAAAACCTCCGGAACCCAGTAATTGCAAGACAATAACGAAAACGCTCACCTGCAGCAATTACGTTCCAAGAGGCTGGCTCCTGCTTTTTATTGATCTGCAGTAGCGGATGCAATATCAAATCGCAACTTCGAAAGTTTTCGTTCCCGGGCAACATCCCATCCCAGGGACACTTGACGCTTGATATTTACTCTACATCACGGATTTTAGCATAGTTCACATTTTGTTTTCAACAAGTTAAACAGGCGGTTTTTAGCGCTTTTTTGCGTATTATTGTTCAGCCGCGCCTCCCGACCGTGTGCCATATTATTGATATACATATATGTAGGAAACGGATCCGGCATTCATATAAAACACAGGAGGGAGAATATGCAGAAGTATGATTATCAGAAAAAGAGGCGTCACGCTCTGCCTGAATTCATATCAGTAATAAGTTCGAACAGCTGCGCCAAGATCAGGATAGATGACATCGAAGTGCTCGAACAGGACGGACGCAGGATACATGTGATCACGGCCGCGAAAGACTATACATTCTACGGAGGGCTGAACATGATCGCGGGATCCCTGGCGGAAAGGGCATTCTACAGACCGATCAAGCGCCTTATCATCAACCTGGATCATGTAAGCGATATCAACAGTTATTCCATCAACTTCAGATCGGGCCAGTCAGTATCTCTCGGAAAGAACGCCCTGCTGAGTACGAAGAGGGCATTCAAAAGGTATCTCCTGAGATATCCGCCTTATACCATGTGGGAGCCGATCGCGATGGGAGGCGGAGCTGTTGCGGAACCATACGCCGGTGAAGATGATATAGTGGTTCAGGACATAGCGGAAGAAGATGACAATACTCCTGAATTACTAAATTAGCACTGCGAATTTGTGTGAAAAAACAAATTGAAAAAATTCAAAAAAAGTGTTGACCTTGGGGGAGTGTTCTCATATAATAATGAGGCTGTCGCTGAAAAGCGCAGCGGAACCTT
>SVDB01000140.1 GCA_015058065.1 Clostridiales bacterium
TCCATCTGGCGGTTGAACAGAGGCAGATCTACCGCGCCGAGGCCCTCGAAGTCAGGCTTGCCGTCAGGTCCGAGCGGTGTCATTCCCCTCTCGACGAAATAATCGTCCGTGCCAAGATATAGCGGGTCCTGCCCTGCGAGCCTGCCGATCTCTTTACAGATCCTCTTCGCGGTGGTGGTCTTGCCGCTGCTCGAAGGTCCGGCGATCAGTACCACTCTTTTGCGCTCTTCCACTACGTTCTCTGCGAACTCCTCTAGCTGCCTTGACTGCAGCCACTCGCTCTCTCTGATCACGTCGTCAGCCTTGCCTTCTCTGATCCGGTCATTCATGTCCGCCAGATACTCTATGCCTGTATACTTGCGCATTCGTCTGCACTGGGCATAGGCCTCATAGAGCTTGTCATCATCCCTGTACGGAGGAATGGAATGGTCGTGAAGAGCGTTAGGCAGTCTGAGAAGCAGCCCGTTTCTGTATGGTCTGATCTCGTAAAGGTTGATGTAGCCGGCCGACGGAAGCATAACGGTGTACATGCAGTTCCTGTAGTTATGCAGATTAACTATCTCTATCGTCTCATCCGACGGTCTGCCGGTCAGCAGCCTGGCTTTCTCCGGATATCCCAGCGAATACCATTTCTCGATCGCGTGAGCGACATTGTCCTTCTCTATCACCACCTCGAGATCCTGCGCGATGAACCTGTCCATCGCGTCTCTTATCTTGTGAAGATCGGACGGTGTCAGCTGTGCGCCGCCCTTTTTATTAATATAGCTGTAATAACCCTGATTGAGCGAATTTCCTATCGTTACGTCCACATCTCCCAGAACGGCTTTTGCCGCTTTCAGATAGACGAGTATGGCCGTGTTGTGGTACGCGCGCTCATCAGTAAATGTCCTGATCTTGAAATCGTGATCCATGTCTTTTCCCCTGCTTTCCGCTTATAGATCGCTCTGTCTCAGGCATGCTGTCCCGTGCCCGTAGAAATTATTTTACCATAATATGGACTCTTATTGAATGCACCGTCTGTCATGTTCTTCACAATCGGGTTTTAAGGGTATTATTCAATTGACTATAAACGCCCCTTGTTCTAAAATGAAACTGATATGTAGCAACCAGTTTCTTTTGGTGTGCATTTTATCAGCAAGCAATGAGGTCAGTTGTTTTTAATTCTTAGGGAGGGATAATTAATGAAGAAAGAATATGAACCTCTTTTCACTCCTTGGAAGATCGGCAACGTAGAGATCCCTAACAGGATCGTTCAGACATCCATGGGCGGAACATCGCTCTTCGGATGGCTCGAACCATGCCACTTCGACAAGGAAGCTGCTCACCACATCCTCGGTCGTGCGCAGGACGGCGTAGGTCTGGTACTTCCGGGCATGCAGTGCGTAAGAGACACGATGGGCAGAAGATGGCTCTATCAGAACAAGAAGATGTTCAAGGATCTCGCTGAGTGGATGCCTGAATTCCACAAGACAGGCTCCAAGCTGTTCATCCAGCTCGCAGGCGGATTCGGACGTTCGATGGCCATCAACGACATGTTCGTAAAGATGCTCGAGAACAAGGCGTTCGGCGCTGTTTCGAAGCCTGTTGTAGACATCGAGTACTGCTGCGCTTCCGCAGGTGAGACTCCTAACAGATGGTATCCTTCGATCAAGTCGAGAATGATGACCATCCAGGAGATCCAGGAGATGGTAGAAGCTTTCGCGAAGACCGCGAAGCTCTGCAAGGACGCAGGTGTTGACGGTGTTGAGATCCACGCCGTTCACGAGGGATACCTCCTCGACCAGTTCACCATCGCGAACATGAACTACAGGACTGACCAGTACGGCGGTTCGTTCGAGAACAGATTCAGATTCCCTGTTGAGATCGTTCAGGCGATCAAGAGAGAATGCGGACAGGACTTCCCTGTCGCTCTGAGATACTCCGTAGTATCCAAGACAAAGGGCTGGCTCCAGGGCGCTCAGCCTGGCGAAGAGTTCGAAGAGTTCGGACGTGACATGGCAGAATCCGAGAAGGCCATCAAGTACCTCTCAGACATGGGTTATGACATGTTCAACTGCGACAACGGTACATATGACGCATGGTACTGGGCTCACCCGCCTGTCTATATGCCGGACAACTGCAACTACGAAGACGTTGCTCATATCAAGAACTTCACTGACAAGCCTGTCGTATGCGCAGGTAAGATGGACATCAAGTTCGCCGCAGAGAAGATCAAAGAAGGAAAGATCGACGCTCTCGGTATCGCCCGTCAGAACCTCGTAGACCCTGACTGGGTAACAAAGCTCAGAGAAGGCCGTGAAGAGGAGATCAAGCCTTGCATCAGATGCCACAACGCGTGCTTCAACTTCGCGAAGTCAAAACATACAGCTAACACACAGCCTCTGTTCGACTCGCTCCAGCTCGCCCGCTGCGCTCTGACACCTTCGACGATGCAGCACAACAAGTACAAGATCGTTCCTGCAAGCAAGCCAAAGAAGGTCGCTATCGTAGGCGCCGGCTTCGGCGGACTCGAGGCAGCTCTGGTACTCAAGAAGAGAGGCCACATGCCTGTAGTATTCGAAAAGGACGACAAGCTCTTCGGTCTCTATAACACATCAGCGGCTATGTCCTTCAAGGATGCTGATAAGGAACTCATGAAGTGGTACGAGAGAGAACTCAAGAAGTGGGATATCGATATCAGACTCAACACTGAGATCAAGGACATCAATGCCCTTCTCAAGGCTTACGATGATGTTATCGTATCGATCGGTACATTCCCTAAGGCTCTCAACATCCCTGGATTCGACAAGACAGTCACATTCACAGACCTCCTGATCGGACCTAAGAAGGATGAGTACAAGAAGATCGTCTTCCTGGGCGGCGGACTTTCATCCTGCGAAGCTGCGTATGACGCGGTACTCGCCGGCAAGAAGCCTGTAGTCGTAGAGTTCCAGGATGACCTCATCACAGCTCCTGGCACATGCCTCGCGAACTCCTCGTTCCTGAGAGAGGCTCTGCCGTTCAAGGGAGTTCCTGTACATCTGAGAAGCTCCATTACAGAGATCGGCGACGGCTACTGCATGATCAAGAACTTCGAGACAGGCGA
>SVDB01000141.1 GCA_015058065.1 Clostridiales bacterium
CAACAAAATGTATTGCCAAACAGGGATTCTGGCCAGGCAAAGCAATAATTTTGACCAGGCAAAGCAATAATTAGAGGTGTGGAAGTCAGGGAAACAGCCCCTGCATCCGGACAAACTCTTACTGTCGAAACTGTCATTGCCGAAAAAGCCGGAAGATATGTTTATAGTAAATATTTTGGAGCTGATGCGGTAATTCCTGTTTCAACAATCACATACGAAAGATCCCTGCCGGATTTATTGCCGCCGGCAGGGATCTCTCATATTATGCGTGACTGTGATGATGGCTTTTTATGCTGCCTTGAGCGGCAGGAAGGTCCTGCGGCCTGTAACGGCCGCGTTCTCATACAGCGATTCGAATGTCTTCGCTTCGGTCATGAGACCGAGGATCTGTGTAGACTCGGTATCTGCGAAGCAGGTGGTCACAGTCCATTCGGTCTCCAGTTCAAACTCGAGCATGTCGCTGTCTCTGCTGATGATCCTTACCGTGTAATTCTCACTGTCCCTGATGCCGGCCTCTTCGGCTGCCTTTGTGATGATTGTATAGATGGTTGTGAAGCTGTTTGTCATTTTGTTTTCCTCCTTTATCATGAGTTTTGTCTTTATCCTGTAAGTGCGGCTGTATTTTTCTCCGCTTTGTTTTCATCTGATGGTTGTAGTATAGAGCTCAAAATTAAGAGAATTATTAGAGACGGATTTTAATCTGAAAAATTTTCCTGGCCTTATCAATCGCTTTTAGACTCATTGAATTCTTAGAATTATAAGGTAGAATTATTTCTGTAATCACGGACGGGCGTGATGACGCCTTGCCGATGAGTCCTATGTAATACGGAGAGAGAATCAGGCGACATGAGGATCCTTGTAGTAGAAGACGAAAAAAACATGAACCGCCTTATCAGCGAGGCGATGAAAGATGAAAAATACAGTGTCGACAGCTGCTTTGACGGGCGGGAAGCTTTGGACTACGCGCTTGCGGTGGATTACGATGTGATAATACTCGACGTGAACCTGCCGAAGATGGATGGTTTTGCCGTAGTTGAGAAGATACGGACAGAGGGGTGCGTTTCGCCGGTACTCTTTTTGACCGCAAGGGACAGCATAGCCGACAAGGTGACCGGCCTGGGCGCCGGTGGAGATTACTATCTTACCAAGCCGTTCAGCTTTGATGAGCTTCGCGCTGTGGTCAAAGTGATGGCACGCAAATATACCGGCAATAAAACCAACGAGTATTCCATAGCAGATCTGATGGTCGATACAGCTGCCAGGACAGTAGTCCGCGCGGGGGAGACCATCGAACTGACTTCGAAAGAGTTCGCTTTGCTTGAATATATGATCCGCAACCGCGGAGTAGTGCTGTCACGCGAGATGATAGAAGACAATCTCTGGAATTTCGACTATGAAGGCGGAACGAATGTGGTCGATGTATACATCGGATATCTCCGCCGCAAGATAGATAAAGGCTTTGAGAAAAAGCTCATCCATACTGTGAGGGGGACCGGCTGGGTCCTCAGGGAGGATGATTGAAAATGTCTGCGAAACTAAAACTGGCCCTGTGGGTCACCTTCATGGTGCTTCTTGTATCGATAATGGTGCTCGTGTTTGTTCTGGTCATCAACAGACACAGCCTGCCTGAGGATCCTGCGGAATACCTTGTTGACGTCGTCATAGACAACGCGAACGATGTCGAGTTTGACAGGGGTGTTTTCGAGTGGGATGACCTTACAGTCTATAAGCGCGGCGTTTATTGCTCATTCTACAACACCAACGGAGATCTGCTTCTTTCGGCAAATAAGGAAGGCATGGATTTTGCAGGTGAGCCTTTTGTGGCGAATCGGATACGCACTGTCAGCTCCGGCGGAAGAGAATACTTTATCTATGATACCTATGTGGATATGGAGGTGTCGGGACTATGGATAAGAGGCGCCGTACTGACTGACAGCCACATCGGGATCACCGACATAATATTGAGGCTTACAGTGGCGGTGCTTCCTGTCATACTGATCATCACATTCCTTGGCGCGCTCTGGATATCATCGCGCACGTTCAGACCTATCGAGAAGATCGTTGAAACTGCCAACTCGATCAACGACGCGGACGATCTGACAGATAGGATAGATCTCAAAAAAGGACCAAAGGAAATGAGGCAGCTCGCGGGGTCGTTCGACAGGATGTTCGAAAGGCTCGAGAACCTGTTTGAAGCCGAGCGGCAGTTCACATCGGATGCGTCGCACGAACTCAGAACACCGACATCGGTGATACTCGCGGAGTGTGATCACGCGAAACGCAAAGACAGGACAGCAGAGGAATATCTCGAGTCGATCAGCCACATAGAAGAACAGGGGCAGCGCATGTCCGCTCTTATAGAGGAACTTCTCGGCATTACGAGGCTCCAGCAGGGAACGGAGAAGTATCCGCTGAGAAAAGGCGATTTCAGCGAGTTCGTGAGCCTGACCGCAGAGGGTTTTGTTCCGCAGGCTGAAAGAGGGATACGGCTCGAAACAGATATTGAAGACGGGATCACATGCAATTACAACGCGTCACTCATGTCCCGGGCCATAGACAATCTGCTTCAGAATGCCTATAAATACGGCAAAGAAAACGGATATGTAAAGCTGTCGCTCAAGCGCGACGGAGGAATGGCTGTCATGAGTGTCAGGGATAATGGAATAGGTATCGCTCCGGAGGATCAGGACAAGATATGGCAGAGATTCTGGCAGGCCGATCCTTCACGGGGAGATAACGGCAGCAGCGGGCTCGGCCTTGCCATGGTAAAAGAGATCGCTGAATTCCATGGGGGAAGCGTGACCGTAGCGAGCGCTCCGGACAAAGGGAGCACATTCTCGCTGCGTATTCCGCTGGGAATGCCAGACAATAAAATGTAATGCCAAGCAGTGGAACAGTCCCTGTATCCGGATAAACTCTTACTGCCGAAGCTGTCATTACCGAAAAACCGGATAAATATGTTTATAGTGGAAATTTCGGGGATAATGCGGTAGACTTATATCACAAATTACATATGATCCATAGAGAGCACGCGAGAGACAAGCTCAATGACCGTGCA
>SVDB01000142.1 GCA_015058065.1 Clostridiales bacterium
ATGAGGCAGATCCTGATAGCCGACGATGAGATGATCAACCGCGCGATACTCGGTGAGATGCTCAAAGACGACTATGAGGTGATCTTTGCTGAAGACGGTGTCGACACATTGGAAAAAATCAGGCAGTACAGGGAGACTCTTTCGCTTGTCCTGCTCGATATTATGATGCCGGGAATGTCGGGACTTGAAGTCCTGAAAGAGATGAAAGAGGATAAACTGATCTCTCACATTCCTGTTATCGTAATGACCGCGGAGAAAGACACGGAAGTCGAAAGCCTCAGACTCGGCGCTGCGGACTTTATTCCAAAGCCTTACCCGGCCATCGATGTCGTACACGCGAGAGTGCTCCGGACCATAGAATTATCTGAAGACAGAGAGATAATCCAGTCAACTGAAAAAGATCCGCTGACCGGTCTGTATAACAAAGAGTTCTTCTACAAATACGCGGAACAGCACGACAATTATCACAAAGAGACCGAAATGGACGCCTCGATCATAGACGTTGACCATTTCCATATGGTCAATGAAAGATATGGCAGGGCTTACGGAGATGAGGTGCTGCGGCTGATCGGAGAACAGCTGTTGGCCGTAGTCAGTAAAACCGGAGGACTGGCGTGCAGACAGGATGCCGATACTTTTTTACTGTACTGTCCGCATCAGGAGGATCCTGAAACTATCCTGAACGATCTGCTTGAAAGACTCGCGGAATGGGAAACAGCGGATAACAGGATCAGGCTGCGCATGGGAGTATATGAGCGCGCCGAGAAATCGATAGACATTGA
The DNA here is from genome assembly GCA_015058065.1 of Clostridiales bacterium. Classification (GTDB taxonomy): domain Bacteria; phylum Bacillota; class Clostridia; order Peptostreptococcales; family Anaerovoracaceae; genus Crickella. Next base: position 783 of record SVDB01000142.1, read on the forward strand.
AAGAAGATTTGACCGCGCCAAGATGGCTGCTGATTCGGTAAAGGGGTCATTTACCAAAACGATAGGTACATTTGATGATACCCTTCATAAGAAAGAACTTTACGCTGAGCAGCTTATAGAAGAGTTTCCTGCAGCCATAAAAGAAAAACAGTTTCAGGTCTATTATCAGCCGAAATTCGATGTGAGACCTAAAACACCGATGCTCATCAGCGCGGAAGCGCTTGTGAGGTGGATACATCCTAAACTCGGAATGATCAGCCCGGGAGATTTCATTCCGCTTTTTGAACAAAACGGCCTCGTACAGCAGCTTGACCATTACGTCTGGGAAGAGGCAGCCAGGCAGGTCGCTGAATGGAAGACCAGGCTCAATCATTCGATACCGGTTTCCGTTAATGTGTCCAGGATAGACATGTATGATGCGAATATAGTCGACAAACTCCAGGATATCACATCAAGAAACGGCCTGACCGGACGGGATCTGCTCCTTGAGATCACCGAATCTGCATATACACAGGATTCTGAACAGATCATAGAGACCGCGCAGCGGCTGAGAGATCTGGGATTCAAGATAGAGATGGATGACTTCGGGAGCGGTTATTCGTCTCTTAACATGCTCTCAACTCTCCCTATAGACGCTCTCAAACTTGACATGTACTTCATACGAAACGCATTCAAGGCAGGCGGGAACACACATATGCTTGAGGTCATCATAGGCATATCCGATTATCTTGCGGTCCCCGTTATCGCGGAAGGCGTCGAAACAGAGGAACAGATCCACGCGCTCAAGGCTCTTGGCTGCGATATAGTTCAGGGTTATTTCTTCTCCAAACCGGTACCTGCCTCAGAATTCGAACCTTTCATACTCCAGAAGAAGGAGGCGGAGTTCACTAACAGGATGTCGGCTTCCGCAGCAAAGGACAGCGAACCTGAAGACGATGATATCAGCAGGAGCATGAAACTGGATCTGATGCGCAGAAACGAGGTTACTTCAGGGGAAACCGAAGAAAAAGCTGATGATCTGCCGGATGAGACTCTCGGGCAGAGTGCGCTGCAGCTCAAAACCGCTACAGTGTTCTTCATGATAATGGCTCTGATAGCTGCTGTCGCGCTTCTGATCTCTGATATTTCCGTTTCAAGGGGATATCAGCAGATGGAGGAGGCCAGCGACAGATATATCGCTGCCCAGATCGCCGCGTCGGATATGGAATCCGGCTCGGATTATCTGACGGACCGCGTCCGCTGCTTTGTAGTGACCGGCGAGATGGAATACCTTGAAGATTTCATCGAAGAACTCAATGAGACCAGAAGAAGAGACAGGGCTGTGGAAAGCCTTGAAGAACTCCTGGGCGATGATGACAGCGGCGCGATCGAAAGCCTTAACGCCGCGCTGGCTTATTCGAATGAACTTGTCGTCTACGAAAACAAAGCTATAAGACTTATACTGGAAGCGGGCAATTATGATATGAGCATGGTGCCGGCGGAAATCGCGGAAGTCGAGCTTACGGAAGAAGAACTCAGCCTTTCACCTGAAGAGATGAAGGATCTGGCGGAGACTCTGGTATTCGACAATAACTACATGCACTACAAGGACCGTATCAGAGAGAACGTGGGTCTCTGCACACAGTCGCTCATACGATCCTCAAGTCAGGAACTGAACCGCGCTTCCGCTGAACTCGTGATGCTGGTTAAACTTCGGTCTTTCATGACTGTATCGTTCCTGCTGGTGGTGATGGGCATAGTTTATGTAATCATCAGAATGGTCCACAGACCTCTGACCAGTATAGTCCGCATGATGCAGGATCAGGAAGCCATTCCTCCGAAGGGAGTAGAAGAACTGAGGATAGTCACGAGGGTATACAATCAGATCCTTAAAGAAAACCGCGAAGCGCGTGAGAAGCTGAGCCATGAGGCGTCTCATGACGCCCTTACGGGTCTGTTCAACAGAGGCGCTTACGACCTTATGATGGAAAGTGTTGATACGCAGCACATGGCTCTTATCCTTATCGATGTCGACTACTTCAAGGACGTCAATGACACTTACGGCCACGCGGTGGGAGACCGCATCCTCAAAAAGGTCGCGGAACTGCTAAGGTCAAGCTTCAGATCCGTGGACGTGCTGTGCCGTATAGGCGGGGATGAGTTCGCGGTCATCATGACCCGAGTCAACAGTTCCATGAATCAGCTCGTGCTGAATAAAATGAACCGTGTGAATGAGATACTGCAGCATCCTAAAGATGATCTTCCGCCGGTATCCTTAAGTGTCGGCGT
>SVDB01000041.1 GCA_015058065.1 Clostridiales bacterium
TTCCCGATGTTCGAGCAGGATGAGGAGGGCACCATCAAAGCTATGCACCATCCTTTCACGCAGCCAAAGCTCGACGAACTCGACAAGCTCGATACAGACATCCTCGGCCTGAGAGCCAACGCCTACGACATAGTTCTCAACGGTGTCGAACTCGGGGGAGGAAGTGTCAGGATACATGATAAGGATCTTCAGGCGCGCATGTTCAAAGCTTTGGGACTTACAGACGAAGAATGCGCCGAAAAGTTCGGCTTTCTGATAGAAGCATTCAAGTACGGAGCGCCGCCTCACGCTGGTCTCGCTTACGGACTTGACAGGCTGGTCATGCTGCTGCTCGGAGAAAAGAGCATCAGAGAGGTCATCGCGTTCCCTAAGAACCAGAACGCGGAATGCCCTGTCTGCGAAGCTCCGGCTCCGGCAGGAGAAGGTCAGCTTGAGGAACTCGGCATCGAACTCGCGCCTCAGGCTTAACAAGACTTTTATACGATGGAAAAACGCAACTATGCCATATACGGCGGCAGCTTTGACCCCATACATATAGGCCATTTCGCGCTGGCTGACAGCGCGGTAAAGGAATGCGGCATCGATAAGCTGATATTCATGCCGGCCTTTATGTCCCCGTTCAAGCAGGACCGTAAGGTCACAGACGGGAAGGACAGATGCGGCATGATAGAGCGGATCCTCAAGTACAATAAAGCGTTCTGCCTGTCGAGATATGAGCTCAATAAAGGCGGCCCGTCATACACGGTCGAGACCCTGAGACACTGGAGCAGCATGCTTGACGGTAAACTGAGTTTCGTTCTCGGCTTTGATTCAGCAGTTCAGGTCGACACATGGTATGAAGGTCCGGAGATACTCAGGGATTATCATCTGATCACTGCGCTCAGGCCTCATACAGATACAGCTGAAGGTATGCGCAAGATAGAGTATCTTCGCAGCCATTACGGAGCCGACATAACCGTCATGGAAATGCCGCCGGTGGACGCGTCATCTACGGAGATCCGCGAAAACATAAAAAACGGAAGACCGCTGAACGGGCTGGTCCTCCCGGAAGTGGAGGAATATATAATTGAGCATCAACTGTACAGATAGGGACGCTCTTGAGAGATTCATGAAAGACAATCTCAAGGAGAGCCGATACAGACATTCGCTCGGAGTCCAGGACATGGCGGTAAGTCTGGCGGAGATCCACGGAGCAGACAAGGAAAAGGCTTCTTTTGCCGGCAGATATCATGACATCGCCAAGAACTTCGATGAAGAGCGTATGGACGGGTATGTAAGAAAATACGGTCTGCCGGACGAACTGATCGGAAGCAACGCCCTGGCTCATTCAAAGGTCGCGGCTGCCATACTCGAATACGAGTTTGGCGTGGATGACGAAGACATATTGAACGCGGTGCGTTATCATACTACCGGCCGCAGCGGGATGTCGCTCCTTGAAGAGATAATATTCGCTGCCGACGCGGTAGAGCGCAACAGGACATACAGCGATCTGAAGTATTATCAGGAACTGGCCCGCAACGATCTCGACAGAGCATGCCTGGAAATACTCGACTACACGATAGGATCCCTCCGCTCGACAGGGCGGGTGATCCATAAGGATACTTTGGAAGCAAGGGACTGGATAAGTGAAAAAATCAAAGGAGATAATTGATGGAAAGCAAGGAAACAGCAAGAACGATAGCGGAAATGCTCAGCAATAAAAAAGCAAGAGATATCGTAATGATCGACATAGCAGAGAAATCATCGTTCGCCGATTACTTTGTAATAGCAACGGGTACATCCGACAGGCAGCTCGGAGCTCTGGCTGATGAGACCGCCGATAAATTCGCGGAACTCGGCATAGAACCTAAGAGCAAGGACGGGCGTCCTGACACCGGCTGGATCCTGATTGACGGTGGAGATGTTATAGTAAACCTATTCACATCCGATACCCGCGACAAATATACGCTCGAAAAGATATGGAGCGATTGTGAATCGATACTGGTGGACTGATCAGGAGTAAGGATAATGAAAGACAGATACAACTTTTCGGAAATAGAATCTAAATGGCAGAAGATCTGGGCTGAAGAAGGCGCGTTCAGGACAGTCGAAGATGACAGTAAAGAGAAATATTACGTTCTTGAAATGTTCCCTTATCCTTCGGGAAAGCTCCACATGGGACATGTAAGGAATTACTCCATAGGAGATGTCATCGCGAGATACAAGAAAATGGCCGGATATAACGTGCTTCATCCGATGGGATATGACTCGTTCGGTCTGCCTGCCGAGAACGCTGCCATCCAGCACAACGCTGAGCCGGCAAAGTGGACATATGACAACATGGACGAGATGGACAGGCAGCTCGCGAGCATGGGCCTTTCGTATGACTGGGACCGCAGGGTCGCTACATGCACCCCGGAGTATTACAGATGGACCCAGTGGATATTCATCCAGTTCTTCAAGAAAGGTCTCGCGTATAAGAAAGACAATCCTGTCAATTGGTGCCCAAGCTGTCAGACAGTTCTCGCGAATGAGCAGGTAGTGGACGGCAAGTGCGAAAGATGCCATACGGAAGTCACGAAAAAGAATCTGTCACAGTGGTATCTGAAGATCACCGACTACGCTGACAGACTGCTCCAGAACCTCGATAAGCTCGAAGGATGGCCGGACAAGGTCAAGACGATGCAGCGCAACTGGATCGGAAAGAGCTACGGAGCCAATATCGATTTCACGATCAAAGATTCCGATAAGACTCTCGAGGTATTTACAACAAGAGCCGATACTCTTTTCGGAGCTACATACATGGTCATGTCTCCTGAGCATCCGTTCGTGAACGAACTGGTCGCGGGACGTCCTGAAGAAGCCGCCGTTCTGGAATATCAGGAAAAGGCTCGCCGCATGACCGATATTGAAAGGACTTCGACAAGCAGCGAGAAGACCGGTGTCTTCACCGGAAGATACGCTGTAAATCCTGTAAACGGCAAAGAGATCCCGATCTATATTTCAGACTATGTACTGATGGGTTATGGTACAGGAGCCATCATGGCTGTACCTGCGCACGATCAGAGAGACTTTGATTTCGCCAGAAAATTCGGTCTCGAGATCATACCGGTCGTAGATCCTGAAGATCCGTCCATCGATCTTTACGATCTCAAGGAAGCCTTTGTCGCAGAGGGCAAGATGATCAATTCCGGAAAATTCAACGGAATGAACAACAAGGAAGCCATCCCGGCTATGATCGAATGGCTAAATGAACAGGGAATAGGCGACAAGACAGTCAATTTCAGGCTCAGAGACTGGCTCATTTCGAGACAAAGATATTGGGGCGCTCCTATCCCTATGATCTGGTGCGATGAGTGCGGATGGGTCCCTGAGAAAGAAGAGAATCTGCCGGTATTGCTGCCGACTGACGTTGAATTCACCGGAAAGGGAGAGTCGCCGATCACGACCAGCAAGTCATTCGTCGATACGGTATGCCCATGCTGCGGAAGACCGGCTAAAAGGGAAGTCGACACGATGGATACGTTCGTCGATTCCTCATGGTATTTCCTCAGATACTGCGATCCGCACAACGACAAGGCTCCGTTCGACAGAGACAAGGCTGATTACTGGATGGATGTCGATCAGTACATCGGAGGCGTCGAGCACGCTATACTTCACCTGATGTACGCGAGGTTCTTCCAGATGTTCCTGCATGATATAGGATTGAGCAAAGAAGAAGAGCCGTTCAGGAACCTTCTGACACAGGGAATGGTCATCAAAGATGGCGCCAAGATGAGCAAGTCTCTCGGCAATGTAGTCAGCCCTGCTGAGATACAGGCAAAATATGGTTCAGATACCGCGAGACTCTTCATACTCTTCGCCGCTCCTCCGGAAAAGGAGCTCGATTGGTCTGATGAAGGTGTAGAGGGAAGCTACAGATTCCTCAACCGTGTTTACAGGCTGGTGTATGAATACATCAATGATATCAGAGGAGACGCTGAAGTCCCTGCGGAGTTCAAAGCTGAAAACGAAGCGGACAAGTCCCTTAATTTCATGCTGAATTCGACCATAAAGAAGGTAACTGAGGACGCCGGCGGCAGATTCAATTTCAACACCGCTATCGCGTCTATAATGGAACTTGTAAACGAAATGTACAAATACAAGAACGGCGACATCAATCTGCCGCTGTTCAACAAAGCGGTCGAGACGCTGCTGACGCTTCTCGATCCGTTCTCGCCGCATATCGCGGAAGAACTCTGGAGCCAGCTCGGTCACGAAGACAGACTGTATAACAGGGCATGGCCGGTCTGCGACACTGCTGCTCTCGTAAAAGACGAGGTGCAGATCATTCTCCAGATAAACGGCAAGCTGAAGGATAAACTGATGCTGCCTAACAATTCAGAAAAGGAGGTAGTTGAAGAAGCCGCGAGGGCGTCTGAAAGATTCATAGAAGCTTCAGACGGACGCGAAGTGATAAAAGTGATATATGTACCAAACAAGATAATCAACTTTGTCGTAAAATAGCGGCTTCGTTGTTATGGCAACTTATAAAGATAACAGCAAGAAGAGGGCGAAAGCCCCCGCAAAAGCAATAAAAAAGAATAAACAGAAAGTAAGGCCGCCTTTCAGGATTATCCCTCTGGGCGGAATGAAAGAGATTGGCAAGAACTGCACTCTCATAGAATGCAACGATGAGATACTCATAATCGACTGCGGCTTCGCCTTTCCGGAATATGAGATGTTCGGGATCGACATAGTCATACCGGACTTCACATACCTGAAAGAGAACAGCGAAAAGATCAAAGGTCTCATCATAACGCACGGCCATGAGGACCATATCGGAGCCATACCGTACCTGCTTCAGGAGATAACGGTACCTGTTTACGCTTCGCCTCTGGCCATGGGTCTGATCGACCACAAACTGGAAGAAAACTATCTCACATGCGAACGCCATGTGATCAAAGCCGGAGACAGATTCACTCTCGGCGGTTTCACGATCGAGGCCATCCAGATCAATCACAGCATAGCCGATTCCCTGGCGTACTCTATCAAGTTCGCCGGAGGGCATGTGGTCCACACAGGAGATCTCAAGATCGATTATTCGCCGCTTGACGGAAAGGTCATCGATCTCAACAGATTCTCGCAGCTGGGCGACCAGGGCGTGGATGTCCTTCTTTGTGACAGCACCAATGTTCTCAGAAAGGGATACACTCCGTCTGAGGCCGTAGTAAGACGTTCGATAGACGAGATATTCGACAATACTGACAGGCGCATAATCATAGCGACTTTCGCGTCCAATGTGCACAGGATCAAGTATTTCATCGAAGCTTCCATGAAGCATCACAGGCGCATAGCAGTGTCCGGAAGATCAATGGAGAACGTTCTGGCTCTGTCAAAGGATCTCGGTTATCTCGATGACATCCCTGAATCGGTTTTTGTCGATGTGAGCGAGGCAAAGAATCTCGCGGACAAGAACATCACCATCATTACGACAGGCAGCCAGGGTGAGCCGATGAGCGCTCTGACACGCATGGCTTATGACAATCATAAGTCGGTCAAGCTAAAGAAAAATGACGTGGTAGTCTTCTCGTCATCGCCTATCCCGGGTAACGAAAAAGTCATCTCGCAGATAGTAAACAGGCTTTACGAGAAAGAAGTAGAGGTGGTCCTCGCTTCGGCTATGGACGTTCATGTTTCCGGTCACGCTTCTTCTGAAGAACTGAAACTGATACATACCCTCATCAGACCGAAGTTTTTCGTACCGGCTCACGGAGAGTACAGGCATCTTGCCGAGCACGCCAAGCTAGCGCATTCGCTGGGGCAGGCTAAAGACCATATATTCGTCCTGGCGAACGGTGACGCGCTTGAAGTCAACGGGAGCGAGACTCACGCGGTAAAAGGATTCACTTCAGGTGAAGACGTGATGGTAGACGGATACGGTATCGGAGATGTCGGCAGCATCGTGCTCAAGGACAGAAAAAAGCTTTCGCAGTCCGGTCTCATAACCATATCCGTAGCTCTCGATCAGGTGACAGGTTCGCTCATGGCTGAACCGATCCTGAATACAAGAGGATTCATCTTTGAAGAAGAGCACATGGACCTGATCCGCGAAGCGAAGAATGTCGTTTATAATTCGATAGGCAAGAGCACTTCTGCCGGAGCGCTCGATGAGGCTTCGCTCACCAGAGCCATCAAATCAGATATGAAAACTTTCATATATAACACTACAAAGAAAAGCCCGATGATTATTCCGGTGATTCTTTACGTTTAGAGGAGGACGATCTTATGAATGTATATGACGAGGCTCACAGCCTGGCAAGGGCCATTAAAGAGTCGCAGGAATTCAAGGAATTCGACAGGATGAGAATAGAAGTCGATAACGACAAGGAAACCTCTGACATGCTCAAGGAGTTCACTGAGCTCCAGATGCAGTTCCAGACTGCTCAGCTCGCCGGGCACCAGCCTGATAAGGAGTCGTTTAAACGTTTCCAGAGTCTGAGTACAATGCTCATGACCAAGCCGCTCGCGGCGCGGTACCTGCAGGCTCAGATGGCTATCGCCACCATGATGAATGATGTATTCGGCATTGTCGGCGAAGCTATCAAGCCATCCGATCAAAAATAAGTCTATCAATTAATCAAATCATAAAAAGGAGAAACACCAATGATCTATGCAAGTGACTTCAGAAAAGGCATTACTTTCGAGATGAACGGGGAGCCTCATGTCGTACTGGATTTCCAGCATGTCAAGCCGGGCAAGGGCGCTGCTTTCGTAAGGACCAAATACAGAAACATCCTTACAGGCGCTACACGCGAAGAAGCTTTCAACCCTAACGACAAGTTCCCTAAGGCTCATATCGAGACCAAGCAGATGCAGTACCTTTACAATGACGGAGAACTGTACTACTTCATGGATCAGGAGACTTACGATCAGGTCCCTCTGACTTATGAACTCGTTGAGGATGCGATCAAATACATCCGCGAGAACGACATCGCGACTGTAAAGTTCTACAAGGACAACGCGTTCACTGTAGAAGCTCCGAACTTTGTAGACCTTGAAGTCATCGAGACTGAGCCGGGCGTCAAGGGCGACACCGCCACAAACGTCACAAAGGCAGCAACTGTTGAGACCGGCGCTGTGATCCAGGTCCCTATCTTCATCAACGAAGGTGAGAGGATCCAGATCGACACAAGATCCGGCGAGTATCTCGGAAGATCCAAATAGGAGACTGCGTTGGCAGAAGAAATCAAGAATACTGAGAACGTATCCGCCGGCAGCATCGAAAGCAGCGAAAAGCGCTTTCACAGAGCGCTGCGGGTGGTTACGGCTCTCATAGTCCTTACGGCTCTCGCGCTGTGGGGAGTTTACATGATGTCAAGGCCATGCGACAGAACGCGTACAACGTACGCGGATTTTGTCGTGGAAGAGGAAGACGATCTTGAGACTGTAGCCGAAAACCTCGGCGAACAGAAGATCATCAAGGATCCTTCTCATTTCATTTTGCTGGCCAAACTGACATTTGCCGGTGATTTCCAGCCGGGAACATATTATCTGTCACCTTCAATGGATTCACTGAGCATTCTCAGGACCCTGCAGAGCGGTCTTACTACATCGGTCGGATTCACCGTACCGGCAGGGTATACCATTGAGCAGCTCGCTTCAGCGCTCGACAGGGACGGACTGGCAGACAAGGATATATTTCTTGAAGCAGCCGCGTCGCCTGATATCACGTCACTTGACGTGCTGGGCGAAAACCCTGAAGGGCTGAGCGGCAGCGATCTGCTCGAAGGATTCCTTCTCCCGGGAGAATACGAACTGAGCGCTGACGCTGACGAGTACATGATGATAATCATGATGCTCGACGCTTTCGCGAACTTCTATAATGACGATTACAGAGCCAGAGCGGACGAACTCGGCATAACGACCAGGCAGGTCCTCGTCATCGCTTCGATGATCGAAAAAGAGACTTCTGTCAGTAAGGAGAGAACTGTATTTTCCGGTGTCATACATAACCGCATCAATCTGGGCCTCACTCCGGTAGATGAGCTTCCTGAAAAACCTCTCTGCTCACCGAGCAAGGAATCTATTCTTGCCGCTCTCTATCCGGACGAAAACGAGTATACATATTATGCTCTGGATCCCAGTCTCGACGGTACTCACAGATTCACATCCGACGAAAACGAATATAATGCCTGGATCGAAGAACTCAACGCGCTGAATGATGAGCAGGGTGAAGATCAATGAGTGTAAGGGACATGCCGCTCAAGAAGTTCATCGACAGCCGTCACAAGGCGCTCGATGACGATCTGGCTCAGCTGAGAAGCGCAAACGAAAACGAGAACGTTCCTCTGATCCTTGCCGAAACGGAAGAGATACTGAGTCTTCTGACCGGGCTTACAAAGCCGCGTCGCATCCTTGAGCTCGGGACCGCTCATGGCTATTCATCGCTTTTCTTCGCGAAGAAGCTTCCCGGAGCGCGCATAACGACCATCGAGAGGAATCCTGTAATGATAGAAGCAGCTGAAGCCGAGTTCTCGAGCCGCGAGGAAGGCTCCAGGATCGAGCTTCGCACAGGAGACGCGGACTCTATACTCGCGGACCTCGTGTCAGAGCTCTCTGAAGCCGAAGAAAAAGATAAATACGATTTCGTATTTATCGATGCCGCGAAAAGCCACTATAAGGACTTCTTTGAGCAGGCAGAAAAAATATGCAGCAGGGACGCTCTGATAGTATGCGACAACATACTCCTGAAAGGCTGGATCGTTGAGGCTGACGGCGACGCCGCAAGACGGCACCGCACAAGCATCAAATATATGAAGAAGTTCCTTGACTACCTGAAAGAAAGGGATGACCTGGAAGTCACGCTCCTCACAGGAGGGGACGGGCTTGCCGTCATACGTTTCATCAATGAATAAACAAGCAGATCGAAGAATAGAATTGCTCGCTCCGGCGGGTGATATGGAAAAACTGAAAACAGCGGTAATATACGGCGCTGACGCCGTATATTTCGGCGGAGAGATGTTCAGTCTCAGAGCCGGCGCCGGCAATCTTTCCGTGCCCGAGATCGCCGAAGCAATGGACTGGCTCCACGAAAGAGGCGCAAAGGGATATATGACCATCAACATATACCCGCATAACGGCGATATTCTCCCTCTGAAGGATTATATCGCCAAAATCAGGGATATTCCCATCGACGCCTTCCTTGTCTCGGATCCGGGCGTTATGGGGCTCATAAAGGAACAGATCCCGGACGCCGAGATCCATCTTTCTACGCAGGCAAATACAACTAATTACCTGACAGCTTCATTCTGGGCATCACAGGGAGTCAAGAGGATAGTCTGCGCGCGCGAGATGAGCATAGAAGAGATCCGTGTCATGAGGCGCGAACTGCCTGAAGACATAGAGATCGAAGCATTCGTTCACGGCGCCATGTGCATATCATATTCGGGGCGCTGCCTTCTGAGCAACTTTATGGCCGGAAGGGACGCGAACCGCGGTGCCTGCACTCATCCCTGCAGATGGAAATACGCGCTTGTAGAAGAACAGAGGCCGGGCGAATATTATCCGATCGAAGAAGACGGACACGGAAGTTACATACTCAACTCCCGCGATCTCTGCATGATCGACAGGATACCGGATCTCGCGGAAGCCGGCGTATATTCCTTTAAGATCGAAGGACGCATGAAATCGATGTATTACGTCGCGACCGTCGTTTCGGCTTACAGGGCGGCCATAGACGCGTATCTGGCCGATCCGGACGCCTACGTATATGAAACAAAGTATTTCGATGAACTGTGTAAGGCGAGCCACAGGGAATTCACTCACGGCTTCTATTACAACAAACCGACTGATAAAGGTCAGAACTATCTGACAAGCGAATACACCAGAGACTATTCATTCATCGGTCTTGTAAAAGAAACCGATGAAAATACCGGTCTTACGACAGTTGAGCAGCGCAATAAGTTCTCTGTAGGCGATACCGTAGAGATATTCGCTCCGCTCACACCGTTCTATGAAGAGACCATAAGCGAAATGTATGATGAGGAAGGGGAGCCTGTCGAAAGCGCGCCTCATCCTCAGCAGATACTGCGTATCAGATTCAAAAGGATCCCGCCTGAGGGATCGATAATGCGTAAAAGAAAATAGGAGTATTTATGTTAGACGAAGTTTCCCCGTTAGACGGAGTTTCACCCTCGTTTTTATACATCGCGATCATCATTCTTATAATGATCCTGAACGCCCTTGTGGTTGCCTGCAAAAGGGCGCTGGATTACGCGGACAGAAACGCCATAAAAGAAATGATAGAAGATGAGCCTGATGACAAAAGGCTTCAGACTGTTTCGTTCTTTCTTTCAAAGCCGTCGCGTTATCATTACGCCAATCACGCGGCAAGTTTCATCAGCATAATCTTATGCTTCATACTGTTCAACATCCTGATGCTGGTCATCGATCTGAGCAAAGGAGCGAATGACGGCTTTGGGTTTTACAGGGATGGTTTCGGATTCCTGATGCTCATCCTCTGCAATCTGGGCTTTTACATCATATATACCGCGCTTTCCGATATACTGCCTAAAAAGCTTGCCGCGCAGGCGAGCGAGCGCGTAAGTGTCGGACTGATCGGTTTTCAGAAGTTCATTTACTATATAACTCTTCCGCTAGTCTGGATCTGCAGGGGCATCGCGAACGTACTGCTCAGGATAATGGGTAAGGAAGTAGACGTCGATGACTCCTACTTCAGTGAAGACAAGGTCATGTCCATGCTTGACAGGGGGCAGGAATCCGGCGAGATCAAAGAGGAAGGCCGGAAGATGATCGACTCGATCTTCGAGTTCGACGACCTTCTCGCGTACGAGATCATGACACCGCGTACGGATGTGTTCATGATCGACATCGACGACGACAGAAGCGAGTATTTTGAAGAACTCATGGAACTTACTCACTCGAGGATCCCTGTCTACAAGGGCGATCCGGACAATGTCGTCGGTATTCTGCACATCAAGGATTATCTGTATAACGCTACCAAGAAGGGCTTTGATAACGTAGACATCAAAAAACTCCTCAGACCAGCGTATTTCGTTCCGGAAACCAAGAACATCGACTCTCTTTTCAAAGAACTGCAGAAAGAGAAGCAGCATCTCGCTATCCTTATCGATGAATACGGCGGAGTGAGCGGTATAGTTTCTGTCGAGGACATTATTGAGCAGATCGTAGGCGATATCGACGATGAATTTGATGAAGAAGACCGCATTATCGAAAAAGTTAACGATACAACATTTATCGTAGACGGAAATGTCTATCTCGACGATCTCGAAGAAGAGACCGATATCGAACTCGAATCGGAGACAAGCGAGACTGTCGGAGGTTTCCTTATCGACCTGATGGGCGAGATCCCAAGAGAAAACGTCAAATACGCTCCGGTTTCATACGGAGATTATGATTTCACGATCCTTTCCGTAAAGGACCGCCGCATCGAAAAACTCAGGATCGATATAGTCGAAAGAGAGGATCCTGCCGATGAGTGAGGATATCAATATCATCGATCTCGTTGAAAGAGACATCATCTCATTCGACGCTGTGAGCCGGTTCACGGATTTTGGTCTGACTGACAATATACAGAAAGTCATCGGCAGAGACATACAGAATCCCGGCATCAGGATAAGCGAAGACGAAGAGGGGATGACCATAAACTGTGAGATCATCGTGTATTTCGGATACAACATCCCTCAGCTTTGTTATGACATACAGTCAAAGGTAAAAAAAGACGTCGAAGAAAAAACAGGTCAGCCCGTTAAAGCAGTCAACATCCGTGTTGAAGGCATAGACAAAAAAGGTGAAAAGAATTGAAAAGAGAAGATATCAGAGAAAAGACCATGCAGCTCGTCTATCAGATGGACATCACAGGTGATTTTAATGTGGCCGATCTGAGCATCGTCGAGGAAAGCGTCAGGGCAGCCGGCAAAAAGCAGGCTGTTGAGACACTTATGGCCGTTCAGGATCATCATGAAGACATCGACAGCCTTATCAATAAAAATCTCGACAACTGGACTCTTGAAAGGATCGCGAAGACAGATCTTGCCATCCTCAGAACAGCAGTTGCCGAGATGCTTTACGTTGACAGCATTCCTGTGAGTGTCTCGATCAATGAAGCTGTCGATCTTGCCAAGAAATACGGTGACGAAAGATCATACGCGTTCATCAACTCGATCCTGGGCAAGATCTCGCGCAGCCTTGAATAAGCTGACTGACGATCATGAACTGCCGGTATCTGGGGATCGACACTTCGAATTACAGGACTTCTGTCGCTCTAATTGACGGCTGTGGGAACACCATAGCCGAAAAAGCGGTGCTTCTTGACGTACCGGAAGGCAAACGCGGTCTCAGACAGTCTGAAGCTTTCTTCAGGCACAGCAACAGACTCCCCGGATACATAGATGAAATTTTCGCGAAAACAGATCCGCGTGACATCAGGGCCATAGGCGTATCTGAGCGTCCCAGAAGAGTCGAAGGGTCATACATGCCATGCTTTACCGCAGGCATGAACGCGGCCTCTGTGCTCGGATCAGCATTGGAAATACCTGTGTACGGTTTTTCACATCAGGAAGGCCACGCTGCAGCCATACTTGAAAGCCGAAGCCATACCGCTGACACTTCACTTTTCTTTCATCTTAGCGGCGGAACTACGGAAGCGCTGATCTGCAGACCTGATGACGCCGGGTACAGCATGGAGATCGCCGGCGGTACACTTGACATTTCTGTCGGACAGCTGTTCGACAGATTCGGCGTAGCAATGGGATATCCGTTTCCGTCAGGTCAGTATCTTGATGATACCGCGTATGAGGTCCTTGAAAAGATAAGCTTTGACACAAATAAGATCACAAAATCGGGAGTGATCCCGGCGCTGAAGATAAAAGACGGATATTTCAATCTGTCCGGAGCCGAAACACGGCTCATGGCTTTCGCTTCGGAACACTGTGACGAA
>SVDB01000143.1 GCA_015058065.1 Clostridiales bacterium
TATTGAGATCAGTTCCAGGGCGACATCTTTGTCCATGTCGCCTCTTTTTATGTCCCGGTCGATGTTATACAGGTCTTTAAGGATCTTTCTAAGCCTCGATCTGCTGTACCGCCCCGCAGCCGTGAACGCCCTCTTGAATCTGTACTCGTTGATCCCTGTTTTCTTTGCCATCTGCGACAGGCTGAACCCCTTCTCTGACAGTTCAAGCGAATCATACATGATCTCGAACTGTTTAGTCAGAAGCGCCAGCACCGCCATGGCTCCGTCATCGTCTCTGATGATAGCCTCCGCCACCGACAAAGCTTTGCCTCGGTCTCCTGACATTAGGGCATCGACCAGACTGAAAACAAAGCGGTCGCTGTCGCCTATCAGTATTTCTTCAATCAGCGCGGCGTCTATCATGTCCCCGTCGCAGGCTTTGGTGATCTTGTCTATATCTCCGTCGAACCGGGTAAGATCATAATCACTCCCCTTGTTGTAATAGCCCGAGATATCGATCATCAGGTCAAGTTCCCTGCGGGCTATCATCTTACCTGCGTGATGTACGCGTTTCGTTATGAACGCCTTGAGATCTGCCTTATCGAGCCTCGAGAATTCATATGAAGAGCAGACTTTAGCGAATTTCTTCCCATACGAAGAGAGATCCCCGGAATTCCGGCTTTCAATGACGAATATGACTTTTGACTGTTCCTGCGGAGAAGACGCGAAATCCAGTAGGTCGTCAGCGCCTACGTCTGACGCGCTTCTGTAAAAAGGCAGATAGTTTCTCACTACGACTACCCTCTTTTCGGAGAACATCGAATAGGTCCTCGCCTCAGCCATGATGTCAGCAGCCGTCACCTTATCGCCTTCGAGCCTGATCACGTCAAGGAATCTTGAGCCTTCGTCGACGTATTCATCTATCAGACTATCGACTGCCCATTCCATCAGAAAGTCTTCAGCGCCGTAAAACAGCAGAACGTCTTTCAGTATCCCTTTTTTTCTGTCATTCACAAAATCCTTGTATGCCATGTCTGTATTCTATCATTAATCCGATACCTGTTTCACCTTATTCCGGATGAAAAAGATCGACACAGATCTGTCCGTCCTTTATATCCAGTCCCACTGCGCCGTTGATATCTGTCCGGAACACGCTTATTCCCCTCTCTTCCAGGCGTTCAAGTGTCTGAGCGTGAGGATGGCCGTAAATATTGTCCCTGCCCGCCTGTATCACCGCTATTGAAGGTGAAGCCGCGTCAAGGAACTCTTCAGAAGTGCTTGACCGGCTGCCGTGATGAGCTACCTTCAGTACATCGCATTCAAGCGTATCCGTTCCCTGATAGTATTCGGTCATCAGCAGTTCGTCTTCTTCGAGCAGATCTCCCGTGACCATCACTTTAACACCGTTATAATGGATCATATACACTGTATTATGCTCGTTCGGGTCGTCGATCGACACAGGACTTTCCTGACCGGCAACAGGCCATATGACTTCTACGTAAACATCATCCGTAACCGAGATCTTCGATCCCGGGCTGATGAATATGGTCTTTCCCGCGTCAAGAGGCGGCTCCGCTGCTTCTTCAAACCCCGTCCTGTAATCAGCAGGGACACCGAAGGCCCCTACCGGATACTCTTCGCTGAGTTCCGCGATCCCTTTATAGTGATCTTCGTGCAGATGAGTCACAAGCGCGATCTCAGTGCTTTCCGCACCGCTGTGCAGCAGATACGGAAGCAGTATCTTCTCCCCGACATCGTAGTATTCACTTCCTCCTCCGTCTATAAGGATGTCGTGTCCTTCCGCTCTGACATGCACGCAGTCTCCCTGACCTACCGCGACAAAAACTATCTCATCGTCAGCGAACGGATCACGAGCGCATAGCCCGAACATGATGACCGGAAGCATAAGGATCGCTCCGCATCTGACGACCGCTGCAGACTCATGCCTCAGGAATCTTACTCTTGCCCATTCTGACGACAAACCGAAGATGACGATATAAAAAACTATGATCGCCGCCCTACCCGGACCTCCTGTCAGGAAAGAAAAGTCTCCGTCGAAATAGAGAAAATGATCTGTTTTCATCAGCGAATATGTTATCAGTTCAACTGCCCGGTCGCCTGCCTCCGGTACATACCCGGTCACCATGTTTATCATCAGAATTAATATACAGAGCGGCACGAGCAATGACGTGATAAGGATCACCGGCACATTTATCAGTATGGATAACGGATTGAACCGGTTGAAAGTGCCGGCGACGACCGGGAGCGTCCCAAGCTGGACCGCCAGCATGACACCGAGTGCTTCCCCGATGACCGATGACAAGGGTTTAGTAAGCATTGCTATTCCCAGCATCGCCAGAAAGGACATCTGAAAACCTGAGCTGAACAGCTGATATGGTTCGCGGATCAATATAAGAAGCGCGGCCAGACTCACTGCTGTGAGCAGATCGAACGGCCGTCTGAACTGTACTGAAAGCAGGCTTATCCCCATCACCATGCACGCTCTTACAGTGGCCGCGCTCCACATGGTCATCTCTCCGTACATCAGGATCACAGCAATGATCAGGAGGGATATCCAGGCATTCCTTTTCCGTCCTGTCATGAACCGCAGCATCGCGTATAGAAAACTCATATGAAGCCCGCTTACCGCAAGTATGTGACCCGTAGAGTTGCCGTTGAATTCCCTGACAGTCTCCTCGTCGATTTCGCTCTTATCACCGAACAAAACGCCTCTGAGGAATCCGCCTGTCTTATCATCGAAACGCGCGAGGAAGTTTTCCCTTTCATGACACAGCTGCCTTTGTATTGCAGTCAGTAGTGTGTCGCCATTGTCTGTTACAGTGAAACTGTATGTGCGAAAAGCGATACCTATGCCACGTCCTCTCATGTGCAGTCTGTAGTCGAAGCAGCCCGGATCATCAGCAGGCAGGAACGCTTCAAATGTTCCTCCCACTTCTATAACCGCGCCTGTAAGATCAAAAGCGTCGCCCGTGCTTTCATAGGCCGGTACGATCACCATGATCTTGAGTCCATGCGT
>SVDB01000042.1 GCA_015058065.1 Clostridiales bacterium
TAGTCGAATGAGTGAAAACGCTTTATGAACTGCAAAAGCATGCATTTTTCAGGATTTCTGCTCTTAAGTGCAAGTATACGAGTGATTCCGGGCATAGACTCATCAAGCAGATTGATCAACTGGTTTTTGCTCTTTACAACCATAGAGATCCTTTGCCTATACTGAGATGAGAGGAAGCGCAGGTCTTCATATTTCTGATCCATTGGTGAATAAGGAACCAGAGAATACCATTTCTCGAGTGCATAACGAGCGATCCGCATAGCATCTTTCTTGTCGGTTTTAGCCTTACGCAGTTCAGCATCACCATACTTCTTTAAAAGATATGGATTTACTAGTGAAGGAGAAAGACCTGCATCAAGGAATGCTTTTAGCACAGGATAATGGTAATGGCTGGTAGGCTCCATAAGAATAATTGGGTGGTCATCGACAGCCTTGATGTACTTGATCAAAGCATCGAGTTCCGCTTTTGAATGATTCATCTCATAGGGATGAGCACGGATGGATCCATCACCATCGAGGATGGCAACAGTGCTCTTGCCTTTGGAGACATCGATTCCAACAGCAATCATAGAAAACCTCCTATAAATAGATTTGACTGGATACAGCACTTCATAGTTCAGACATATTCTATAGTTAAACGGGAGAACACTAAGGCTGCCCAACTTGCTTAATCGAATGCAGAACAATGAAGGCTGGCTAACAAATTTGAATACGGGCGTGGGGTCCCAATCGAAAATTACGTTAGCCAATCACCTTCATCATAAAGAAAAGCGAAGGCTGTTAAAAACCCTCGCTTATATATTAAGAATCTAAATTTGTGAGGCAG
The DNA here is from genome assembly GCA_015058065.1 of Clostridiales bacterium. Taxonomy (GTDB): domain Bacteria; phylum Bacillota; class Clostridia; order Peptostreptococcales; family Anaerovoracaceae; genus Crickella. The sequence goes on from SVDB01000042.1 coordinate 827, forward strand.
TTATGAATCATTACCAGAAGATCTTGCTGAAAAACGGTAAAGAAGCAATATTGAGAAACGGCGACGCGGCTGATGGATTTACGGTTTATGAGAACTTCAATGCCACCCATGCTGAGACCGACTACCTGCTGTCATATCCTGATGAAAACAGTTTTGGTCCTGAGCAGGAAGCGCAGTTCCTGCGCGAAAAAACGAATAGTCACGATGAGATCGAAATAATTGCCATAGTAGATGGGAAGGTAGCGGGAACTGCGGGCATCGAGGCTGTAGGGAGAAAATATAAGGTCAGGCATAGGGCTGAAATGGGGGTCAGCGTTTTGAAGGAGTACTGGGGGCTCGGTCTGGGAAAAGCCCTCACAAAAGCCTGCGTCCAATGCGCAAAAGAAGCCGGTTATACTCAACTGGAATTGAACGTGGTAGCCGAGAATGAAGCAGCGATATCCCTGTATAAAAGTCTGGGATTCGCGGAATTCGGCCGAAATCCCAAAGGATTCAATTCGCGGATAAGCGGGTATCAGGAATTGGTTTACATGCTGCTGGAATTGTAAGGCGTGGATCTTAGACCGGCAGGATTTCATTTGGAAGGGCCGAAAGGAAATGACCAATGATCAGATTTGAAGAAATCACAAATAAAAATATCTGGAAAGTATGTGCACTGGAGCCTTTTGAAGAACAAAAGGATTATGTCGCAGAAAACATTCAGAGTCTTGCGGAAGCTTACGCAACCAGAAATGAAGGCAACAATGCCATGCCTTTAGCTGTTTATAATGACGATGACCTTATAGGATTTGTCATGATCGGCAAAGGGACAGTAGGCAACGAGAATGAAAGTGATCTTATCAAAGAGAATTACAGCCTCTGGAGACTGATGATAGACAAGAAATATCAGGGGAAGGGTCTCGGAAAGCAGACGATGGATGCTGCAATGGCTTTGATCCGCACTTTTCCTTTTGGGGCGGCTCAAAAAGTATGGCTATCCTACGAACCCGAAAACACACGCGCAAGGGATATCTATCTCAAGTACGGCTTTGCAGAGACTTCAGAAATGTGCGGTAATGAGATCATTGCTGTATATGAACTGTAAAACAGGGAAGGGCGCCAAATAAACTATCCGGGTCTGTAAATTAGATCTTTCTACTCTCTGGTATTTGAACCGTTGGGATCCCCACGGTTTTATTTATTTCCTGCTGAAGCGGCTATAGCTGAGTAGATCGCCATGGACAGCACCATTCCTACTATGACTTGCCCTATGTTCCACGGCAGACCGACGACGGCCAGCGCAAAACTTCCATACATCACGGTCTCGGCGGCAAGATATCCTGCGCACATAAGTATCCCTCCGGCAGTCATGGCAGCTAACTTAACGAGTCTGTCAGCCGAACGATTGTGTTTGCGGCTTCGGGCGGACCGTTCGAGAATCAGTCCTGTGACAAAGGCCATCAGGAACTTTATGATAAGCGTCCAAGGCGCCCAGAAAGCAAAGCCGCCGAGAATATCCGCCAGCGCTGATCCGAGTCCCGCTGCAGCAGCGCCGTGTCGCTTGCCCAGCATCAGGGCCCCGAGGAATATCATCGTATCCCCCAGATGAACATAACCCTGAGTCATCGGGACGGGGATCCTGAACAAAACCGTTCCGAGCAGGACAAGGCATATCATAAGTGCCGTGTAGACAAGACCGGAAGTCTTGCTGTCAGGAGATCCATTGTTCATATTCTGTCCTCTTTCCCAAGTATAAACGATTTATTTGCCCCTTTTTCTGATTAGTATTATAATAACCGCAAATTGTAATCAGAAAAATATACATTTTGTCGCATTTTGTACAGCACAATTCGTGGGGTCAGGGGAACAGTTAGTATGATTTCAATGGAGTTCGATAACAATTCTTCCAAAAGTCTGTATGTACAGCTCTATGAGTATCTCAGAGATGAGATATCAGAAGGCAGGATCAGTCCCGGTGAGAGGCTCCCGTCTCTTCGCAATATGGCTGCTATCCTCGGGATCAGCGTGACGACTGTAAAGATCGCGTATGATCAGCTCATGGTCGAAGGCTATGTCGTCAGCAGACCGCAGTCAGGTTTTTATGCGGCACAGGGAGCAGGCGGAAGTGCGGATCCGGATACAAATACATCAGGCTCTGATAGCTTCCGGATCCTTGGGAGCGATCCTCGAACGGAGGCGGAAAACGGCAGCCGAAAAAACAAACTGGCGGAAGAGACTGCAGGGAAGTCAGCTCACGCGAGGCCGTTAAGCTGCGATCCGGAGTCTTTTGATTTTGTCAAATGGAAAAAGTGCATGGCCGGAGTTCTCAATGAGACACCTGAGCTTCTGCTGACGGAAGCGGACAGACAGGGTGAACCCGAACTCAGGAAAGAGATCGCGGCGTATATATATAAGTCAAGAGGCGTAGTCTGCGCCCAGGAGCAGGTAGTGATCAGTGCCGGGACCCAGCAGCTGGTCAGCCATCTTGCAAGAATACTGAAACTCATGGATATAGGACATATATCAGTTGAGGATCCCGGATATATGCCGGTAAGGAGCATATTCCGCGACTGGGGTTTCAGCATGAGCTGCATCCCGGTCAGAGAAAACGGAATAAAGATCGAAAGGCTGCCTGTGAATATCAGGACAGCGGTCTATGTCTGCCCGCAGAATCAGTTTCCGACCGGAGCGCTGATGCCTGTCGGACGAAGACGTCAGCTGCTTGACTGGGCCAAGGCAAATGACAGTATCATAATTGAGGATGACTACAACAGCGAACTCAGATATACGGGAATGCCTGTGCCGGCGCTGCAGGGTCTCGACAAAGACGGCAGGGTCGTTTACATAGGGTCGTTCACATCGACGCTGTTCCCGGCTGTCAGGATAAGCTACATGGTGCTGCCGCCTGTAATGGTCGGTTTATATAACAGCATCAGAATGAATTACGATCAGACATGTTCCAAGACAGAACAGCTGACTCTGGCGCGTTTCATGCAGAGCGGCTGTTATCAGGCAAATCTCCGCAGGGTGAAGACGCTGTATTCCCGCAAACTCAGCGAGGCCCTGTCCGCGATCAGAGAATACGGCAGCAGAGGGAACTTCCTTACCGCGGAGAATACCCAGTCAGGCATCAATCTGACTCTCATGCTCGATACATTCAACAGGGTGCTCCATGAGGGGATGCAGGGAAGCGCCAGAACCGGAGAGATCCGGAAGGAACTGGCTGAAAGACTGGTCAGGAAGGCGGCAGACGCGGGCATAAAAGTCGTAGATATTGAACAGCTGGATCATGACGGACAGCTTTATCTTGCTTTCTATTACAGCCAGATACCGCTTAGAAATATCAGAGAGGCCGTCAGGATAATGGCGGATGGATTCAGATCGGCCGTTACCAGAGGAATACTCAGCATGCCATCGGTGTATGAAGTGATCCGCCTTACAGACGGTGAACCGAAATTCCTTGAAGATCACTATGAGAGGCTTGGCAGATCGCTCGCGGCTATTGGTATGCTCACACCTTTTACTATAGATGAACTGCGTGGCAGCATCGCGGATCTTGTGTATGAGAGCGGGATCAGAGATCATAATATCAGAGTAGAGGTGGATGTGAGCGGTCACGCGTGCATGCATCTCAATCCTACGCACTATCCTGACGCGGAGATGTACAGGAAGGGCGTAAAGGTCGGGCTGTTTATGGGGGAGCGGACAAATCCGAATATCAAGATGATGGATCCTGAACTCCGCGACGCGACGGATGAGGCCATGAAGAGGGATGAACTTTATGAAGTGCTGCTGGTCGACAGAGAAGGTTTGATAACAGAAGGAAGCCGTTCCAACGTTTTCTTTATAAAGAAAGGCGAGGTATTTACAGCGCCTCCGGATAAAGTCCTTCTTGGTGTAACGAGAGCTAAGATCATCGAACTCATCAGGGATACAGGGGCGGCTTTGCATGAGGAGAGCGTGCCGGCAGACAGTATCGCGGAGTTCGACGCTGCGTTTATAAGCGGAACGTCTCCCGCGGTCATGCCTGTAGCAAGCATCGGAGATGTCACATATGATGTTGATGAGCCGCTACTGAGGGAGATCATGAATAAGTATGATTTACTATAGAGTTTAAACAACTCATAAAAGCAGTCCATATTCCGCCATCACCACCGCAGGCTGTAAGCTTGCGGTTTTTCTTTAATCTAAATCAGGCGATTGTGTTAAGATAAGAGAAAAGGATAAGAAACGCGATCAATGATGACAAATTACGATATTCGGGAAGCATCAAATGACGAGATCATCGATGCTATATGTGAATACGCGTACGGACTCGCAAAGCGGGACTGGCACTATATAAGATACAGACTGCTTGTTCCTTATACGCATAAGTGTCCGCTTTGTTCCCGCAGGCAGGAAGGGAAGCGCTTTGGCAGCAATTGTATTTGCGTGCCGTTCGCGTGCTGGCACCATGGCGGACATATCCCATGCCGCTGCAATACTCATGTGATAAATGATTCCAGCTGGAACCGCATAGCCGGATTGCCTGATCATAATGATGCTCTTGAGATAGCCCGTAAGCGCATAGGGGTCAGGGATATCATGCTCATCAGAGGCGAAAACGTCAGGGATTCCCTTCAGAGGGGAGATATCTGCGCGCATTTTTCAGGCGGCAAATACATACACTCATCGCTGTGTCTTGGTGATGGAAAGATGCTGGACTGCTCTCTCGAAAAGATGCACATAGCAATCAGAGATGCCATGGAGTGTGAATTCGCGATCCGCTATACCGGCGGCAGGGATTCCATTTGATAATATTTAAGGAGAGTGTTTTTTGAGAAAACTTCACACCACAATGGAGATTGCCGGCTGACCGGGAGGTTCGCGGGCGATCACTGCAAACCTCCCGCTGTAAAAGCAATTGAAGTCGACAATTTTCAGGAGGTAAAACAATGAATAAAAATGACATTACTATACGCTTAGAGAAAAAAGAAGAATACAGAGAGGTAGAGAACCTTATCAGAGAGTCGTTCTGGAATGTCTACAGGCCGGGATGCAGCGAGCATTATGTTATTCACGTGCTGCGTGATGATCCTGCTTTCGTGAAAGAACTTGATTTTGTCATGGAGCAAAACGGCAGACTGATAGGACAGAACATGTTCATGAGAACCGTTATCAATGCTGATGACGGCAGAGACATCGATGTGCTGACAATGGGACCGATCTGCATAACCCCTGAACTTAAACGCAAGGGATATGGCAAGCTGCTGCTTGACTTCTCTTTGGAGAAAGCCGGGGAGATGGGCTTCGGCGCGGTACTGTTTGAGGGCAACATCAACTTCTACGGTAAAAGCGGGTTTGACTATGCCCGCAGCATCGGCATCAGATATCACGACCTGCCGGAAGGCGCTGATGATTCCTTCTTTCTTTGTAAAGAACTGATCCCGGGATATCTGAGAGACATTACCGGAGTATATCAGACTCCTGCAGGATATTATGTCGATGACAAAGATGTCGAAGTGTTCGATAAGTTATTTCCGCCTAAAGAAAAACTGAGACTGCCCGGGCAGATCTTCTAATGGTGACCAGAATGATATACGTTGTAAGACATGGTGAGACTGAGTGGAATGCCATCGATAAGGTCCTGGGAAGGACAGACATACCTCTGAACGCCAAAGGTATTGAGCAGGCCCGTAAGCTTGCGGATTCTTTGAAGGATCTGAAAATAGATGTGTTCCTTTGCTCGCCATTAAGCAGAGCAAGGCAAACTGCTGACGCTATTTCAGATGTAACAGGCATCCGGTATGACATCGATGACAGGCTGATCGAGCAGGACTTCGGCAGATTTGAAGGTGTTGATAGGTTTGACTGCGGATACCAGGAAGCAAAAAGAGAGTATTTTGTAAGATATCCGGGCGGAGAATCCTATTTTGACATGGCTGCCAGAGTTTTTCCGCTGATAAAAGAACTGGAAGGGGTCAACGCTCTTCTTGTGACGCATGGCGGTATCTGCAGGATAATCCGGAGCTATTTTGAAGATATGGGAAATGAAGAATTTGTACTGTTTTCACAGGGAAACTGCGAAATCAGAACATACTAAAACCTGCCCCATGGATACACAATGGCAGGTCATTGTAAGGGCGTGTTTGGAGCAGACGATCAACAAGTCGATGAAGAGTGAAAAGAGCAGGCGGATAATGATGAGCATCCTCGGCGTAGCGCTGTGCGGTGTTTCAGTGGGTATGTTCAAATTTGCCTCGTTCGGCGTGGATCCTTTCCAGTCACTGATGAGCGGGCTTGACGCTCTCATACCGATACATTTCGGGACGCTTTATGTTATCGTCAACGCGGTGCTGCTTCTTTTCGCGCTCGTATGTGACAGGTCCAAAATAGGGATAGCCACCCTGATAAATCTGTTTCTGCTGGGCTATATCGCAGAATTTTCACAGGGACTGTGCCTAAGGATGATGCCGGGTGCTTCACCGGCATTGCGCCTGGCGATACTGGTGATCGCTATTGTGATACTGTGCCTGTCATCGTCTCTTTATTTCACTGCTGATCTGGGTGTTTCGGTATATGACGCAGTTTCACTCATATGGTCGCAGCGTCAGGAGAGAATAAACTTCGCGATATGCAGGATAATAAGCGATATTGTCTGCGTGTCCTGCGGCATCATTCTTCTCGCGGTTTCGGGAGCGGGAATGTCAGGCATTCTTGCCAATGTCGGGATCGGCACTATAGTGACAGCTTTCTTTATGGGACCGCTGATCACATACTTTAACATCCATGTTGCCCGGCCTATGCTGACATACGGGCGGGACGCGGTTTGACAACATTCTACTAAGCGTAGGTTGTTCCTTGCCCGATCACATATTACTCTAATACCAAAAGGAGGTATCAGTAATGAATCAATATGTGACAGGAACGATGATCAGGCGGCTTCGCGAAGGCAGGAACATGACCCAGCATCAGCTGGCTGAAATGATAAGCGTTAGTGACAAGGCGATATCCAAATGGGAGACCGGCAGGGGATATCCGGATATATCCCTCATCGAACCTCTGGCGAACGCTCTGGGAGTATCGATAATAGAATTGTTTTCGGGCGAGGGAGTTGTGAACACCAACAGGTCGTTCAAGATGCAGCGGATGAAGTTCCATGTGTGCCCGATATGCGGCAATCTTATCCAGAGCACAGGAGAAGCCGTAGTCAGCTGCTGCGGGATAGTTTTGCCGGCGCTGGAGGCAGAGTCAGAAGATGATGACCATCAGCTTCGCGCTGAGCAGGTCGAAGACGAGTACTATGTCTCGATCCCGCACGAAATGAGCAAGACCCATTATATTTCATTTATTCTGGCTCTGAAGGATGATGGATATGAGATCAGAAAGCTGTACCCGGAAGGAAACGCGGAGGCACGCTTTAAGATCAGCAGAACAAAAAGCATAATGTATTACTGCAATCAGCATGGATTGTTCAAAGCGTCAATCCGGTGAATCAAGGTTTTATTGCAGGACTATTTACTCCATGTAGTATATAATATATATTGCATTAGACCGGGATAATCAGATAACGGCGGTCATTACTTTTCTTTTCATGGGAGATCAGAGCATGAAAAAGGCATTAATCATCATTGTCAATGTGGTCATTATGGCTTCCATATTGAATTTTGTTGTGCTCTACTCCAGATCTGAAAGCAGGGATTCATACCAGAGACAGATTGAACACTTTGAAGGCTCGACGATCACCATGGAGCGTGTGACAGAAAACTATATGGAAAGCGAGCAGAGGATATGCGATGTGTGGGCGACCTATATCAACAGCCGTTCCATGACGATGGAAGAGGCTGCTGATTATATCCGTTCCTCGCATGTGCTTGAGAATACTTCAGCGCATCTGATCTTCCCTGACACGCTCACGGGCATCTCAACACGCCCGAAACAGGGCACGGATGATGAATACGCTGTTTCTTATCAGCGGATAGATCTTCTTGAAAATGTAGACTGGATCGATGAGATCGGAAAGTCTATCAACATAACACGTGCTTACACCAACCCGATGAATGGTGAACAGTCACTGGCTTTCTGCGACATCGTTAAGCTGTATGACCCGGAAAGCGATAGTCTCAAGACTGCGGTCCTGCTGCGGGTCATCCCTGTCTCGGTGCTGGAACAGAAATGGGTATATCCGCAGACTGAAATGGTGAACGCGGATCTGTCCATGATCGATGACAACGGTGATTACATCCTTAAAGGAGACAGCTTCAAGAATTCCAGCTTCTTTGAGTTTTATAAATCCTACAATCCAACGGATCCCGCATCGTCGGGTGAATTGTTCGGCATGATCACCTCTTCGACAGGTTCCGTTACAATGACCAACTCGCACGGGCAGGAGTGCGTACTTGCTTTTACCCCTGTATCGAGTGCTGACGGATGGACGCTGCTGGGTCTCGTGCCGGCTGAGGATCTCAGGATAGATACTGAAAACTGGCTGTTGGTAGGAGTTGTTTCTGCAGGTTTACTGATACTGTTCATCTGCGATTTTCTTTATATTCTTTATTTCAACAAGCGCCTTCAGATCGCTGCAAGTGACGCTGAGGCTGCGAATAAGGCAAAGACTGATTTCCTCTCTACCATGTCTCACGACATCCGCACTCCGATGAATGCCATCATAGGCCTTACGACGATCGCTGAAAAGAATCTCGGGGATGTGGAGTCGACAAGGGAAAGCCTTCGTAAGATCAGCCTGGCCAGCAATCATCTGCTGACTCTTATCAACGACATTCTGGATATATCGAAGGTGGAAAGCGGAAAACTGAAACTTAACCCTCTGACGTTCTCCATTGTAGAAACCGTCGAGAACCTTGTAACGGTTTCGCAGCCGATGATCAAAGAAAAGAATATTGAATTCAGCTTCAATACCAACCAGATGGAGAAGGAATATCTGTATACCGATCAGCTCCGTCTGAATCAGATATATATCAATATTCTTTCCAACGCGATCAAATACACAGAACCCGGCGGACGTGTCAGTGTGGATCTGCGCCAGGAAAAGAGCGCCAAACCGGGCTGTGTAAAGCTGACATATGCCGTATCAGATACGGGCATCGGCATGAGTCCTGAATTCATGACGCATATGTATCAGCCTTTCTCGCGACAGATCGACAGCCGTGTCAACAGCATACAGGGGACCGGCCTTGGTCTGGCCATTACAAAGCAGATGGTCGAACTGCTTGACGGAACTATCGAATGTCAGAGTGAACAGGGAAAGGGGACGACATTCACTGTCGTGCTGGATATCCCTGAAGCTGACAGACAGCGTGAAGACATGCAGCTCGATTCCATAGATGTCCTGATCGTTGATGACGATGAGACCATGCTTCAGACAACTGTCGACACTCTTGAGTCTCTCGGAGCGTCGGCTGAACAGGCGCATAACGGACTGGAAGCGCTTGGCATGATCGAGCACAGGCATCTGTCCGGCAGAGATTACGATGTTATCATCGTTGACTGGAAAATGCCTGAAATAGACGGACCTGAGACGATCAGGCGCATCCGTTCAGAGATAGACGCAAACATTCCGATCTTACTGATCTCAGTTTATGACTGGTCAGATATAGAGGATGTAGCCAAGGAGGCGGGAGCGAACGCCTTTGTCAGCAAGCCGCTTTTCCGCTCTACTCTCTATGACAAGATCAACGAACTCGTCGGAAAAGAATCCAGCTCGATCGAGCCAGAGGATGATTATTCCGATCTGCAGGGACTGCACATTCTTGTGGCCGAGGATAATGACGTCAACTGGGAGATCATATCCGTCATACTCGGAATGCACGGGATCACTACCGAACGCGCAGAAAACGGGCAGATCTGTGTAGACAAGATGCGCGCGGCTGCGGAAGGCAGTTATGAACTGATTTTCATGGACATACAGATGCCTGAAATGAACGGTCTTGACGCGACCAGAGCGATCCGCGATCTGGAGGATCCTTGGGCATCCTCGATCCCGATCGTTGCGATGACTGCGGACGCGTTCTCCGAAAATGTCACGGAATGCCTGGAGGCCGGAATGAACGGGCATATTGCGAAGCCTGTAGATATAAAACTAGTTATCAAAGAGATCCGAAGGATCAAGAATGGAGGAAGATAATGAAAAAGATCCTGTGCATGTTTTTAGCGACGCTGATGACCCTGGGGCTGGCTGCGTGCGGCTCAGAGAATCAGGAAGCAGCGTCTGAGGCAGGATTCCGGCCTTCTCTGGATACTTCTATCGAATGCAGCATCATCGTAGCCGGCGGCTATGACAACTTTGAGGCACTTGAAGCTGAATTCGACAGATTCAATGAGTACTATCCAAACGTGGAACTGACGTATACAAAGATCGATGACTATAACAACATGATCGGCATGGTCCTGGACGGAAACGATGCCCCTGACATCTACGTCAATTACTCCTGGATGTATGGCCGCGAACAGTATCAGTCTTCCATAGATCACGCGGAGGATCTTTCTGATCCGGCGCTGGGGCTTGATCTGGACTGCATCCGCAGCAATATTATTCTGAATACGAAAGACGGCACGCTTCCGATGGTCCCGGTCTTCTCTAATACGTATGGCATGCTTGTGAACAACAGCCTTTTCGAAAAGGAAGGCCTGAGCGTTCCTACGAGCTATCAGGAACTGGTTGATGTTTGTGCCGCGTTCCGTGAAAAAGGCTACGAAAACCCGATGATGGGTTTCTCCAACGAAGAGACGACATCTCTCTTCACTCTGACGGCATATCCGCTCTTCTGCGAAACTGTGGCAAATGATCCGGGGGCTGTCGAAAAACTCAACGCCCTTGATCCGTCAGCGGGCGAGTATATGCGGCCTGCGCTTGAAAAGATGGTGCAGTTCCTGAACGATGGATGTGTGGATCCTGCCGCATGTGCGGAGATCGCGGACAACTATGACGCGGTGATCCTGCGCTTCTTTGAAGGTGACGTTCCGATGATGTTCTGCTCCGGGGATACTGTATCCGGGACAAAGAAACGCGAGAGCCGTTCCGAGGCTTTTATCGCCTCGCCGTTTACATACACATTCGCTCCTATACCTATATCGGACGAAGGCGCTATCTTCCTTGACATGCCGAATCTGCAGTTCTCGGTAAACAAGGACAGCCAGGAACTGGACATGGCGAATGAATTCATGCGTTTCCTGATCACGTCAGAGGAACTGAACAATATGGCACAGAACAAGGGCCTTGTGTCGCCGACTAAAGACCTGTCCTTTAACAGCGTGTATGCAGCGTTCGGAGATGTTCCGGAATCCCGGATCATGTCGCCGGAAGTGATCGGATTGACGGAAGACGCGGTCTTCCAGATGAGGCAAGCGGCTTATGGTGTCGGAACAGGAGCTATGACCATTGATGAGGCCATTGCCGGCTTCGGTACTTATACAAATTGACAGAACAACCAGAATAACCCTAACAAGCCAGAGAGCGGCAGCGAAAAGCTGCCGCTTTTATATTGGCTTTGACCCGGGAAGAAAAACGTCAAAAAATGTCATTAAAAAACGAAAAAACTGTCATACTTTCTGTAATAATGACGGTAAAAATGACGGTTACGCTGTTAAACTGTAGCTACAGAAAGGGAAAACACAAAGACAGAAACGCAGGAGGTTGGAAATGAAAGGTAGTCTTAAGCACAAAGCCATCGCGATGATCCTGACAGCGATGATAGCAGCATCCCCGGTATGCGGAACAGTATACGCGGCAGACGAGCTCCCGGGCGAGCAGATCACAACAGAAGCGACAGTAGAAGTAAAGAAAGAAGCACCGGCTGAGGCAGAAGCAGCGAAGCTTGCAGAGGAAACAAAGGAAGCGGCAGCCGTAGAAGAAAAGAAAGAAGAGCCGGCGGCAGAAGAAGCGAAGGCAGAGGCACCGGCAGCAGAGGAAGAGAAGGCAGAGGCGCCGGCTGAAGAGCAGGCGGCAGAGGAAGAGGAAGACGCACCGGTAGTCGTACTCGATCAGCCGGCAAGCGAGAAGCTGACGGT
>SVDB01000144.1 GCA_015058065.1 Clostridiales bacterium
GAATCCGTAAGGCGCATGATAATGGACGCTGACAGTGAAAGCGATTACTGATAATGAAAAAAGTATTCATAGACACCTACGGATGCGCGAAAAATGAATATGACTCACAGGTACTCGCAGCCTCTCTTGTCGAAAGAGGCTGCGTTATCGTATACGATACCCGTGACGCTGACATCCTGATCCTGAACACATGCGGTTTCATAGAGGACGCCAAGAAGGAATCCATCGACAGGATCTTTGAACTGATCGGGGAGACTGACGGCGGAAAGAAGAAACTTGTCGTTACCGGCTGTCTATCGCAGCGCTATCATAAGGAACTCGCAGAAGAGATCCCCGAAGTCGACTTCTATTTCGGCGTGAATGATTACGATGATCTTCCTTCAATATTATTGGGAGAAACTGAAGATAGCGATGAAAAGGGCGAAGAAGGCGGATCAGACAGAGTCGGAGACTCTCTTGACATGCTTCCTTACAGAAAACACATTCCCGTTGATGATCCATGGGCGGCGAGCCATTACGGTTACCTTAAGATAGCCGAAGGCTGCTATAATGCCTGCAGCTTCTGCGCTATTCCTAAGATAAGGGGGAAGTTCCGCTCCAAGAAAATGGAGGACTGCGTCCGCGAAGCTGAGGATCTGGCGGCAAACGGTGTGAAAGAACTTGTGCTGATAGCCGAGGATACATCTCAGTACGGAAGAGATCTGTATGGAGAGATACGCTTGCCTGAACTCCTGCACAGATTGTGCGCGGTGGATGGTATCGAATGGATCAGGCTGATGTATGTTTACGATAATGGTATTACTGACGAACTTATAGATACCATCGCGAGCGAGCCGAAGATCTGCAAATATATCGATATGCCGATACAGCATATCTCTGACAATGTACTCCGTAACATGAGAAGGCGTTCGAACGCAGATTCAATAAAGTCTGTGATAAGAAAACTCAGGGAACGCGTTCCGGGAGTACACATCAGAACGACGCTGCTGGTCGGCTCTCCCGGAGAGACGCAGGATGACATCGACGCTTTGCTGGAGTTCATTGATGAGTATGAGATAGACAGACTGGGAGCCTTCGCGTATTCAGATGAGGAAGGCACTGCTGCCTATGACATGGAGGGCAAACTGCCTCCTGAAGTGTGCGCTGAGCGCCGCGATACGGTTATGGCGCGCCAGATGCCCGTCAGTGAGAGACTCAACGAACGAAAGATCGGTCAGACTCTCGAAGTCATGGTCGACGAGATAATAGAGATAGACTCTGAAGACATTATAAGGGACTTCAACACCGCGACGGACGAAGAACTGGCCCGCATGGTCACTTTATATGAAGGACGCACAAGATACGACGCTCCCGAGATAGACTGCTCAGTAACTTTCACTTCGCATAACAGCGAACTGATCCCGGGTGACATCGTAAATGTGCTGATCACCGGTACTTATGAATATGATCTGGATGGAATAGAGGTGTAATAAAAATGAATCTTCCTAACAAACTAACGATGGGCCGCATGATAGCCGTACCTTTCTTCATAGCGGCATATCTGCTCGGGTATTATCCGGTCGCTCTGATACTTTTCATCTGCGCGTCCATAACGGACTTTTTTGACGGAAAGATAGCGCGTGACAGAGGGCTGGTGACGAACTTCGGAAAGATCATGGACCCATTGGCAGACAAGATACTGGTATATTCGGCTCTTTGCCTCTTTATCGAGTCCGATCTCATCGCAGGCTGGATGCTGATAATCATTCTGGCGCGTGAATTCGTCGTGGCGGGAATGAGAACTGTCGCCGCGTCCGAGGGCAGAGTCCTTGCGGCAGGCATGTCAGGGAAGATAAAAACCGTTCTGCAGATGTTTGCTGTGATCGCTTATCTTTTCGCTCTTTCGGTACCAAAAATCAGCGCGACTGTCACTCTGGCAGCGAATATCCTGTTCTGGGCTTCTTTGGTCATGACGGTTTATTCGGGCATAGAATATGTATGGAAGAACCGCGACATTTTCAGCATGTAGGTGAAATATGAAGACTTCGATCCTAGCTGTAGGCACTGAACTGCTATTCGGACAGACGGTAAATACGAACGCGTCTTATCTGTCGGAGAACCTCAATCTCATGGGATTCGACGTCATGTATCATTTTGTCGTCGGAGATAATCCGTGGAGGCTCATGGAGAAACTTGAAGACGCTTTCTCAGATACCGATCTCGTGATACTGACCGGAGGACTCGGTCCTACGCAGGATGATCTTACAAAAGAGATGGTCGCCGAGTATATGGGCGCTGATATGTATCTCGACGAGAAGGTCGTAAGCGATCTTAAGGCTATTTTTGAGAAGCGCGGCGGAGATATGGCTGAAAACAACATGAAGCAGGCATATCTGCCGTCCGGATGCACGCCGTTTTACAACGCGTCCGGAACGGCGCCCGGCTTCGCTCTCGAAAAGGACGGAAAGATCGCGGTCTGCCTGCCGGGCCCGCCGCGCGAGATGAAATGGCTTTTTGAGAACGGTGTCAGGGATTATCTTGAACAGTTCATCGAAAAGAAGATGGTATACCGTGTAATACGAACCATAGGCATCGGCGAATCCGACCTCGAGATGCTTCTCATGCCTCTCATTGACGGACAGACAGATCCTACAGTCGCGACATACGCCAAGGAAGGCGAATGCACGCTCAGGGTCGCCTCGCAGCGAGATACCGCGGAAGAAGCAGCCGCAGCGGTCGATGATATGTGCGCGCGTGTCGCGGCACTCGCGGGTGAGTATATCTACAGTTATGACGATGAAGATCTCAACGAGGTCGTCGTAAAGATCCTGAAAGATAAAGGCCTTACGATAGCATCCGCGGAATCGTGTACAGGCGGGCTTTTCGCGGGCTCCATAACCGACGTACCGGGCGCTTCCGAAGTACTTTCATCGTCTTATGTAACATATTCCAACGAAAGCAAGATAAAGGAGATCGGGGTCCC
>SVDB01000145.1 GCA_015058065.1 Clostridiales bacterium
CAGGTCACAATGGATTACAGAAGGGACGACATCCCTGAATTCAAAGTCGGCGACACACTCAGAGTACACGTAAAGATCATCGAGGGTCAGAGAGAAAGGATCCAGGTCTTCGAAGGTTATGTGCTTAAGAGACAGCACGGCGGCGTAAATGAGACTTTCACAGTCAGAAAGCTGTCAAACGGAATCGGCGTTGAGAAGACATTCCCGCTGCACTCGCCAAAGATCGAAAAGATCGAGGTAGTCAGAAAGGGCAGAGTCAGAAGAGCTAAGCTCAACTACATGCGCCAGAGAACCGGTAAAGCGGCTAGGATCAGAAGCGCTGAATAGTGATCATGATGCATACCTTAAGCATGCGCTGAGGTATGCATTTTACTTTATGAGGAAGCTAGCGGTTAAGAGAGTGCGCGAAAGGCTATTGCCTCGCAGCTCTCCGGAACGCGCTGACATAACAGGACAATGATAGACAACATCAACTGGTACCCGGGTCACATGAAGAAGACCCGCGAATTGATACAGGAAAACCTCAAAGCTGTGGATCTCGTGATCGAGATAGTCGACAGCCGTATTCCCGTGTCCAGCCGCAACCCGATCATTGACGAGATAGTGTCCGGCAAGCCGAGGATAATCGTTCTGGGCAAGGCTGATCTGGCTGATGAAGAGGAGACATCGAGATGGGCGGAATCCTTATCAAAGGGCGAGGGGATACGCCGCGTCATGGCGCTCAATCTGCAGTCGGGCGAGAATATCAAGAAACTGCTCAAAGCGCTCGAGACTGAACAGCGGAAGAGAAACGAAGAAAGATCTGTCAAGAGACCTCTTCGCATCATGATCGTCGGTGTGCCGAATGTCGGCAAGTCCTCACTGATCAACCGCCTGACCGGAAGACGCTCTGCTCAGACAGGCGACAAGCCGGGCGTCACGAAGGGCAAGCAGTGGCTGACTCTCCCTAACGGGATGCAGCTGCTTGACACCCCGGGCATACTTTGGCCGAAGTTCGAAGATCCGAAGGTGGGGCTCGACCTCGCGTTCTGCGGCAGCATAAAGGATGATATAATCGGAGTGCAGGACCTCGGATTTGAACTCATCAGGGTCCTTGGCAGTGAGTACCCTGACAAGCTTCAGGAAAGATACAAACTCGACGAGATCTCGGATGATGCCCTTGAAAACATGGACAATATCGCCAGAAAGCGCGGATTTATCATGTCGGGAGGCAGGATAGATTACGAACGGACCGCGAGGATAGTTCTTGACGAGTTCAGAGGCGGCAAGATAGGCAGGATCACACTGGAATATGTAAAGTAGACTTTACATTCAGGACAGATGACAAAGCAGGAAAGACAGGAAAGAGACGCGAAAAAGCTGATAGAGATGCGCGCGCATGAGGATGAACTGAGGCGCGCGGGCTACAGATTCGTAGCCGGTATCGACGAGGTGGGCAGAGGCCCGCTCGCCGGACCTGTTTACGCGGCATGCGTGATACTTCCTGAGGACTTCGATGTCACCGGGATCAATGATTCCAAAAAGCTTTCCGCGAAGAGGCGTGAAGAACTGTCTGAGATTATCAGGGATAAAGCGGTAGCGTGGGGCATAGGCATCGCTGACAATAATGAGATAGACGAGATCAACATCCTCGAAGCGACTAAGAAGGCGATGAAGAGGGCGATCGGAGCTGTGAGAGACATGCTGGCCGCAAAAGGACTGCTGAGCGGCGATGACGAAGAGCATAAAAAAGACATGCTGCTCATCGATGCCGTGAAGCTGGACGCCGGTATGCCCAGCGAGTCGATAATAAAGGGCGATGAAAAGTGCCTGTGCATCGCAGCGGCCTCGATAGTCGCAAAGGTCGCCAGAGACGCTTACATGACAGAGATGGACGGTGTCTATCCGGGCTACGATTTCGCTGGCAACAAGGGCTACGGAACTGCGAAGCACTACGAGGGCCTCAGGGCTTTTGGAAAGACTCCGATCCACCGCAAAACGTTCCTGAAGAAGTTTGACGAGGATCCCGAAACGGGACATAAAGCGGCAAAAAAAGAAGACTGCAAGGAGACCGCGGATATGGCGAAGAAAGTATACGCTGTAAAAAAAGGACGCACGACCGGTTTGTTCATGAGCTGGGATGACTGCAAGGCCCAGGTGGACGGATTTGCGGGCGCTGAATATAAGAGCTTTGCCGATCCGGCGGAAGCCATGGCTTATCTGGGACTGGCAGGCGAAGCGAGGAAAGGCGCGGACAAGTTCCCCGAAGGAGTGAGAGCTTACGTGGACGGCAGTTTTGACAGCGCGAGCGGACGCTTCTCGTGCGGAGTCGTCATTGTCGAGACTGACGCTGATGGCAATAGTGAAACTACTGAACTGAAAGCTGCTTTTGATGACGCTGAAGCGGCAAAACAGAGGAATGTCGCGGGCGAGATCATGGGTTCCCGTCTTGCCATCGAATGGTGCCTTAAGAACGGTCTGAAGGCTGTCGAGATATACCACGACTATGAGGGTATCGGAGCATGGGCAGACAGGCGCTGGAAGGCGAATAACACGCTGACACAGGGCTACAGGGACTATGTCGCAGAGGCAAGAAAGGATCTGGATATCAGATTCGTGAAAGTCAAGGCTCATGCCGGCAACAAGTACAATGAACTGGCTGATGGGCTTGCGAAAAAGGCTTTGGAAGAATAGTAAAAACGCTTCAAAAAAAGGGTGGAAATCACGGCTGTTCTGCTGTACAATAGGGAACAGCGACGCGGTCCATTAGCTCAGTTGGGAGAGCGACAGGGTGACAACCTGTAGGTCATTGGTTCAAGTCCAATATGGGCCACCAGGAAAAAGGCACTGAATCCGGAAG
>SVDB01000043.1:0-2123 GCA_015058065.1 Clostridiales bacterium
TGCCGTCTTCGCTGTCTCTGACCAGTATCTGGATCTCACTGTCATCACGGCCATCTCCCCAGTCGTATCTGATCTCTACGAAGCGGCCGTCAGAAGCTGCTTCGATCGCCTCAGCTCTCTCATAGCCCAATCCGTTCACTTCGGTATCTTCACCATACTCGTAGGCTATCCAGGCTTCATCAGAACCGGTGACCTTATACTGCGTGACTGTCTCTGCCTGAGACATCCCGGTCATGTCGAGGGAGGCCACGAACAGGCTTTCGTTATTGCAGACATGTGTCATGCTTACCGGATCTATGATCTTATTGTGAAGAGTGGAGAGTTCACCCGTGGATATATCGTACGAGCTTAACTCACCGTTGAAGTGGACCGCGCGGATCATATTCTCTTTGTTGAAAAGCGCAATTATATTTGAAGACATCGGAATGCTTGCGAGCATCGTTCCTTTTTCATCAAACAGCACGGCGTTATCTCCAAGCAGGTATATGATGTCCCATGCGGCATCTTTGTTGTCTTCTATCAACAGCGTTCCGCTGCCGCTTCCGAAAACAGAGAACTCATTGCCCCATACCTGACTGCCGCTCTCCGTGTTTATCATGCTGAGTCTGATGGTTTTTTCAGCCGCGATCGAATAATGTGTACGTCTGCCTGTGCCGACATAGTCCACGCTCCCATATTGAGAGAGATCATCGTCTTCCGGTCTCTCATCCAGCGAGGACACCATAAGACGCGTATCATCGTAGAATTCAAGGCCTGTGATATACGGCATTTCAAAGGTCTCCGCGTTTTCGGCACCCGCCTCATCCCCGGTGTCAATGACGAGGAGGGTGTCCGGTCCATAAATGTAACCCTCTTCGTCATCAAGTTCGAATCCGGTATCCACATAAGCGAGATGCTTTCCGTCAGATGATATCCTTACAAAATCCGGATAACCATCGATCCTGCACTCCCTCTCGATCTTTCCCGAATCAAGATCTACTCTGGCGATCTCATAGATCGTTTCCCATGTCTCATCATCATTATGCATGATGGTGATCCACAAGCTGCTGCCCGCGATAGCCAGATCGTCACACTGCATGGTGCTGTTGCTGTATCTGTATGGCAGCTCATACTCGCCGCCGCTTTCTATCCTCTTCAGTTCTTTTTCTTCTGACGGATCGACGACATATATATTCTCCCGGTCAAGCATGACCAGTCTTCCGTCATCAGTGAACGCGACATTCCGGATATCATCCAGGGCATCCGTGTAATCAGCCATGATCTCAGTACCGGTATCCGCGTCCCACAGAGAGACCCTTCCGTTGGTAAACAACAGAGCCAGGAATGTCCTGTCTGATACCACGGAAGAACACATAGTCATGATGTATTTCCCCTTGGACTCATACTGCCTCACAGCATTCCAGATCTCTGCATCCGGAGTCTTGTAAAGATCCAGAGCATTCGAAAGAGCCATTACTGCTCGTGGTACCACGGGGCGGTCCTGCTCTTCTGATGGGAGCGCTTCGAGCGCGAAACGTATGGCACCTATCCTGTCGCCGTTGGCCAGAGCCTGTTCGGACTGTATCGCGAGGTTCAGCGACTCTTCTCTCAGAGTGTTGTTGAGATTTTCTTTTATCTTGAGGTTGCTCCAGACAAGATAACCGATCGCTGTCGTCAGTAAGATCGCGGCTGAAGCCAGGATGGCGATCTGCCGTTTCATGCGGTACTGCCTCTGCCTCTGCACCAGATCGTCGTAGCGGCAGCCGACTATGGCCGCGACCAGCCTCGGCAATTCAAGGCGGTTCGCCTTGATCAGCGGCATGCGGTAATCACACGAGAGCGGCTCTCTCGGTATACTGACTATATTGCCGTCCTCGTCCTCTTTCTCTTCGCTCAGCAGTATCTCAGGCAACACATCGATCGGCTCGCCCTCTGTCAGCACAGTATGTATCTTGTCGATCGGGTGCGACTGAAGGAAGTATTCGATCTCGCGCCTGACCCAGATGGATGCCTTGCTCTCGGGCGAACAGATGACGATGAGGTCGTCGGCGTTGTCGAGCGCGTCCTGAAGCACCTTGCTGAGATCTCCCGCGGCTTCCAGTTCACCGCTGTCGAGGAATACTCTTTCGATCTTTTTCTTTCCG
>SVDB01000043.1:2223-4543 GCA_015058065.1 Clostridiales bacterium
CGACTTCGGGCAAGGACAAGATCGAGCGTGTCTTTCTTGACAAGGGAGAGCTCGAGGTCGCGGGCGACCTCAACACAATAATCCAGGAGGCTCTTGAGAATTCGGACCATCTCATAGTCGTATGCTCACCTGAATCGAAGAAGTCGATATGGGTGCAGCGCGAGATAGAATTCTTTCTCAGGAATCACACGATCGACGACATACTCACCGTGATAACGGATGGTCAGCCGTTTGACGTGCTTCCTGACGCGGTGCTTTTTGAAGAAGTCGATGACGGCGAAGGAAACATCGTGAAGAAGTCCAGGGAGCCTCTTTCGTGCGACTACAGGCTGCCTGTCCGCAGGGCTGAAAGAGAAGAGCTCCCAAGGCTGGTGGCTGCCCTGCTGGGCTGCCGCTATGACGATCTTGTGCAGAGGCAGAGGCAGTACCGCATGAAGCGGCAGATCTCTCTTCTGGCAGCCGCGGCCGTGCTCCTTTCGGCTGCAATCGGCTACCTGATCTGGAGCAATCAGAAGATAAAGGCCAATTACGAGCAGAGCATGATCGAGGAATCGCTCAACCTCGCGAGGCAGTCACAGGACGCCCTCAGCCGCGGAGACAGGCTCGGCGCCATACGCTACGCGCTGCAGGCTCTCCCGTCAGAGGATAAGGACAGACCTGTAGTATCCGAGGCAGTGCTTGCCCTTTCGGAAGCCCTCGATCTGTACCATTCAGTTGATGAAGAGAAGTGGACAGCAGTAAAACAGTTCCAGAGCGAAATGAGCTGCTATGACGCTCTGGCTTTCATGGCAGACGGTAATGAATATATCGCCGCCCGCTTCTCGGACGGCAGCGTCAGTATCTGCGACTCCATAAGCGGAGAAGAGCTGATGTCCGACTATACAGAGGAACTTTCATCGTCTGGTATCAAAATAGAAGAGATGCATGTGACGGATGACGGCACCCTGCTGCTGATCAGCGATACTGATGTTTACGCGCTCGATGTTCCTGCCGGAAAAGAGAAGTATGACCTGACTATCACATTGCCTTCATATCCGGGGAGTGTTTCCTCGACCCTTTATTCTTCATGCTGCTCCGGAAACGATCTCTGGCTCGCCGTATATGCTGATATAACATCCCCAAACGACGAAGACATTGATTGGTTTGCTGAAACAAAGTACTGTTTTGTCCATATCGATGCCAAAAGCGGCAAAGTCCTGAATGACCTGCCTCCTGTAGAAGGTTATCCCGATGACATGGCCCTTTCCGCTGACGGCAAATATCTGGCTTGTGTCTTTGAGATCAACAATTTCACTGAAAGCCGTCTTGACCTTTATGACACTGAGACCGGCGAAGTTCAGTCCCTGACAAGACCTCAGATCACGGACATGCAGTTTGACGACAGCGGCAGGCTGATCATAGCCGGCTGCAAGGAGCGGCTTTCGGAATACGACTACTCAACCGTCCCGAGCAGTGACTATATCCGGATCGGAAAAGAGGGAACGTATAAG
The DNA here is from genome assembly GCA_015058065.1 of Clostridiales bacterium. Taxonomy (GTDB): domain Bacteria; phylum Bacillota; class Clostridia; order Peptostreptococcales; family Anaerovoracaceae; genus Crickella. Next base: position 3,714 of record SVDB01000043.1, read on the forward strand.
TTCACGAAGTACGCTGACCGCGACCTGTTTGTGGCATGTTTGGACGCGCCTTCCCTGAACGAGATCTGGAACACTGATTGCAGCGGGTATTACTGCGGCATGCCTGCTCTGGGCTCCCTTGAAGACAAGAGCGGCGGAGATATCGTATGCACCACGGGCAGCACCGTGATGATCCTCAGCAGCAGCGGCAGCGTCACCGATCAGGTGGAGTTCCGCGCCCCGGTCATCGCCTGCAACTACAGCAAGGAATCAGGTGGGATCAAAGCCATCCTGCGAGACGGCGGTTTCGCCATATATAGCCGTGAGAACGGGACGATCGTCTCATATGAAAATGTATTCGCGGAAAACATCCGCGAAGTCGCGTTTGATAAAGACGCGCCATCGGGCAGCTTATATATCCTGGCTGACAACAGCACCGACAGCTCGAGGCGTACACTTACACAGTATTTATTTGAAGGCACCGATCCGGAATGGAAGCCTTACGGACAGACGATCGAATATGGAGACATGGCTTACGCTCACGGACTCGCGTCATACGGTGACTGCTTCATTGAGCTCAGAGCAGTTGCAGGTGAAAACAGCATAACAAGCGATGAAAGTAACGTAACGCGTATAATAAGCAGAAAGGCGGTCGACGGAGAGGTCATTCTGGACAAGGTGATCCCTGTACCGGAAGGCGGATCGGATAGTTCCTTAAACTATACCTACGCAGGTCTCGATCCGGAAAGCGGCAAGGTATGTTTCATCGATTCTTCTTATGATCATCAGGGCTTGCTTGTCATAGACGCTGCCACGGGCGGATCCGAATACTTCTCTCTCGAGCTGTCAGA
>SVDB01000043.1:4643-12083 GCA_015058065.1 Clostridiales bacterium
TATTTATTCCTCAGAATTTGTCAGTATATAAGGTATGCTGTCGATGATGTCAGCGTCAGCCTGCTTCCAGTCCCTGCACCTTGCTGCTTCAAAAACGGGTCTGAAGAACGGGGCTGACGCTTCTTGTTTTTGCTCCATCTGCCTCGCGGCTTCCCTGCTTCCCGTTATTTCCACAGCGCGCTTAACGTATGCCCTGTGCAGCAGGACCGACATCCTGTCCAGGTCATCGAGTCTGCTTATCTCTTCGTCAGTCAGATTTTCCCAGACGTCTGCCGGGTCGCGGTCTCCTGTCATTTCAGCGAGCAGCCTGTCCGGCCTGCTGCGGACTATGCAGACATGCTTCTTTGCCTTCTGATCTTTCGTATTGCCGGCCGCGCATCTGTCGAGATCCTTCAGCTGAGTCCATCCCCTGCAGATCTTCTCAGTGACCCATCTGCGGTGTTCCACCCACATGAGTTCGTTCTTTATCTGTTCAGCACCACCTGATCTCAGAATGGACATGTATCTTTCAGCAGCTTCTTCAGGCGAGCAGGCATCCATGTCGATCCCTATGCTGTGCAGTTTGTATTTCAGAGCTATGACGCTCGATACGCAGGCATCGTGATTGTAAGACTTGCGGAACGCCTTGGCGGACATGCGGCTGTCTTTGTTCCTGTCGCCTTCCCACACCAGATGCGTGTTGAGAGCCATCCTTTCGATTTCGTTATAATACTCGATCCTTTTGGTGTCGGCGTTTACATAGACCGGGCTGATGCCTTCTCCGTCGCTGCCTGTTTTTTCGCGGCCACGGCATACAAAGCACACAGGACAGATGTCATCGTCTATAGCTTCCCTTAGCGTTATGGCCGCGGCATGGTCGGTCTCATCCGACCCGAGTGAAATGAAAGCGTAGTGATAATCGTTTCTTTCGATCTTACGGCAGGCCGCCTGTACGACCGCCTCTTCATCTGTGCATCTCGCCCCCGGCGCGGCTCCGGCGATACCGAAGCGGATGTCCCCATACGGTTCGCCATCAGGCTTACCGCACGCGGCTCCGTTGATCCGGAAAAACTTCGGAAGTTCAGGACGCTCTTCAAGATACAGATCCATGTCTGTAGGGTCGCTCAGGATGACATTGATATCCAGACTTACGCCGGCCATCTGCCCTGTCTGTACGCACGCGTCGAGAAACTTCTGCGAATAAATGTCGAAGCCGGCGACCAACACCTTCAGCACGTTCTCACCGCTCTCAAGCGCCTTGTACAGCGGCTCCTTGTACAGATGATAAAGGATGCGCAGATAGGAGTTCTTGTCGGCATAGGCGTCGAGAGACTTTTCGACATCTGCCAGCACCCAGCGTTCGCCGCTGCCGCGCTTTCTTTCAGCGGAATCATACGGGAGAGCGAAGTATTTCGCGTCCTGTATGTCAGCCAGCATCTCTTCGCAGCTTCCGTATCTTGAAGCCCTTGCGCACAGCGATCTGCGCAGTATCTGTGTCAGCTTCGCCCTGAGCCTCGGGTACGAGTTGGATTCTGACGCTGTGATCAGTTCAGAACTGTCCACCATGTTTTTCAGCTCAGGCCAGTATCTGTCGTTATAGATGAAGCCGTTAGCCCTCGTCTCTTCAGTGATGACGACAGCGCTGAACAGCGTCGCTCCGATGCTGTAGATGTCGGTCTGATTGCTGCAGTCCCTGTAGGCCGCTTCGGGCTCCATGTATCCCCTTGTGCCCCTGTGGACAATGTTTTCGGACCAGACGGAGCAGAGCGAGTCTATATCGAACATCGAGATCGCCTGCGTCAGCGCTTCTCCGCCCCTGCTGAGAAAGCCGAAGTTCGACGGCTTTATGTCCCTGTGGATGATGTCTTCCTTGTGGAGCGCGCAGATGCATTTCGTCAGAGTCTCTATAGCGCTGAGAGCCTGCATCAGCTTGTGTTCAGGCCTTACGTCCGGGTGCGCGTGTATCTCATCGCAGATCCTGTCGAACGTGATCAGCTGCGGCTCAGGCGTCCAGACATAAACGGAGCCTTCGCTGCCCTCTTCATCCTCGCCGTAATAGATCTCGAACGCCGGTATGAACGACGCGAGGTCGCTGTCCGGATCCTTCTGCTTTATTTTGAGCAGCATCTCATACGGCGCTATAAGGTCTCTGCCTCGCAGGTGGAATTCCTTGAGCACCCCGGCACCGCTGTTCCCATGATAAGCGAGATAACAGATGCCGTCGGCTCCTTCGCTGATCAGCCTTACTATATTGAATGTCCTGCTGAAAAAAGCGCCGTCGCTCTCTCCGCGCAGGGTGATCTTTTCTTTGATCTGTCCGTGTCCGTCCATCAAGGACCTCCGTCTCTTTTCACATAAGCCTCAGATCGCGAACGTCCGCGGCTCACATGTAAATATATGAATAAGCCGAGAACGCGACCAGCACGTCGAACAGGTCCCTGCCGCTGAACAGCTGGTATCCTGACTCCTCAAGGTAGGCGTCGGCCTCGGTCTTGAAATCATTGAATACATCTTCAAAGCTCATGCCCCTGGTCGTGCCGTCCCCGGCCCTGAGGGCATTGTAATAGTAGTAGAACGCTGTGATCATAGATGACCTTGTGACGTTCTCTGGCGACTCTATGCGGAGCGCGCCTTTCATGTACTTGTCGACGCCCGCCAGCAGGTCCATGAAATCCGCGAAGCTCTTTTCGCTGACGCCCGGCCTTGTTTCGCTGAGTCCATCGAAACCCTTCCTGTAAAGAGCCTGCACGTCGGTGAACCAGAGACCGTAGTCACAGTCCTCAGGCTCAAGACCGAGGTCTGCGAGTCCGTCGATGATCATGCGGTAATTCTCGTACGCCGTGTACTGCCCTGTCTCGAGCATCAGCGGACTGACCTTGCTCTTCGCGCCTTCCTGCGGTATATACGACCCACTCGTGTCACAGAAGTAATACCTGCAGAGGAAGTCCCTGAACTCGTCTTCCGGCCTGTTGAGTATGTCCTCGCTGCTCATCCTTGCCCTGTCAGGATCCCGGATCATTCTCCTGAATGTCTCAGTAGAGTCGCTGCCCGTCCATTCAGCCGGCGCGCCTTTGCCGACCATCGCGCTCCGGATATCCTGTATCATCGCGTGGGATCTGCTTATCTTCTCTTCCGGACTCAGGTCAGAAGAAATGTAGTAGAGGTACACCATCTCGGCGAAGTTCTTGTAGTTGATGCCCTGTCCCGATGGATCGAGTTCGAACTCCTGCAGCTTTCCTCTGTATGTCCCCGTGATGAACCTTACGAAATTGTTGGTGTAATAATCTCTGAACAGGTTGATCTCTATGTCGGTCCTGCGGTCGAACGCCGCGTCTCCGTCATCAGCGCCCGAATTGTAAGTCATGCCGTATACCATGGCGAAAAGATAGAGGTCCTGCTTCGTCACTCCCCAGACGCGGAACTTGCCCGATGCCAGGTCATCGGCGATCTTCAGCAGACCGTACTTGCCGTCAAACTTACGCTGATCCTTGGTGGTCTCCGCGGCGAAAAGCGGATCGAATACGTGATCGTCCAGATGGCTGATCACCTCTTCGACCGACTTGCCTGACGCTCCTCTCTCAGCGGCGTAACTGCGGATGTAGGCGCGGCTGCCGCATTTAGCGTCATAAAGATAATTGCCGTATTTTATGAACTGCTTCAGTATCCTCAGCCTCAGAGTGTCGAGGAACCAGTTGTCATCCGGCGAACTCAGTCTGTTGACCAGCCTCTCCATGTATTCGTCCGGAGCAGGATATCTCTCGAAAACCGTATATAGCGCGCGCAGTATGCGCTCCTCGCTCCCGGCAAACGAAGGGATATCAGCGGCACGGATGATCTCTTCATATGCGCTGTCGCTGAGTCCTCTCTCGTAGCTTATACCGCAGAGCTCGAGCATGCCGAACAGCCTTTTCAGCTTACTCGAGTGGTCTGACCTGCCCGCTGACCTTCTGAGTTCGTCGGCCGCGCGGCTGAGGTCCTCTGCCGTATACAGAGCCCTGAATTCTTCCTGAAGCCCGTCGAGCGACGCCTCAAGTCTTCTTGTGATCGATGTCTTGTTTATGTCCATACTCTTTCTCCGGATCCATGCAACGCGTTCCAAACGGACAAAAAAGGGGTGTATCTTTTACACCCCTCAGAGTTTAACCGTCTTTCTCCCTGGCCGCTTCGTCCAGTTCCCCGAAAGGCACCAGATTGCCGTGTACCTTAGCCATCGCTCTCTTGTCGCTGACATTGTCTTCAGGGCTCGGGATGTATCCCTGTATCCTCATGTAAGCATTCCATCTGTTATGCTCGAGTTCCCTTCTGTGCAGGCAGTTATCGCATGTGCAGAACCACCTGTCGCTTGGCTGCTTAGGGTCCCTGAGGCATTCGTACTCAGGTCTCAGTTTGAGCCTGAGTTCGAACTTCGTGTTCTCGTCGGTATTACCCATGCGGGCGATACCGCCGGTACGCTTCACGGCCTCTTCATCCGTGATCTCCATGTCAGGATCGCACAGCGCGTTGCGCAGATACATGGCCCTGCTTATGGATGAACTCCTGAAGTATTCATGTCTCTCGTAATTCAGCAGTTCACGCTTCAGATCGGTGTCTCTCGTCTCTGACGGGTTCCTGCTGTTGGAGACGTCTATCCATTTTATATGCTGGCAGAATCCGAGGTATTCTTCCTCAGTATTCCTGATATTGTCGTATTTGTATGTTTCGAACCTGCGTCCGAGCAGCCTGATATCGAAACTTTCGTCTTTGTATGTAACGATGTTTTCGCAGGAATTGATATCCGTAAGGATCTCATCCTCATCAGCGCATACCGCGTAGATCTCAGGCTTCATGCAGGCTCTTCCGAAAGCGGTCCTGAAATAGGCCGCTGTTTCGAGCGATTCGCCGTCGCTTCCGCGGTCAACTATCACCGCGTCGGTCCTGAGCAGACGGTCGGCGAGTTCTGTGTGATCCGCCTTCCCGCTCACGATATCTGTCAGTTGACTCATGACCTCTCCGCTTCCGATCGATGAGCTCCTGATGAACTCGATGTCATAGAATGACTCGCCCTCGACCTTCTGCCTGTTGGTCCTTATGATGTCAGGACACTCCAATTCCATAAGGCTCTTTATATTTACCACTGTCTCGGAATGTCCGCTCAGCATCGTGTCACGGCTGTTCTTGTCATCCGCGTATACGATGTTGAGTTCAAGCCTGAATCTGTCAGACTGGCAGAACCACAGCAGTGTCTTTACGATCGAATAGCTGATATAAGTGTCAGCGATCACCAGGAATGAGAGTGTCTCCTTTTCACCGTAAGGCGCCGAGAATGCCCTCTTTATGCACTCTATCTTCGGGACACTTCTCCACGCGATCTGCCTCTCAGGGTCGACTCTCCTGAACTTCAGAAGACCTCCGCCCCGGACATTTTCCTTGAGAGCCTCGTAGTCCCAGTGATTCGCCTCCGCTCTTTTGAGATGCGCTTCGACATCAAGTGAAGAAGCCAGCGAGTCTATGATGAGCCCGTTGCCCTTGCGGACAGACAGTACGTATATACCGGTGTTTGGCCTGTCCTTGTTTATCTTGAACAGCTTTCTGGCCTGCATCACGTTCTCGTCTTCATCGTGCCCCAGCAGGAAGTATTCCGTCAGGCCCTTCCTTTTGCCGAAGTCAAGTTCCGAGATGTCTGTACGCAGTGTCACGGCATTCAGTTTTGCCGCCTGCTCTCTCAGTTCGTAGTTCGCCTCGTCGTCTTCAGGATACACATCCGTATAAACGAGATTAGCCTTCGGGAACTTTCTGCGTATGTCCTGAGCCAGGAGTATAGTGTTGCGGTTCAGTTCAGAGAACAGGAAGAGCGGACGGCGGCGCGAAGCCATCGATCTCACTCTCAAGCGTGAGGTGATCTCCTTGAACATCGACAGAATAGCCGAAAAAGTCAGCAGAGGCGCGAAGACATTCAGGAATAGTCCTATAACAGTTGCGTACAGCGGTATCTGCAGATCGCCGCTTCCCGACGGCAGAAGCTCCGACCAGGAACCGTCCAGAACGAAGGTCCTGAACGCGTTCTGCATGCACTGCAGAAGCGACATGACCGCCAGAGTGAACGCGCCGCTTTCACTATAGGCATCAGAATATGTCCTGTACGAGACCGGGTAGTAAATAATTACCAGACCCGCAAAAACGGCCACGACAAGAACGATCAGCGCAGTCCTGAGACTGACCCCGTTCCTGACCCTGAGGCCCCAGATGATATACAGTACCGCGACAGCCGTTACGGCCAGCGCAAGCAAAGCAGCTGTACCCATTTTGATATCCTTTTTTTATTGAATTTTTTATTTTTCGAGGCTTATTTTGTAACCCCTTTTTATCACGTATCTCAGTGTGTAAAGAGCAGTGTTGCGGTCAAAGTCCTTCTCACTCTCCGGCAGCTGATCATAAGGGACCAGCATCGGGGTCTCTTTTCGCTCCGAGTCTCTGACCGGACCGTATGTCCAGCCATCCCTGATCCGACCCTCTGCCCATACTTCGTGGACGTTTTCAGCGATCTCCTCGGTAAGCTCCAGCAGCTCTTCCGGGAGTCTTATGTCCTCAACATCGGCCGGCATCGGTCTGTACATTTACTTTCCTCCTTGTTAATGCCTATTATGCATCCCTCTAACTTATGGATACAGTTTAGCATCGTTATGCCCGCCTTCTCATGAGGGGGGATATTTGTCTCAGCAGCATCAGGCAGTTTTATCTAATATATGGAGCAGTAGCGACATCAGGATACAGACTCTTGTTCCATGTACGCGTACTGTCAAGATAAGAGTCCGGTATCAGGAAGTACTCAGATCTGTCGCCGCATCCGTCGTTCCACGTTACGTCAAGATGATACCATTGTCCATCGACCTTGACGAGATTCCACGCGTGCAGACCTCTTCCATTGACTTCTCCGACAACGATCTTGCATTCGAGCCCCATGTCATCACACAGCAATTTTACCGTCCTTGAAAAGCCGTCGCATACTGCGTAATGTTCGAAAAACGCACCCCATGCCGTATGGCTCTGATCAGGATACTCAGCATTGTCATCTCCCGGTTCATGAGGATAGTAATCGACATAATCGCAGACATACTCATTGATCATGTCGATTTTTTCATAATCCGACAGTCCGCTGTAGTCGAGCATGCTGGCCTCGAGATCCTCTTTGTCCGATGTGTCATCTTTCATTACCTGGATCTCATTTTTCTCTCTTGAATACCAAAGACCGACTTCCCACGCGATCACTCCGTTAGATTCTATTTCCTGATCGATGCTGTAGCTTTTAAGGAAGACCCCGTGCTCTCCTGTCCAGTATCTGGTGTCATAAGCAAGGGCTTCAAAGACGTCATCTTCTGTGACTTCGCCGTCTGTATAGAATACCGATGTATTACCGATCTCCTTATAGGTCTGGAATATCGCTTCCCTCCAGTTTTCATCCGCTACATGTTCTGTTTTATCATC
>SVDB01000146.1 GCA_015058065.1 Clostridiales bacterium
AACACGATTATGTCACCGCGCTCCGGATCGTTGCTGCGGTACGCCTGCCTGTACATGATAAGGTAGTCGTTTTCGTAAAGGGTGTCCTCCATCGAGGATTGTCTCACTATCGTAGGTCTTACGAAGTAGAGGACCGCGGACGCGAGGAGCACCGCGATTATGATGTCGATCAGCAGGCTTTTCAGAAAGCTTCCTGCAGATTCTTCCGGCTCTTCGTCATCGGCGTGCTTGTCGTTAGACGCTCCGCTCCAGAAGTCCTTGCGGTCTTCTTCGCTCATTCCCGTTTTTTCGTTGCTCTTCTTATATCTGTCAGATCTCATTTTGCTTGTTCTTCTTATTTGTTTCTGAGTCCGCGAAGTATTTCTTCGAACCTCGGCGGCACGGACGCGTCAAAGGCTCTTTCGGCAAGATAGCCGAGGGTTTCTGAATCCGCGGCGGGATCGAGGAATTCGATCCGGTCAGCGTGCAGGAGCTGGGTGGTGAGCCCGAAGCGCTCGCTGACATAGCGGTTTACCGCGGACGCGCCGCGGGTAGCGTACTTGCTGTCTCCGATGAGCGGATGCCCGACGCTTGCCAGGTGTGCCCTTATCTGGTGCGACCTGCCGGTCACGAGCTCCACCTCGCAGAGTGTCGCTTTGAGACCGTCGCCGAAGCTTAGTATCTCGAGCGGCCTGACGATGGTCTCGATCTCTTTGCCGTCAGCGGTTTCATCGAGGATCTTCACCTTGTTGGCCGCTTCATCCTTTACAAGGGAGCCGCTGAGGTGAAGGTCTTTCGTGATGGTTCCGCAGGCTATTGTCATGTAGAACTTGCGGATCTCGTCTTCGCGTATCATTCGGTTGAGTTCGCGCATGGCTTCTGAAGTCTTGCCGAACAGTACGACCCCGGTGGTGTTGCGGTCGAGCCTGTTGACCGGCGCCGGCGTGAAGACTCTTTCATTGCGCGGGTCGAAGGCGCCGGTCTCGATCAGGTAATCCTTCACCTGATTGGCAAGGTGGTCCTTCTTTTCGCGCGAGTCGCCATGGGTCAGGAGCCCGAAAGGCTTGTTTGCCATCAGCACGTTTTCATCTTCGTAGACGATGCCGAAGGTGCGCTTCGCCCGCCTGCGGCATCCGCTGCTGTTGGCGCCGCTGCGGGACGGCGGGCCGCCGCCCGCCCGCGCGGCATCCGCCGCGCCGAAGCGCCTCATCTCTTCGTCCGTCAGGTAAAGCGCCAGAGTTTCGCCTTCATTCAGTATGTACGATTCCGGTCTGCGCTTCGAGTCCACTTTCACATCCTTGCGGATGATACGGTACACCTCTCCCAGAGAAGCTCCGGGCAGATATTTCCGCAGAAAGCGGTCGAGCCTGCGCCCTGAATCGTTTGCTGTTATGATAATCTCCCGCATGTTCCTCCGACGCTCCAACAAGTTATATTACGCTGATAATTCTATCACGAGCGGGCGGCTCGCTCAACATTGATACATTGCAAATACGCTGTTCTGACAGTATACTTAACACGTAACAAAAGCCGCGTAAAGGCCCGGCATCCTTATGTGTAACAGCCTCATGGCAGCAAAGGAGAGCAAATGCTTAACGACTATAATCTTACGATGCTTACTGATTTCTACGAGATCACGATGGCGAACGGATATTTCAATTCCGATATCAAAGACGCCGAAGCGTGCTTCGACGTTTTCTTCAGGCGTGTACCTGACGGCGGCGGTTTCGCAATCATGGCCGGTCTCGAGCAGATCATCGCATACATGAAGCGCCTCAGCTTCACCGAAGAGGACACTGACTACCTCAGAAGCAAGAACTGCTTCAGCGAAGAATTCCTTCAGTTCCTCAGAGACTTCAAGTTCACGTGCGATGTTTGGGCTGTGCCTGAAGGCTACCCTATATTCCCGCACGAACCTGTCATGATAGTCAAGGGACCGCTGATCCAGGCTCAGTTCGTCGAGACATTCATCCTGATGCAGTTCAACCATCAGAGTCTGGTCGCGACAAAGTCCAACCGTATCGTCAGATCCGCCCAGGGCAGACCTGTCATGGAATTCGGCACAAGGCGCGCGCACGGAGCTGACGCTGCGGTCTACGGCGCCAGAGCATCATACATCGCGGGCTGCGTAGGTACCGCGTGCACGATCGCCGACAGAAACCATCACGTTCCCGCTCTCGGTACCATGGCTCACAGCTGGGTACAGAGCTTCGATTCAGAGTACGAAGCGTTCTACAAGTACACCGAACTCTATCCGCAGAACGCGACCCTGCTGATCGATACATACAACGTGCTCAAGTCGGGACTTCCTAACGCCATCAAGGTGTTCAAGGAACTCAAGCCAGAAAAGATGGGAGTGCGTATCGACTCCGGCGACATCACGTACCTGACAAGAGAGTGCCGCAAGGTGCTCGACGCTGAAGGGCTCACGGACTGCAAGATCGTCATCAGCAACTCGCTCGATGAGTACATCATCAGAGACGTCATCCTCGAGGGCGCCAAGATCGATTCGTTCGGCGTAGGCGAGAGACTCATCACCGCGAGATCGGAACCTGTCTTCGGCGGCGTTTACAAGCTGTCGGGCATCTGGAAGGACGGCAAACTGGTGCCTAAGATGAAGATCTCCGAGAACGTCGAGAAGATCACCAACCCGGGATTCAAGAAGGTTGTCAGATTCTACGGCAACGATCACGGCAAGGCGCTGGCCGACGTCATCATGCTCAGAGACGAGCCTATCCCTGACGGCAAGCCGTTCGAGATCTTCGACCCGAACGCGG
>SVDB01000147.1 GCA_015058065.1 Clostridiales bacterium
CATTTCTTCCATCTTGATCGGAAGATACTCATCGACTTTCTCGTTGACGATCTCTTCGACCTTGCGGATCTCCTCAGCTGTCATAGGCTGGAAGTGGTTGAAGTCGAATCTCAGGTAGTTGTCGTCAACATACGAGCCTGCCTGCATGACATGATCGCCAAGAACATCCCTGAGAGCCTGCTGCATAAGGTGAGTAGCCGAGTGGCCTCTCGCGATCTGATGTCTTCTTATGGAATCGATCTCGAGTCTGACTTCATCGCCGGCCTTTATGCGCATCGCGAAGCCGGTATCCTGCGGGTCTACAACGTGGAGGAAAATGCCGTTTTCCTTAACTACTTCAACGACACTCAGTACGTGATCGCCGTGCCTGACGATACCGGTATCGAAGATCTGTCCGCCGCTTGTAGCATAGAACGGAGTCGATTCGAAAATGATGAACTTGCGGTTCTCATCGAAGTCTCCGACATAGAGGACTTTGGAGTCAGCCTTCTCTTCAGTATATCCGAGGAACTTTGTAGGCTCTAAATGGCTGTATTCCGAAGCGTCTCTCCAGGCATCGCCTTCCGTATCTCTCTGGTTCGCTCTGGCGAGTTCCTTCTGGGCGTTCATGTTTTCGGTGAAACCGTCTACATCGACAGTCTTGCCCTTTTCTTCGAGGATCTCCTGCGTGACTTCCAGAGGGAATCCATAAGTATCGTAAAGCTTGAACGCGAGGTCTCCGGCGAGGACCGTCGAACCGGAAGCGTCCATGTCAGCCATATAACCGTCGAGGATCTCGATCCCTCTGTCGAGGGTCTTGGCGAAGTTGTCTTCTTCGATCTTTATGATCTTCATGATGTAATCATGCTTCTCGACGAGTTCAGGATACGCGCCGCCGGATGTCTTTACTACGCTTTCAGCAAGCTCAACGAGCGGATTCTGCTGAGTGATCCCCAAAAGCTTGCAATGTCTCGCGGCTCTTCTGATGATCCTCTTGAGAATATAGCCTCTGCCCTCATTGCTTGGCAGTATGCCGTCTCCTATCATGAACGTCATTGATCTCAGATGGTCTGTGATGATCCTTACGCTGACATCAACGCTGTGGTTGCCTGCCATATATTCAACGCCGGCCATTTCGCAGACCGCGTCTCTGATGTATTTGACCGTATCAACGTCGAAGATGGAATCAACATCCTGAAGGATGCAAGCCAGTCTCTCAAGACCCATTCCGGTATCGATATTAGGATGCGCCAGTCTTGGGTATGAGCCGTCTTCCTGTCTGTCAAACTGAGTGAATACGTGGTTCCAGAACTCGAGATATCTGTCGCAGTCGCAGCCCGGTTTGCAGTCAGGCTTTCCGCATCCCCATTCAGGACCTCTGTCATAGTAGATCTCAGAGCATGGTCCGCATGGTCCGAGTCCGATCTCCCAGAAGTTGTCGTCCTTTCCGAGTCTGACGATCCTTTCTTCAGGCATTCCTATGATGTCGCGCCAGATCTCAAATGCTTCATCATCATTCTCGTAAATGGTTGCCCAGAGCTTATCCTTAGGCATCTCTAGCCATTCCGTGCAGAATTCCCATCCCCACTGCAGTGATTCTTTCTTGAAATAATCACCAAAGCTGAAGTTGCCGAGCATTTCAAAGAATGTGCCGTGACGCGCGGTCTTTCCGACATTTTCTATGTCATTTGTTCTGATGCACTTCTGGCATGTGGTCATCCTCTTTTTAGGAGGAGTCTCCGTACCCGCGAAATATGGTTTAAGAGGCGCCATTCCTGAGTTGATGATCAGAAGGCTCTTATCATTGCGAGGGATCAGCGATGATGAACCGCCCGGATAGTGGTCCTTACTCACGAAGAAATCCCTGAACATATCTCTGATTTCGTTTACACCGAGGTTTTTCATAATAATCTCCTTGTCCGAAAAATTCCCAATAATTATAGCACTTTCAGCTGCGGAATTCATCCATTGTTTGCTCTGTTTCTTCAACAAATTCAATGGATTCAAGAGTCGCCTTGAAGTCCGCGCGGATCTCAGCAAGGAATTCCTGTCTTAGGAGCCTCTGTTCTTCTTTCTCGATGTCAGTAAGGCCTTCTTCCTTTGACTTATGAGCCAGTTCGTTTATCCTGTCGATCTTTCTTTTTTCCATAATTATTTCATGTCCTTTCGCCCTGTTCTTATACAGAGTAAATGCTAACATGAAAACGCCCGCGTTTCAATCACGCGCAAAGCTCTTTGCTCAGTCTGCTGCTCACCTCCTGCGCTGCTGTCAGAATAAAAGTCTTGTTGGTCGGCTTAGCGGAGAAGCGTTCGGGATACTTCCTGTAAGCCGCTTTAAGTGCGTTGCGGATGCTGTGTTCTATAGTGTTTATGCCTTTGACATTGTATTTTTTGGCAATGAGAAGATATATCTCTTTTGCAAGGCTTACGTCAAGGCATTTCTTGTCAACGATTATGCAGATTGCATCCTTGATGAACGTATATCCCTGACTCTTGATATTGATGTTGTACTCATTCAGGACATCATAGATCGTATCGATCAGTATTATGTTCCTGATGTACGATTCCCTGTCAGGGTTCAAAGACGGATTGAAAGCATAAAAGTAACTGCCCTTACCCTTTATCTGATCGCTGTAATCATTCATGATCCTTATGATCTCTAGCAGCAGATCCTGTTGTCCGCGCAAATCAGCATTCATTACGACAGCCTCCTTTCAATAAGTTATATCGTCTTTGATC
>SVDB01000148.1 GCA_015058065.1 Clostridiales bacterium
GAAATAAGCAACTGCCGCGACTGCTACCGCTGCGTCAGGCACTGCCCGGTAAAGGCGATACAGATCAAGGACGCTCACGCCGAGATAATCTATGACCGCTGCACCTTCTGCGGGACATGCGTAAATGAATGTCCTAACTCAGTAAAAGTGATAAGAAACGACACGGACAGAGTCATGATGGCGTTCCTTTCGAAGCGTAAAGTGATCGTCTCGCTGGCGCCGTCCTACGTTTCGGAATTCAGGGGATACGAAGACAACTTCGTAAGAGCTCTTTATAAGCTGGGCTTCCACGCGGTCTCCGAGACCGCCATCGGCGCGGCTCTTGTTTCTCAGGCGCTCGACATGTACATGGATGATCATGGAGAGGCTCCTTTCATATCGACAGCCTGCCCTTCGGTCGTGCAGCTGGTAAGGAAATACTTCCCTGAAAGCATCGACGCTCTGGCGCCGGTACCGAGCCCTCTGCAGACGCACAGCGCATATCTTCGCAAGTTATACGGCAATGACATCGTAATAGTATTCATCGGTCCATGCGTCGCGAAGAAAGTCGAAGCTGACGAGCATCCGGGATATCCGGATATCGCGCTTACCTTCAGGGAGGTCAGGCAGTGGTTCGAAGAAGAGAACATCGACCTCGCCAACATGGATACGGGCATCGATATCGATTTTGTTCCGGCAAAGGCTGGCAAGGCAGCCATATATCCTATCGAGAACGGCCAGATCGAAACATCAAGACTCTGGCAGAACAAATTCATTGAGCAGACCGCTCTTTCAGTTTCGGGCGTTCCCCGCGTCATGTCATCTTTGAGCGGAACTCATACCAATGACTTCCTCGAAGCGCTCAACTGTGACGGCGGATGCATAAACGGGCCGGGTACCTCGCATGATGATTCAGCTGTTATTCGTAAAAAAGCCGTTTGTTCACACGTTCTGAGCCGTATGAGCGAACCTGACATTTTCGAAGGCGATGAAGAATTCGCCCGCGAAGTCTATGAAAAAGGATACGGCATACTCGGAGCCGCAGCCCCTGATGTCGCGGCTGTGACAGGCGCTAAACATACTGACGAAGAGATCACCGAAGCTCTCGCGAAACTCGGCAAGACAACTCCTGAAGACGAACTGAACTGCGGAGGCTGCGGATATCCTACATGCCGCGACATGGCCCGCGCCATGCTTGACGGACTCGCGGAGACCGAGATGTGCGTCACCAAGATGCGCAAGGACGCCGAGAGCAAGGTCGACATGCTTCTTTCGACCATCCCTAACGGAGTAGTCATAGTCGATAACGAACTCAATATAGTTGAATGCAACAAGCGTTTCATAAAGATATTCGAGGATTATCCTGATGAATTCCTCGATCCTGAGGGATTGCGTTCTTTCCGCGGCACCCCGGTATCGGTATTCGTGCCGTTCGCGGAAAAGTTCCGCGAACAGTTCTTCATGAGCAGACCTCAGCAATACAGGTTCAAACATGACGGCAAGATCATGCGCATCACCTTCTTCACTGTTGAAAACAAGGCTATGCTCGGCGCTATGTTCGAAGATATAACGACTCCTGTCGTCAGAAGAGAAGCTGTTGTGGAAAAGGCCGAAAACGTCATAATGAAATCCCTCAGCACGGTACAGCAGATCGCGTCCCTGCTCGGAGAAAACGCGGCTGAGACTGAGCTGGTGCTCAACTCGATCATCGAAGAATTCAACATCGGAGCGGAAAGCCGCGGAAGCAGCGATCTGGTAGAAGATGAAGGCGGTGCTGAACAATGATGAACGACATCTGTATCGACATCGATTATTCGCAGATCTATAAGAACGGCCAGAAGATAGGCGGCGACGTGTTCCTGCTGGACAGGAGTCCCGGTTCGAATGTCATCACGGCAACCTTGTCGGATGGCCTTGGGAGCGGTGTAAAGGCCAGCGTCCTGGCGACACTGACTTCTCATATGGCAAATAAGCTGTCCTTCTCCCCCATCGATCTGTCGCACTCGGCAGAGATAATAATGGACACCCTTCCGGTAGACAGGGACAAGGGCATAAGCTATTCGACATTTACGATAGCGAAGGTCGCTTTTTCAGACGACAAGTCATTCATCAATGTTGAACTTGTCGAGTATGATAATCCTGAAAGCCTGAGGTTTTCGGATACTGAGCCGGTCGCCTGGAGCCGCACCTCAACGAAGCTGCGCCGCAAGAGCGCTATAAAGGAAGAGATCGTCCACACATCGTCTTTTGACATGAAGATGGGCGACAGACTCATTTTCTTCAGCGACGGAGTCGCTCAGGCAGGAGTAGGACTGGGAGCTCTTCCGGGTACCGATACTGAGGTCCTGCCATCCGTCAAGCCTCGGCTCGGGGAATGGGGAACATCAAACGTCCGCGATTTCATACACGACCAGCTGCGTAAGGATCCGCATATCAACTCCCGCGATCTCGCGAGGGCAATAGTCACCGAGGCGTACAAGCGCGACGGCTACAAGGCCAATGACGACATAACCTGCGCCGTGATGTCCGTAAGGAAGCCTGACCGTGTCATGCTGGTCACCGGCGCTCCAAGGAGCCGTGAATCCGACAGGCAGCTCGGCGAAATGATACGGAACTTTGACGGGCGCGTCATAGTCTGCGGCGGAACGACCGCCAAGATAGTCGCCCGCGAACTGAAAAAAGATGTCAAGGCTGACAGGTCGCCGTCAGGCAGCCTGCCTCC
>SVDB01000044.1:0-1652 GCA_015058065.1 Clostridiales bacterium
GGAACGGGCTCGAACCGTCGACCTCCAGCGTGACAGGCTGGCATTCTAACCAGCTGAACTACCCGGCCCAATAGTATGTATGAGATGGTGCTTCGTCTGATTTGTTTTCAGACGCTTGATTATATTAGCACGATTGGTTAATCGTGTCAAATACTATTTTGACTATTTTTTCAGTCTATTTTCTGCAGCAAATATCTGCATGGAGCGGAGGTCTCACTCTTCAAAACCGCTCTTCCTGAGGTGAGATCTGAAACCGCTGATTTGACCGCTTCACGGTTTTCCGAAGGACATTTTATCACTGCGCTCACCGTATCGGTATACTCCAGTCCGTCCATCTCGAATCTTCCATCTTCGGCCATACTCTGCAGTTTGCTCAGATACTGATAATCGAAAGAGTAACTGAGCAGAGCGCTTTCTCTGACCTCACAGATCCCGGCACTCTCTATACCAAGGGATGCGGCATGGGTGTACGCCCTCGCCAGACCGCCTGTGCCGAGTTTTATCCCTCCGAAGTATCTGGTTATCACAATGGCGACATTCGTCAGCCCCTCGCCCGTTAAAAGCCTCAGAACAGGCATCCCTGATGTGCCCTGCGGTTCCCCGTCATCACTTGCCCACTGATGCTCGCTTCCTGCTCCGCATACGAACGCGGGTACATTGTGTGTGGCATCCTTATACTTCTCTTTGATGCCCGCAATGAAAGCCCTCGCCTCCTCCGGCGTTTCCGCCGGGGAGACGTGAGTGATGAAACGTGATCTCTCGACAGTATACTCCGCTTCTCCGCAGCCGTATACGGATCTGTAAATCTGCATCTGAGGGCCTTTCAGTAATTAAAGGATATATTTATCAACGTCGACTTCTTTGATCTTCTCGCCGAGTTTATCGAGCACATAAGCCCTGTCTATATTGACTTCCTGTATCTCAGGATCAGGGAGGTTGTACGATACGTCTTCGAGCAGTATCTCGAGTATCGTATGCAGCCTTCTGGCGCCGATGTTCTCGGTCTCTTCGTTCATGAGATAAGCGAGGTTCGCTATCTCATCTATCGCGTCCTCAGTAAATTCCACATGGACGCCTTCTGTCTCGAGAAGAGCCTTCTGCTGTTTGGTCACCGCGTTCTCAGGCACGGTAAGGATCTTTCTGAAATCTTCCTTGTCAAGATTGCTGAGCTCAACATTGATCGGGAATCTTCCCTGAAGCTCCGGTATCAGATCGCTCGGCTTAGAGACATGGAAAGCTCCGGCTCCGATAAACAGCATGTGATCGGTCTTTACCGGGCCATACTTTGTGTTTACCACACTGCCTTCAACTATAGGCAGGATGTCTCTCTGTACGCCTTCCCTGGATACGTCCGCGCCGAAACGCATGCCGCTGCCAGAAGCGATCTTGTCGATCTCGTCGATGAAAATGATGCCGTTCTGTTCAGCGTTTTCCAGAGCCTCATCGGTCACCTGATCCATGTCGATGAGCTTCTGCGCTTCCTGATCTCTAAGAATGCGCCTTGCGTCGCTGACCTTGCACTTCTTCTTTTTAGTCTTTTTAGGCATCATGCTGTCGAAGATGTTCCCGATCGCTATCATGCCCTCATTCTGGTTATCAAGCTGATTTGTCTTAGGAACGTCGTCGACTTCGATCTCAATGATCTGATCTTC
>SVDB01000044.1:1752-11774 GCA_015058065.1 Clostridiales bacterium
GTGAACTTTGTGGCTTCGACCTTAACGAAAGGCGCGTCCATCAGCTTCGCGAGCCTGCGCGCGATCTCTGTCTTACCAACTCCGGTAGGTCCCATCATAAGTATGTTTTTAGGAGTGACCTCTTCCCTCATCTCCTCAGAGAGCCTGCTTCTTCTGTAGCGGTTCCTGAGAGCAATAGCCACGTACTTCTTTGCTTCATCCTGACCGATGATGTATTTATCCAGTTCGGCCACGATCTGCTTCGGAGTCATGTTCTTTATGTTGTCTGCCATGTCACCCTCCTAAAGTTTTTCGACCGTAATGTTGTTGTTTGTGTAAACACAGATGTTGGAAGCGATCTCAAGAGACTTCCTGACGATGGTCTCAGCGTCAAGATCCGTGTTCTCGAAAAGAGCTACCGCAGCAGAATAAGCGTAGTTGCCGCCTGATCCTATCGCCACGACATCCTTATCCGGAGAGATGACCTCACCGTTTCCGGAGATGACCAGCAGATCTTCTTCGTCAGCGACTATCATCAGCGCTTCAAGGCTTCTCATCGCCTTATCGGATCTCCAGTACTGAGCGAGATCCACAGCTGCTCTCTTCAGATTGCCGGCGTGCTCTCCGAGCTTGTTTTCAAATTTTTCCGTAAGCGAGAACGCGTCAGCGACCGAGCCGGCAAAACCAGTCAGCACCCTGTCCTTATAGATCTTTTTTACTTTTTTCGCGCCGTTCTTCATGATGGTCGTTTCGCCCATCGTTACCTGGCCGTCACCGCCGATCGCGATGTCGCCGTTAGGTCTTCTGACCGCGCATATCGTTGTTGCATGGAACTGGATCATTTCTTTTTCTCCTTGTATTTGCACTCAGGATTCGAGCACTTGACAGTACCGTTTTTGCCTTTTGTCTTGACCAGCATCGAGCCGCAGTCCGGGCACATCTCTCCTGTCGGCTTGTCCCAATAGACCACGTCGCATTCAGGATATCCGCTGCATCCGTAGAACTTCTTGCCGCTCTTTCTTCCCTTTTTCTCTATGATGTCCTTTCCGCATTTCGGGCATTTGACGCCAGTTGACTTTACTATCGGCTTTGTGTTCTTGCATTCCGGGTAACCCGTGCATGCCAGGAATTTTCCAAATCTTCCCTCTTTGATCGCCATAGGCTTTCCGCAGATGTCGCAGACCTCATCGGACAGTACCACTTCTTTCTCGATGCGCTCCACTTCATTATCTGCGACCTTGAGTTCTTCGCTGAAGCCTTTGTAGAAATCGGCGATGACAGACTTCCAGTCTTTTTCACCGAGTTCGACACTGTCGAGATTGTCTTCCATCTCGCCGGTGAATTTTACATCGACTATGTCCGTGAAGTATTGCTGCAGGATGCCGATGACGTCAAATCCGAGTTTGGTAGGCTCAAGGGCCTTCTTTGCTCTTTTTATGTATTTCCTGTTGACCAGGACAGAGATAATGGAGGCATATGTGCTTGGCCTTCCGATGTTCTTCTCCTCCATCTCTTTAACTAGGCCTGCTTCGGTATATCTTGCAGGAGGCTGCGTGAACTTCTGCTCCTTGATCAGCTGTTCGAGACTGAGAACCTCTCCCTCGGCAAGCTTAGGAATATTCACTTCACCTTCCGGATTCGCGGTCTTGTAAACCTTGCGCCAGCCGTCAAATGTCATGATCGAACCGTTCGCCTTGAATTCATATCTGCCGTTATTTATGAGGACCTGCATGGTGTCGAACTTTGCGGCTGCCATTCTCGAAGCCACGAACCTCTTCCAGATCAGTTCATAAAGTTTAAACTGATCGGCAGTCAGGGAATCCTTTATCTTCTCCGGTTCGAGAGTCACATCAGATGGTCTTATAGCCTCATGAGCATCCTGCATGGCTTTGTTTTTGTTCGAGAAGTAATTATTTCCGACATACTCTTCTCCGAACGTGTCCTTTATGTAAGATGCTGCCGCGGCAACCGCCTGAGCTGAAACTCTGACGGAATCGGTCCTGATGTAAGTGACCAGACCTCTGGCTCCTATGCCCTTCAGATTGACTCCCTCGTAGAGCTGCTGCGCGATCTGCATAGTCTTGCTTGTCTGGAATCCAAGTTTGATCGAAGCGTCCTGCTGGAGACTCGATGTAGTAAACGGAGCGTATGGCTTGGTCTGCCTCTTGCCTTCCTTGACAGAGCTCACGATGTACTCGCCTTTATCGAGTTCCTCCGCGATGGCGTCAGCCTCTTCACCGTTGTTCACGACCGCCTTCTTGCCGCCGATCTTGCTGAGTTCAGCTATGAAACCGTCACCGAAATCAGCCGCGATGCGCCAGTATTCTTTTGGAATGAAATCCAGAATCTCGCGCTCTCTGTCGCAGATCAGCTTAAGCGCGGCAGACTGGACTCTGCCGGCAGACAGACCCCAGGAGACCTTCTTCCAAAGAAGCGGGCTGATCTGATAACCTACAAGTCTGTCAAGAACACGCCTTGCCTGCTGCGCGTCGACAAGTCCGCTGTCGATCGCTCTGGGCTCCTTGATCGCTTCCTGTACAGTCTGCTTGTTGATCTCATTGAACATGACACGGCATTCAGTGTCCGGATCGATGTCGAGCAGATGAGCGAGATGCCACGAGATAGCCTCACCTTCACGGTCGGGGTCGGTCGCGAGCAGCACTTTCGAGGATGCTGCCGCTTCCTTCTTGATTTCCTTTATGGTATCTCCCTTGCCTCTGATGTTGATGTACTCAGGCTCAAAGTTGTTTTCGACATCAACGCCGAGCCTGCTCTTCGGAAGGTCTCTTACATGACCTACCGACGCAATCACTTTGTACTTTGAACCCAGATATTTGCTTATTATTCTTGCCTTCGACGGCGACTCGACAACGAGCAGTGTCCTGTTGGTCTTAGCCGGTGCCTTCGCCGCTTTTTTTGAAGCTGCCATTAACTTCTCCTTTTTATATATAATGTAGATTTTTTACAATTTGAAACTTTAGCACAAAGGGTCCGTATAGTACAAGTGTTTTTATCGTGATATATAAATGCGTCCGGCGTATGACTCGACTATCCCCTTGATCTCCATGACAGTCAGAAGCGAATTCACCTTCTGAGGCTCGAAGCCGGTAGCGCTTATTATTTCGTTCGTGGTTGCTCCGCTCCTGAGGCTCACAGCTTCGAAGATCATTTCCTCGTCTGTATCCATGTCAGCCGCGGATTCAGGCTTTCTGCATGGATCAGCTCCAACATCTCTGATCAGATCGTCCAGTATGACAAGCGGTATAGCCCCGTCCCTGATCAGCAGATTTGTTCCGATGCTTGACTGGCTGTTGATATTGCCGGGCACGGCATATACAGTCCTGCCTTGCTCTGCGGCATGTTTCGCTGTAATGAGCGATCCGCTGTTAAGGCCTGCCTCAACTATTACCAGGACCTCGGAAAGCCCGCTGATTATCCTGTTTCGCGATGGAAAAGATCCCTTGAACGCGGGTTCATCCGGAGCATACTCGCTTACCACCAGTCCCCCCTTTTCAAGGCCTCTCATCATCAGTTCGCGATTTCTGCGCGGACCCATCTGCTCGATCCCGCTTCCCAATACTCCGATGACCTTTCCGTCCGCCTCAAGCGCCCCCTCGTGTGAGAACGCGTCGATCCCGATGGCCAGCCCGGAAGTCACCGCAAGACCACTTTCCGCGATCCTTTTTCCTATCATTAGCGCGACGTTCTTTCCGTAGACCGTATTTTTTCTTGCTCCTACTACTCCTATCGATTTTACATTCAGCAAAGAAATATCCCCTTTGCAGTAAAGCTGTTTGGGCGGTCCCGGTATTTCTCTTAATCTAGCCGGGTATTCAGATGATTTGATATCAATTACCTGTATTCCATCCATCTCTTACTCCTGCAGTCTGTAATTCAGCGCCTCTGCCAGATGCTCAGTTCTGATCAGTGTGCTCTCCGCGAGATCTGCTATGGTCCTCGCTACCTTCAGTGTCCTGCTGTATGCTCTTGGTGACATGGCAAAAGCGTCATACGCGCGGTTCATGAATATTTTCTCTTTATGTCCAAGGCTGCAATACATTTCCAGATCATGCGCTTTCATATCGGAATTGAATCCGACACGACCGTTGCGCTTAGCGAATTCCAGCGCACCGCTGACCTGCGCTCTCATTTCCGCAGTCGTCATTCCTCTTTTTGCCTCTGACAGATCTTCATAAGCGACCTTCTCCATATTTATGTGCATATCTATGCGGTCCAGTATCGGTCCGCTGAGCTTTCTCCTGTATCTGTCGATATCAGCCTGTGAGCAGGTGCACTCACGATCCTTGTCCCCAAGATAACCGCATGGGCATGGATTGGCAGCCATGACTATCTGAAAATTGCATGGAAATGTATACGCTTCACCTTTCCGGAAATGAGTGATCTTTTTCTCTTCGATAGGGACCCTGAGCGATTCGATCGTATCTTTGTTGAATTCACAGATCTCATCCAAAAACAAGACTCCATTATGGGCGAGTGTGATCTCTCCGGGTACCGGATACATGCCTCCCCCGATCAGACCGGCTCTTCCGATCGTATGATGAGGAGCTCTGAATGGTCTGATGTTCTTAAAGCGAACACTGTCATCGCCCCGGCCGGCTACAGATCTCACGATCGCTGTTTCAAGTATTTCGCGTTCGGTCATCGCAGGCATTACCCCGGCCATCCTTCCCGCTATCATTGTTTTTCCGCAGCCCGGGCTTCCTACCATCAGGAGGCCATGCCGGCCGGCAGCAGCTATCACAACGGCTCTTTTTGCGTTTTCCTGTCCTATGATATCCGCAAAATCCGCGTCTCCCGTGACTGTATCTTCAGGGAAGATCGCTGTATCAATAAAATCCGAAGGCAGATCCTCAGCACTCGCGAGCAGTACTTTCATATCAGGATCTGACGCTGCTTTGTCAGGGTCCGCGCAAACAAGATTAGCGCATTCTCTAAGGCTGCTCACAGCAAAAATGTTGCCTCCTGCCAGAGCTGCCTCAAGTCTGTTCGCTTCAGGAACAATGATTCCCTTGAGGCCCTTGTCCTTCATATGCAGCATCATCGGAAGCGCTCCTTCTACTCCAAGCACCCTGCCATCCAATGCCAGTTCGCCTATTATTCCCCAATCTTCCGCAACTCTGAGCCTTATATCACCCTCGCTGGCGAGTATCCCTATCGCGATTGGCAGGTCAAGGCAGCTGGAGTTTTTCCGGAGACTAGCCGGCGTAAGATTAACGGTGATCCGGCCCTTTGGATAATCATAGCCGGAGTTCATGATCGCGCTTTTTATTCTTTCCCTGGATTCCATGACCATTGTAGACGCCAGTCCGACCACTCCGATTCCGGGCAATCCGCGGGAAATATCAGTTTCCACAAAGACTTCCCTGCCTTCCATGCCAAGGCAAACCGCGGATCTTGTCCTGCTGTACATGGCTCACCTCACATGCATCCTTCTATCAGGTCTGTCATTATCTCGTAGACATCAATTGAGACATTCTGCCATGCCAGTCTGCGGTTCTGAAGATATTGTTCAGCTGCTTTCTTTATTCTTTTTTGTTTGGCCTCGTCCACAGCCTCAGAAGGATATCCGTACTGATCTCCGTTCCTGGTTTTTACTTCTATGAAATGAAGCACACCGTTTTTGGTGGCGATTATGTCGATCTCACCCGCTTTTGTACGGTAGTTGCGTTCAAGTATGTTGTACCCCGCATTTGTAAGAAGCTGAGAAGCGAAATCCTCTCCGATATCTCCAACATTTTTCCTGTATCTCATTTTCATTTTCCTCCTGTTTGATCGGTCGAGCGGTTTGTCACGGATACATTCTATCAACTGAAAATGGTGCGTCAACCCATTGAAATTTCAAGCAAAATTGCGTTTCTGTATTACCGGTCAATAAATGTCGGATCCAGGTCAAATAATGTTGAAAAGCGTGGGAAAAATGCTTATGTATTTTTTCAAAACAAAAGAGCGGCAAGGTCTTCGCCTTAAGCGCTATACCTTGCCGCCCGTATCATTAACGATAATTAGTTCTGTGCCACTTCGCTGTTCAGCGCTCATTTACTTCCTGATCACAAACTTTTCTATTGCCATCGCGACACCGTCATCATCATTGCTGCCTGTAATGTAATCCGCGTGGTCCTTGAGTCCTCCCCACGCGTTAGCTACTGCTACTCCGATCCCCGCCAGTTCGACCATCGCGATATCGTTCGGCGCGTCACCGCAGCACATGAGTTCATCAGCAGTTATCCCAAGCCTGTCAAGCAGCCATATCAAAGCGGTTTTCTTGCTTGTATTCGGTCCGCCTACCTCCAGATTGTTCGCGAATGATGATGTCACACTAGCGTTTTTTATCGCGCATACTCTCGGCTTAGCTTCTGCCAGCATCTCGAGTGTAGGATAAACAAAGTTGACGTTCTCTATGCGTTCCTTGTTTTCAAGCATCAGAGCCGTAACATCACTTACGGGTCTTCTGCTCCAGAGGACGTAGGCGGCGTTCCTGTACTCGCACCCGTTCTCTTTGACATCATTGTAGTAGGACTCATCAACGTAAGCAGTGCCGTCAACGAAAACCTCTATGTCAGCGCATGTTTCCGCTTTAAGCACAGCGATCTCTTCCACAGCACCGGGATCGAGATAGTCGCTGTATATATGCTCTCCTGTTTCCATGAGGTTGACATGTGCCCCATTGGAAGTGATCGCGAACTCTATGCCCTTAACATCTTTGATATGCTGAGGCAGCGACGCGTATGAGCGTCCGGTCGAAACTACGATATGCGTGCCAAGAGCTGCAGCGGCTTCGAGAGCCGCGACTGTCCTGCCGGATATATCACCCGCGCTGTCGAATGTAGTTCCGTCAAGATCGAGCGCCACCGCCCTTATATTCTTTTCTAAAAGTTCAGCTTCTTTTTTCATTTTTGCTTTCAGTAAACAGCCGCACCCGAAAGGATGCGGCTATCTGTCTTCTTTATGTAGGAACGATGACTATTCCTCTTCCTTTGCTTCTGCGGCCTCTTCAGCAGCCTCTGCAGGCTCCTCCGCGGCTTCCTCTGCAGGAAGAGTAGCCTTGATGCTCAGACTGATCCTTCTCTTGTCCGGATCGATCTCCATGATCTTGACGTTCACGATCTCGCCAACCTTGAGCTCGTCGAATACGTTCTCAACTCTCTTGTTCGCGATCTCTGAAATGTGAACGAGTCCGTCAAGTCCTGCTTCGAGTTCGACGAATGCGCCGTACTCTTTGATCTGTACGACCTTACCTTCGAGAACATCGCCGACCTGATACTTCTCACCTACCAGCGTCCAAGGCTCAGGCTGTGTCTGCTTGAGTCCGAGGCTGATCTTGCCCTTCTCTTCGTTGAGAGAGAGGATCTTGACATTGATGATGTCACCGATCTTGAGAACTTCTTCAGGGTGTTTGAGCTTGCCCCAGGAGATCTCGGAAATGTGAAGCAGTCCGTCAACTCCGCCAATATCTACAAATGCGCCGTAGTCTGTGAATCTCATGACCTTTCCTTCGACGATATCGCCGACGTTCAGGTTCTCCCAGATCTCAGCAACAGCTTTGCGCTTCTCATCAACCAATATGGCCTTTCTTGAGAATACAGCTCTATTACGCTTGGTATCTACTCTGATAACTCTGACGTCGAAGGTCTGACCTAAGAACTCTTCTGCGTTTTCGACATATCTGTCGGAAAGCTGCGACATAGGGATGAAGCCCGTGATCTCTTTGTAAGCAGCGATAACACCGCCGTTTACTGCTCTTGTGAGTGTGACAGTGATGTTCTCTCTGTTTTCCATCGCTGCCTCGAGTTCCGCATAGTTCTCTACAGCCACAAGCCTCTTTGTTGAAAGCATGATTCCGCCTTCTCCATCGTCCGACTTGATGACCTTCGCCTTGATCTCGTCCCCTACCTTGTACAGATCCGCAAGTGTCTGTCCTTCTTCAAGGGCGACCTCGTCTGATCTTAAGATACCATCCTTTTTGCAGCCCATGTTGACGATGACAGCATCGCTCATAACCTGATCGATCTTGCCGTCCACGATGTCACCCGGCTTTGGTAAACGTAAAGACTTCTCAATGTCATCCATGAAATCCATCATTGGATTCTGTTCCATACTTTTGTTGACATTTTCGCTCATGTGGGAAATAACCTCCTTGATAATCCACTCGGGCGTCGATGCGCCCGCTATGCAACCTATTGTATTATATTTTGTCAACCTATTCAACAAATTATTATTTGAGTTTTCAATAAAAATGCTGTTTTTATTGTTTTTTTTGGCAATCTCATAGAGCTTTCTGGAGTTTGAACTTTGTTCGTCTCCGATCACTATCATTGCATCCACTTTTGACGCAAGTTCAGCGCAGCTCTCCTGCCTCTCACGGGTCGCGTTGCATATCGTGTTGTGGATATCATAACTGAGTCCGGCTTCATCAAAAGTTTTCAGAACATCATCAAGGAGCTCCTGCTTTATTGTCGTCTGACACACGATTATCGGTCTGCAGCCGCTGAGTTCTTTAACAGCCTCTGCGGCTTCTTCCTTATTGCCGATTATATGCGCGCTGAAGCCGCACCATCCGTTAGTCGCCCTGACTTCCTGGTGCTCCTTATCACCGATCACCACGACTGGGATACCTTCCGCGTGTGCTTTCGAAACGATGTCATGGATCTTCTTTACGAACACGCATGTCGTGTCGATCAGTTTTATTCCCATGGCCTCAGCTTTCTCGTAGAAATCGCGCGGTTCACCGTGCGATCTCACGATAACAGTATCACCTTCAGAAGCTTCATCGAGCGAAGTGATCATCATCACGCCCATCGATTCCAGCCGTTTCACGACATCCTTGTTGTGTATCAGATGGCCGCACGTAAATAAGCGGCCGCTTCTTTCCGGTTTTTCGGCTTCACTGAAAGCCATTTCTATTGCCCTGTCCACTCCGAAGCAGAAGCCTGAATGCCTCGCCCTGATTATTTCCACTTTAATATCCTCTTTCCTAATACAGCCGGCGGTCATACCCGCCGGCTGTATTGTTTGATCCTATCAATTAATATGAATTAGAACTTGCCCGCTGTAGCTGCTTCTTCGATGGAAACCGCTACAGATACAGTCATTCCGACCATCGGGTTGTTGCCGGCACCGATGAGACCCATCATCTCTACGTGCGCAGGTACTGAAGACGAACCGGCAAACTGAGCGTCAGAATGCATACGTCCCATTGTATCCGTCATACCGTATGATGCAGGACCCGCAGCCATGTTGTCAGGATGCAGTGTACGTCCTGTGCCGCCGCCGGAAGCTACCGAGAAGTACTTCTTGCCTGCTTCAAGTCTCTCCTTCTTGTATGTGCCTGCTACAGGGTGCTGGAATCTTGTAGGGTTGGTCGAGTTGCCTGTGATGGAAACGTCTACGTTCTCCTTCCACAGAATAGCTACGCCTTCCTGTACGTCATTAGCGCCGTAGCAGTTGACCTTTGCTCTCGGGCTTTCAGGATCCTTGGAGTAGCACTTTCTGAATACTTCCTTGAGTTCTCCGGTGAAGTAGTCATATTCTGTCTCAACATAAGTGAATCCGTTGATCCTTGAAATGATCTGAGCGGCGTCCTTACCGAGGCCGTTCAGGATTACTCTGAGCGGTTTCTGACGTACTTTATTAGCCTTTGAAGCGATTCCTATAGCTCCCTCAGCAGCAGCGAATGACTCGTGTCCCGCAAGGAACGCGAAACACTCTGTGTCCTCTTCAAGGAGCATCTTGCCGAGGTTTCCGTGTCCAAGACCTACCTTGCGGCGGTCAGCAACAGAACCAGGGATGCAGAATGCCTGAAGTCCTTCGCCGATCGCTGCAGCTGCGTCAGCAGCCTTGCGGCAGCCCTTTTTGATGGCGATCGCAGCGCCTACTGTGTAAGCCCACTTCGCGTTTTCGAAGCAGATAGGCTGGATGTTCTCGATCATATGATAAACATCAAGACCGGCGTCCTTTGTGATCTGCTCTGCTTCTTCGATAGATCCGATACCGTACTCAGCCAGCTTGGAAAGGATCTGTTTTTC
>SVDB01000149.1 GCA_015058065.1 Clostridiales bacterium
CCGCCGGACTGCTTCTTGTGCTTACCCTGAACATCGGAGTTGCCCTTGATGGTCTCTCTGTAAGCGATCTTCTGAGGAACTACGTTTACGCTGACGCCGTATCTGTCCTTGAGCTTAGCCTGGATGATTCCGAGCTGGATGTCGCCCTGTCCGCCGAGCAGAGTCTGATGTGTCTCAGCGTTTCTCTCGAGAACGAATGTAGGATCCTCTTCCATGAGTCTGGAAAGACCCTGAGCCATCTTCTCGTCTTCGTTCTTGTCCGCGGCCTCTACAGCTACGAAATAGCAAGGTGTCGGGAACGCGGCCGGCTTTACTGTGACCTGCTTTGCCTTCGGGCAGAGCGTGTCGCCTGTCTTTGTGTTCTGGAGCTTACCGAGAGCTACCATGTCGCCGGCTACGACTGTGTCTGTCATTTCCTGGCTCTTGCCTCTTACGAAGAATACGGAACCGAGCTTCTCAGCCTTCTCTGAACGAGGGTTGTAAACATCAGCGCCGGACTTGAGTGTTCCGGATACGACCTTCGCGTACGAGATCTTTCCGAGGAACGGGTCAGCAAGTGTCTTGAAGATGTAGAGTACGAGGTCTCCGGCAGGGTCGCAGGCGATCTCGATGTCATTGCCGTCAGCGTCCTTGGCTTCGGTCACGACTGTCTCAGGCTTCGGAACGTACTTGCAGAGAGCGTCGAGGACTTCGTCGACTCCTTCGCCTGTAAGAGCGCTCATCTTGAGTACAGGCATGATGTCTCCGTTGTGGATTCCCATCGCCAGACCGTGAGCGAACTCTTCGTCTGTGAAAGCTTCTCCCTCGAAGAACTTCTCCATGAGTTCCTCGTCAGCGGCAGCGACCGCCTCGTCGAGAGCGTCCTTGTCATCAAGAGTAACACATGCGGAACCGAACTTGTCCTGGATCGAGGAGATGACTTCGTCAACGTCGATGTTGTCCTTGTCGATCTTGTTGATGATGAAGAATGTCGGCGAGTTGAATTCCTTTACGAGATCCCATGCCTTTTCTGTACCGACCTGGATGCCGGATGAAGCATCGACCATAATGATCGCTGTAGCGCCTGTCGAAAGAGCCGCTCTCGCTTCTCCCGCGAAATCGAAGAATCCCGGTGTGTCGATGAAGTTGAGCTTTGTGCCCTTGTACTCTACCGGTACGAGTGTCTGGTTGATGGTGTATCCTTTTTCGATCTCCATCTTTTCGTAGTCGGATACCGTGTTGCCCGACTCTACCTTTCCGAGTCTGCTGATAACCTTTGTGTTCAGCAGACCTGCTTCAAGGAAGGTGGTCTTACCTGTGCTGCCGTGTCCGAGCAGCACGATGTTACGGATCTTATCGCTCTTATAGCCTTTCATGTGTTCCTCCTGATAAGTAGTTGTATTTGACTTTCTTTAGATAACTTTATTGATTTCTATCAGCAAAATGCCTTCCGTCGGCCTTGCTCTCGCAAGTCCGGCTCGCAGCGGTACTAAACTCTGTCTGCGCCTGCGGCTTGCCAATCGTTAAGTACCGGCGGCCTCCCAGCCTCCGGGCGGCACTTTTGCTGATCGCTTCTATAAAATTTAGAATTCGGCGTTGCCCGGCGTACGCGGGAACATCTGAACGTCTCTGATGTTGCTCATGCCCGTGAGGTACATGAGGATGCGGTCGAATCCGAGCCCGTAGCCGGAGTGGAATACGCCGCCGTATCTTCTGAGATCGAGGTACCAGTCGTAAGTATCCTCATCGAGGCCAAGCTCTTTGATCCTCTGAACGAGGACGTCGTAGCGCTCTTCTCTCTGGCTTCCGCCGATGATCTCGCCGACTCCCGGTACCAGCATGTCCATTGCCGCTACCGTCTTGCCGTCATCGTTGAGCCTCATGTAGAAGGCCTTGCAGTCCTTAGGATAGTTGATGACAAACATCGGCTTTTTGAAGACTTCTTCGGTCAGGTAGCGCTCGTGCTCGGTCTGGAGCTCGAGTCCCCACTCTACCGGATATTCGAACTTCTTGCCCGACTTCTTCAGGATGTCGACCGCCTCAGTGTATGTGATGCGGACGAAGTCCGAATTTACGATGTGGTCGAGTCTCTCGAGCAGTCCCTTGTCGATGAAGCTGTTGAAGAACTGCATCTCTTCAGGGCAGTGCTCCAGAACATAGCTGATGATGTATTTGATCATCTCTTCGGCCAGATCCATGTTGCCGTTGATGTCGCAGAACGCCATCTCAGGCTCCATCATCCAGAACTCAGACGCGTGTCTGGCAGTGTTGGAGTTCTCGGCGCGGAATGTCGGTCCGAACGTGTAGATGTTGCGGAACGCGAGTGCCATGATCTCGCCCTCGAGCTGACCCGATACTGTCAGGTTCGACTTCTTGCCGAAAAAGTCCTTGCTGTAGTCGATGTTGCCTTGTTCATCACGAGGCAGGTTATCGAGGTCGAGCGTGGTCACCTGGAACATCTCGCCGGCGCCCTCAGCGTCGCTGCATGTGATCTCAGGCGAGTGCACGTAGATGAAGTTCTTTTCCTGGAAGAACTTGTGTATCGCGTAAGCCGCGACGCTGCGTACTCTGAATACCGCGCTGAATGTATTGCTGCGCGGTCTCAGGTGAGCGATCTCCCTGAGGAACTCCATGCTGTGGCGCTTCTTCTGGAGCGGGTAGTCGGGATCTGA
>SVDB01000150.1 GCA_015058065.1 Clostridiales bacterium
GCTTCAGGCTCGTCAAGATCCTGCGTGATGGCTATGCCGCTCGATGTTTCCGTAAGGCCGTAGCCGAGATACACATCTATTCCCTTCGTTTTAAGAGCAGCGGTTACCTCAGGCGTACATGGAGCAGCGCCTATGAGAGCCACCCTGAGTTCAGGATTGATAGTATCGTATTTCAGCATCGCTCCCATAAGGGTCGGTACCGCCGGGAGTATGGTAGGCCTGAAGAAGAGCGTGTCATCGACCATGTGCCGCACGCCTCTTCCGAGAGCTATCGTGGCGCCGTAAGCGAGACCCCACAGCATAGAGCAGACGAAGCCGAAGACGTGTGAAAGCGGCAGCACCGAAAGGATGACGTCGCCTTCGCCGCATGCAAGCATGCTCTGACCGCTCCATGCGCTGGTGCAGAACGATTTCGATGTCAGTCTGACGATTTTTGAGCGGCTCGTAGTGCCCGATGTGAAGAAGAGAAGTTCTCCCTCGCCTCTGGCTCCGAGAACCCTGCCCTGCCCGTCACGCATGGCTTCTCTTGCGGTCTTGGCAGCAGTCGCGGCAGCAGCGGCCCTTTCGGTGAACTCTTCAGGGACCATCGGATCGGCGAGTATGATGTCGCACCCCGCCATGACGTGGGCGAAAATGCTGATCAGGGAATCAGGAGTCCCTTCGTCGAGAAGGACTTCGACATTGCTGCATTCCGCCTTGACGTGATGCATCTCGGAAATGATCATTCCGGCGAGATCAGCGTAGCTGATATCATGGATGACGTCGTCTTCGTCAGCGTATCTGAGCGCGACACCGCTGCGCGACGGGAAATCCGCCACGAGCTCTTCAAATGATGAAAACTTTTTAAGCATAAAGGGTTTCCAATTTGTCTGATGTCATTGATAATGAATTAACTTGATTATATAATAAATGGGCTGAGTTCTCTATGCAATAAAGCATTTTCAATGCTGACAAGAAAAAACAAGTGAACAGGAGAACAGATAGAAGTTGTTACAAACAAGGAGGCAATTCTAACAATGGATAAGAAAACCAGAATATGCATCGTAGGCGGCGGCCCTGCGGGACTGTCCGCGGGAATGTATCTCGAGCAGAAGGGCTATGAGAATTACACGATCCTCGAAAGACTTGACCGCGTAGGCGGAAAGTGCTGGTCGCCGACGTACAACGGCAGACGCTATGAAATGGGAGCGATCATGGGAGTTCCTTCATACTACGCCGTTCATGATGTAGAGGAATTCTGCGGTATCACTCACGACGGTCCTAAGCTGAACCGTAACTACAAGAACAAGAACGGAAAAGTTATCGAGCCGTTCGAACCAAAGAAAAACATTCTCAAGATCCCTAGACTTCTCAAGATGAAGAAGCAGCTCAAGGAGTTCGGTGAACTGCTCGAGACAAAGTACTACGGATATGACATCAACGGTCACCGCGGAGTCGCTGAAGGCCGTTACGAAGGATTCGCGTGCACACCTGAGCGTGAGCCTGTAAGCGGTGAGAACCCTAACCTCAAGGACCTCGCGCTTCCGTTCAATGAGTTCTGCAAGAAGAACGGCGTTGAGCTTGTTCAGGACGTGTGGATCGGACCTTATACCTCGTTCGGTTACGGTTATTTCGATGAGATCCCTGCGGGATACGTTCTTAAGTATCTTGACTTCCAGACCACAATGAACTTCGTTAAGGTCAACCTGTGGACATGGCAGAACGGAACTCAGTACATCTGGGAATGCCTCAATGACAAACTCAAGAACCCTGCAAGACTGAACTGCACGATCGACAAGGTCGAGCGTAAGAAAGGCAAGGTTTACGTAACAGTAAACGGCAAGGTCGAAGAATATGACAAGATCATCGTTACAGCTCCGCTGTACATCCCTAACAAGAGAGATGACGGTCAGATCGGTATGGTCGATTACTTCGACGCCAGAGAAGACGAGAAGGAACTCTTCAGCAAGATCGATTACGAGAGATACGATGTACAGGCAGTCCTCACAAAGCCTGAGGATCATCCTGAGATCAGCTACTATGTATTCGAGAACATGGTAAAGGAAAGACTCGGACATCTGATGGTTTATTACAGAAGATGGAGAGACGAGATCGATCAGGTCATCACTACATACGCGCTTCGTAAGCACAAAGATACAGAAGAGATCCCTTATGAGACAGTAAGACAGACCGTGCAGGACGACCTCAAGACAATGGGCAACCCTGCTAAGGAAGTTATCAACGAGTGGTCAGTTTACTACTTCCCTCATGTTTTCAGCGAAGACTACGCTGCCGGCTGGTATGACAAGGTCGAGGCTATGCAGGGCAAGTACGATACTTTCTACGCAGGTGAGATCATGGCGTTCGGCGACATGGACGAAACTGCTGAGTACAGCCGCGAGCTCGTAGAAAGATTCTTCTAAAGCAATTAAATAAGGGATATAAAAGCCTCCGCTTGCTGTGCTGCGTCACCGAGAACGCCATCCTCGTTACCTTGCCGGTTGGAGAACTGCGTCGACGCGCTTCGCTTGCGACGTCTGGTTCTTAGCCAACCGCCTGCGGTTTCCTCGGGGCGTTCTTAGCGGCTTCTCCGCAACGCTCGCATCCGGCTTTTATATCCCTTTATTCATACCAAGGAGAATACAATGAAATTTTACAAAGA
>SVDB01000045.1:0-1804 GCA_015058065.1 Clostridiales bacterium
GCGTTCTCCGATCTGGCGGTCACGACTTTCGGAGTATATTTCAAGCTGCAGAGCTTTGTATTCATGCCGCTCTTCGGAATGAACAACGCTTCGGTGCCTATCATCGCGTACAACTACGGAGCGGACAGAAGGGACAGGCTCGAAAAGACGATGAGCATCGGCGCAAGATACGGCATAGGATTGATGTCCGTCGGTACGCTGATATTCTGGCTTTTCCCTGAGCAGCTTATGGCGCTGTTCAACGCTCCGCCTGAAATGGTCTCCATGGGAGTGGTGGCCCTCCACACGATCTCGCTCAACTTCCCGTTCGCGGGATACGCGATCATGAGAGGCGCCGCGTTCCAGGCGCTGGGCAAGAGCGTCTACAGCATGAACATCTCGCTCGTAAGACAGCTGCTCATAATAATACCTTGCGCGTTCATCTTCGCTAAGATCGGAGGCGTTGATATGGTATGGTGGGCGTTCCCGTGCGCGGAAGTCGCGGGTGTTACGATGTCGATACTCTATACGAAACGCATCCGCAGGACTATAATAAGTAAAATGACACCGCGCGACGCGGACGGAAATCCGGTCGCGGCTTAGCCCAAAGGCGGCATACAGCACACAGAAATGAGTACAGACCTGAAGACGAAAAGTGAATACAGGCGCGAGACGCGTGAAAAGCTGGAGGCGACTGCGGAGGAATACCGCCGCGACGCTTCGGCTGCCATCGCTCTCAACGCCCTGAACATCCCCGAGATGAAAGAGAAAAAAAGGACCGGTCTGCTGGGACTCAAAAAGACCGAGAAGACAATCCTCGCATACTGCTCTGTGGGCACCGAGCCTTCTACTCTGGCGCTTATAAGCAAACTTCTTGAGAGGGGCAAGAGGGTATGCCTTCCGCTTTGCGTCGACCTTGATGAAGAGGGTCACAGGACCGGCATCGTCGACGCCATGGAGGCAAGAGTGATCAAAAGTTTTGACGACCTTGTGCCGGGAGCCTACGGGATACCTGAACCTGCCGCCGGTACGGAAACGGTGCCGCCTCAGGAGATCGATATTATCATCCTGCCGTGTGTCACTTGCGACAGGCAATGCAACAGGCTTGGACACGGCGCGGGCTATTACGACAAATATCTGAGCAAGGTCAGACCGGACTGCTTCACGATGGCTCTCTGCTATGAAGAGGTGCTGGCTGATGGGCTTCCGGTCGAAGAACACGATGTGCCGGTCAACGCGGTCGTGACTGAAAAGCAGGTCTACCGATGGCGCAGGTAAGCTGCTGAACATTGGATACGATACTGACTTGTATAAACAAAGAAAAAGGAAGGACAACATGGCTGAAAAGAAGAAAAAGATAATGCTTACGGGCGACCGCCCTACAGGCAGACTGCATATAGGACACTATGTCGGATCGCTTAGACAGAGACTCGAACTCCAGGAAGATCCGAGCTACGATAAAGTATTCGTAATGATCGCCGACGCGCAGGCGCTGACCGATAACTTCGATAATCCGCAGAAGGTAAGAGAAAGCGTCTTCCAGGTAGCTCTGGACTATTTATCGGTGGGGCTTGACCCTAAGAAGACTTACATGTTCATCCAGTCCGAGGTGCCTCAGCTGCATGAACTGACCGTTTACTACATGAACCTCGTGACTGTCAGCAGGGTACAGAGAAACCCGACCGTTAAGGCAGAACTCAAGATGAGAGGCTTCGAAGGCGAAAGCGTTCCGGTAGGATTCTTCACATATCCTATCAGCCAGGCAAGCGATATCACCGCCTTCAAGGCGACCATCGTGCCTGTCGGCGAGGACCAGGAGCCTATG
>SVDB01000045.1:1904-5505 GCA_015058065.1 Clostridiales bacterium
GATCTCGATGAACTGAAGGCTCACTACCGCAGAGGCGGACTCGGCGATGTGAAGGTAAAGAAGTTCCTCTTCGCGGTGCTGAATGACTTCCTTGCTCCGATCAGGGAGAGGAGAGCTTACTTCGAGGCTCATCCTCAGGAAGTCATAGCTGCTCTGACTGAGGGAACGGACGAGGCCAGAAGGACAGCCGAGCAGACTCTCAGCGAAGTCAAGAAGGCCATGCAGATCGACTACTTCAACCAGTGGGCTGAAGAGTACGGAAACTGATGAAAAAAGAGGTCCGGGCCGGCGGGCCCGGACTTTTGACTATTATGGATTTCTTTAAGGGGTATTGAACATGAGTGATCTTATCAACAAGATAACGAGACCATGCAGAAAAGCTTCAGATTTCTTCATCCTGGCCGCGCTGCTGTCACTGGTGCTGGTCATAATAGGAGAGATCATTGCGATCGCTGTATTTAACGGTCTGGATGTAGACGCCAGACTGATAAAATGGAGCGGCAGCGACAGCGTTGGGACATTTCTGGGCATGTACCTGTACACCTTCGGTGTGTGGATCGCTTTTCTGCTGATGGCAGGTATATTCAAGGGGAACCGTCCGATGCTGAAGGCGATAGCTCCTAATAAGAGACTGAACAATCTGGGAGGAATACTTCTCGGCATCGGTCTCGGATTCGGAACGAACGGCTTCTGCGTCCTTATGTCGTGGCTTACAGGCGACATCAAGCTGTCATATAACGGGCTCAACTGGAAGCTGCTGATCGCGTTCCTCATATGCGTATTCATTCAGTCCAGTTCTGAGGAGGTCGCGGACAGGGTCTACCTTTACCAGAAACTCAGAAGGAGATACCGCAGTCCTCTCGTGGCGATCCTGGTGAACTCTGTAATTTTCATGGCGATGCATATGGGCAATCCGGGATTCACGATGATAGCCGGCTCGCAGATATTCCTGGTGGCCATCATCTTCTCTCTGTTTGTTTACTATTATGATGGCGTCTGGGTAGCCTTCTGGTTCCATACGGCATGGAATTATACACAGAACATCATATTCGGCCTGCCTAACAGCGGCATCGTATCCGAGTATTCCATATTCAGGCTTGAGGCGGCATCGGCCAGAAACGGCCTGTTCTACAATGTGGATTTCGGAGTCGAAGGAAGCATAGGATCCTCGCTCGTGCTGCTGCTCGTGATCGCCGTAATGGTCTTCATCAACAGGAATAAGCATGAGAGAAAAGACTACTGGGCAGAAGCCGAGAGGCAGGCAGCCGGACAGCAGGCGGTCTACAGTCAGGCAAAACACGCTAAGTAAGTAAATGAAGGAAGCAAAAAACAGCGGATCGGCCGTGGTCGCGAACCTCGACCGGCGCAAAAAATTCAAATATGTTCTTATAGCTGAGGGCGCCCTGATAGGTCTTATCACAGGGGCCCTCGTTTCAGTGTTCAGGCTCATGCTGAGCGGAGCGGACAAGCTCAGAGGCATGCTGGCAGAATACGTCCGAGGCGGCGGAGCGGGCCCGGCGCTTGTTTGCGCTCTCGTGCTGGTCATTATCGCCGCGGTCATCACATTGCTGCTGGGATGGGAGCCGGATATCGCGGGATCGGGCATCCCGCAGGTGGAAGCTGAACTCAGGGGACAGAAGGACATGTGCTGGTGGCGTGTCATAGCCGGGAAGATGGCGGGATGCGCCCTGGCGATAGGAGGCGGACTGGCTCTTGGCCGGGAGGGGCCGAGCATACAGCTCGGCGCGATGGTCGGCAAGGGCATCGCGAGGTCCGGCCATCGCCTGCTCACCGAGGAGCGGCTTCTCATAACATGCGGAGCGGGAGCAGGCCTCTCGGCCGCATTCGGCGCTCCTCTGGCAGGAGCGATATTCAGCCTTGAAGAACTGCACCGCAATTTCTCCGCGGAAGTTCTGCTGACGACGATGGCAGCGGCCGCTGCCGGAGATTTCGTCACGGCCAATATACTCGGCCTCGCGCCCGTGTTCGTTCTGGAGAACGGACACGGACTGCCCCTCAGATACTATTGGGCAGTAGTCCTGCTCGGACTCGCGCTCGGCCTTTTCGGGGTGCTGTACAACAGGACGATCGCGTTCATGCAGGATGGCTTTGAACGCTTCGGCAAGGCCTTCGGCACATTCGCATGCAGGGTCACAGCCAGACGCGAAAGCATAATCAGGGATGGCTTCCATCCTTCCATAGCCGAGGAGCGCTTCGCGAGAGCAGGCAGGATGCTGGTCGCGCTCGCGGCTGCGTACATCCTTTTCTTCGTGTATCCGGACGCGCTCGGCAGCGGGAGCTTCCTTGTAGACAGCATCGGCCGCGGAGACTACGCGCTGAAAGGTCTTATAGTATTGCTTCTCATCAAGTTTGTTTTTTCGACCGCCAGCTTCGGCTCCGGATCTCCTGGAGGCATTTTCCTGCCGCTCCTTGTGCTCGGCGCGATCACCGGAGGACTGTTCTCAAGGCTTCTCGGTCTGGCGGGCATGGATCAGGAATATATCACGGCCTTTGTCATAATCGCCATGGCAGGCTATTTCGCAGCGATAGTTCGGGCGCCCGTGACCGGAGTGGTCCTCATAACTGAGATGACGGGAGATTTCACATCCCTGCTGCCTCTGGTCCTGGTATCGCTGACAGCGTATGTGGTGGCGGAAGCGCTCGGAGCGCAGCCTATCTACACGCAGCTTCTGGAACGCAGCCTCGGGAAGTCTCCGTCGGGACGTTCATACTCGGGACGTGGAGCGTCTCTCCGTGACCGCAAGACTGTCATAGACGCGGAAGTCGATGTCGGTTCGCGCATGGACGGCTCCCACGTGTCTGAATTCGGACTCCCGATCGGAACATTGATAGTTTCAGTGACCCGCGGAGGCATAGAGATAATACCGGACGGCAATACCATCTTAAGGGCGGGAGACGAACTCGAGATCCTCACAAGAGAGGCGGATATAGCCGATGTAGGCGCGATAGTGGATGCAGCGTGCAGAAGTGTCGAAAAAACAGAATAGAATGGAAAAGACAGCTGCATCCAATCTTCACACATTCGACTAATAAAAGACGTGGCGTGATGTTACAATTTCCGTGTATGGGAGACGGGTAACGATGCCACGCGCATCGAGACGGAAGGTATGATCAGAAAAGTCACAGGCATATATTACAGTCCTGTCGGCGGCGCGGCGGCAATGACCGGCCGTCTGGCGGAAAGAATAAGAGCCATTCTCAATGACTGTATCCCCGAAGATGTGGCGGTAGAGCTCCACGATCTTTTACGGGAACAGCCGGACAGCATCTCTGTTGACGACGAAACGGTCGTGGTCATTGGTATGCCTGTTTACGTGGGAAAGATACCTCTTCCGGCAGCCAGGGCTCTGCGAAAGATATCCGGCAATGACGCTTTGACTATCGCCGCGGTCTCGTACGGCGGCAGGTCATACGGCAACGCGCTTTTCGAACTCAACAGCCTCGCTGAAGACTGCGGTTTCAAACCTGTAGGGGCAGGAGCTTTCCTTGTCAATTACATGGCAGTAAGGGGAAAAGCAAAGGGCTCGGCTCCGATGCTCGATCTTGACTCCATGTCCGATTTCGTGAAAGCAGCGACTGA
>SVDB01000045.1:5605-11681 GCA_015058065.1 Clostridiales bacterium
CATAAACCGCTGAAAATACAAGCAAATAAGGGAATTTGAGATTGACTTGCGGTGTGGCGCGGCTTTAAAATACATGTATACATTTTTGCGGTGTTGGGCTTTTTTAGTGATCCCGCACCGCCGGAGAGCCATCGGAGGTCTCACACATGCGGATGATGAATGAAATAGAAGAAGGCGTAACAAGGAGGACCCGTCTGAACGGGAGGACCAACCTGCTCGAGATGGAGAACTACCATTATGAGGTCCAGGATATCCCGGACCCTAATCTGCTGCGCGAGTTTTTCGAATATACCGAGGTCCCTAAGGTCGGTTTCAATTTCAGGACCAGCCCTTTCGGCATGCCTGAGCAGGTGCTGATCACCGACTCAACGTTCCGTGACGGACAGCAGTCGAGGGAACCTTATACGACAAAGCAGATCACTGACATTTTCACTATGCTGTCGAAACTTTCCGGACCTAATGGGATAATCAGGCAGACAGAGTTCTTCACTTACTCCGACAGGGACAAGGCAGCCATCAGAGCCTGCCAGGACCTGGGTCTTGAGTTCCCTCAGATCACCACATGGATAAGGGCCAAGAAAGAGGACTTCAGGATCGTAAAGGAGATGGGCGTAAAGGAGACCGGAATTCTTACGAGCTGCTCGGATTACCACATCTTCTATAAACTCGGAATGACACGCAGGCAGGCGATGGATCATTATCTGTCGGTTGTTCACGACGCTTTCGAGGCAGGTATCGTACCGCGCTGCCATCTCGAGGACATCACGAGAGCGGATTTCTATGGCTTCGTGGTACCGTTCGTGAGCGCGATACAGGAAATGGCGAAAGAGGCCAAAATGCCTGCGAAGATCAGGGTGTGCGACACAATGGGTTATGGCGTGCCTTATCCGGGCGTCGCGCTTCCAAGGTCGGTTGCGGGCATCATCTACGGACTCCACGAATACGCCGGAGTGCCTAGCGAATGCCTCGAATGGCACGGACACAACGATTTCTACAAGGCGGTATCGAACGCGGCCACAGCGTGGCTTTACGGATGCGGAGCTGTCAACTGCACCCTCTTCGGAATCGGAGAGAGGACCGGCAACATCCCGCTCGAAGCCATGGTTTTCGAGTACGCTCAGCTCAAAGGAACGCTGGACGGCATGGATACGACGGTCATCACCGATCTTGCCAGATACTATGAACAGAAAGTCGGATACATGGTGCCGCCGCAGACGCCTTTCGCGGGAGCGAACTTCAACGTGACGAGGGCCGGCATACACGCGGACGGACTGCTCAAGAACGAAGAGATATACAACATATTCGATACGGAAAAATTCCTCAAGAGACCGCCGCTGGTCAATATCAGCCAGAGCTCCGGAGCCGCCGGCATCGCGCACTGGCTCAATACGAGCTACGGCCTGAAGGCTGACAAGCAGGTCGACAAGCACAGCGCGGTAGTCATATTCATAAAAGACTGGGTCGATGCCGAGTACGCCTCGGGCCGTGTGGCTGAGATAGGCGCCGACGAGATCCACAACAAGGTCAATGAGTTCATGACGATGCAGGGCTAAGGAGCGAAACCATGGGAATGACGATAGCACAAAAGATAATAAAGGAACATCTGCTGAGCGGCGAGATGGTCAGGGGCAGCGAGATCGGTCTGAAGATCGATCAGACGCTGACTCAGGACGCGACCGGGACGATGGCGTATCTTGAATTCGAATCCATGGGGATCCCGAGGGTGAAAACGGAGCGCTCGGTAGCGTACATCGACCACAACACTCTGCAGTCGGGCTTCATGAACGCGGATGACCACAGATACATCCAGACGGTCGCCGCGAAGCACGGCATCTGGTACTCGAGACCCGGAAACGGGATCTGCCACCAGGTGCATTACGAGAGATTCGGGATACCGGGCAAGACGCTGATCGGCTCCGACTCCCACACGCCGACAGGCGGGGGCCTCGGCATGCTGGCGATGGGTGCCGGGGGCATGGACGTCGCTGTGGCCATGGGAGGCGGAGCGTACTGCATCCCGATGCCCGGTATGATCAAGGTAGAACTGACCGGACGTCTTACTGGCGGGGTAAGCGCCAAGGACGTCATTCTTGACGTCCTCAGGCAGCTGAGCGTCAAAGGCGGTGTCGGATATATAGTTGAATACGCGGGGCCGGGCGTGGAGACGCTCAGCGTGCCTGAGCGCTGCACCATTACCAACATGGGTGCAGAGCTTGGCGCGACTACATCCATCTTTCCGAGCGACGCCGCTACGAAAGCCTTCCTCGAGGCTCAGGGACGCGCGGAGGATTTCAGACCTCTCGCGAGCGATCCGGACGCTGAATATGACAAGGTGATCAGCGTCGATCTTTCAGCCCTGAGACCTCTGGCAGCGTGCCCGCACAGCCCGGACAATGTTAAGCCGCTGAGCGAGCTCTCAGACATCAGGGTCGATCAGGTCTGCATAGGTTCGTGCACGAACTCCTCGCTGACCGACATGCTCAGAGCGGCATCCATGCTGAAGGGCAAAAAGATCGCCGACACGGTGAGCCTTTCCATTTCACCCGGCTCGAGACAGGTTTTCTCGATGCTGGCTGAATGCGGAGCGCTGACGGATCTCATCGATGCAGGAGCAAGGGTGCTCGAGTGCGCCTGCGGACCATGCATCGGTATGGGATTCTCGCCTAATTCCGCGGGAGTGTCGCTGCGGACTTTCAACCGCAACTTCCTCGGCCGCTCCGGTACCAAGGACGGACAGGTCTATCTGGTATCGCCTGAGACTGCCGCAGCATCCGCTCTTACCGGATACATCACGGATCCGGCGGGACCTGACGCTCCGCAGGCGGATATTTCGATATATGATGTGCCTGAAAAGTTCAGGATAAACGACAGCGGCATCATAGCGCCTCTCGATGAAGAGGCAGCCAAGGACGCTGAAGTCATAAAGGGACCTAACATCAAGCCTTTCCCTGAGACGGAACCTCTGGCGGATAAGATAGACGCGAGTGTCATACTCAAGACAGGCGACAACATCACGACTGACCACATAATGCCTGCAGGCTCAAGGATACTTCCGTACAGATCGAATATCCCTTACCTCTCGCAGTTCTGCTTTGAGGTAGTAGATCCGGAATTCCCTAAGCGCGCTCAGGAGATGGCCCCTGGCATCATAATCGGCGGACAGAACTACGGCCAGGGCTCATCGCGCGAGCACGCCGCTCTGGTTCCTCTCTATCTTGGCATCAAGGCCGTGATCGCCAAGTCCTTCGCGCGCATCCATGCCGCGAATCTCGTGAACGCCGGTATACTGCCGCTGATTTTCGAGGACGAAAAGGACTACGACAGGATACAGCAGGGTGACGCTTTGGAACTGGCTGACATACACGCCGGACTCAAAGAGGGGCGGATCATTGCGAGATGTCCTGCTGAGGATGGTCCTGACATAGAGATCCCGCTCAGGATGGAACTCGCGGACAGGCAGAAAGACATGCTGCTCGCGGGCGGATTGCTCAAATACACAGCCGGACTTTAGTCCGGCTTTTTTAAGTTCATTTAAGAATCAGGCGCTATCATCCACGTGTAAGAACAAAGCACGGAAGGAGGTGCCTGACATGAAAAGGAATGGCATGATCAAAAAACTAATGGCGGGAACGCTCGCCGTGATGCTGATGGCGGGGCTCGGCGCGTGCTCGGGAGAGA
Organism: Clostridiales bacterium; assembly: GCA_015058065.1. Lineage (GTDB taxonomy): Bacteria > Bacillota > Clostridia > Peptostreptococcales > Anaerovoracaceae > Crickella. The sequence continues at coordinate 9,284 of SVDB01000045.1, forward strand.
CCGCAGATGAGGCAGCTGACTACCTCACAAAAGAGGACATCACGATCAACGAGACTTTTACTGACGATTCCGACGGCGGACACGCGATCGAGGTGAGCGGTGAGGAGGCGGAATACTCTAACATCGGCGTGACCAAGACGGGCGACGCGGACGGAGACGAGGCGGACTTTTACGGTGAGAATTCAGCGGTCTTCGCGACTGAAGGGGCGACACTTACGATAAGTGATTCGCTCATCGAGACGGACGGCAAACACGCCAACGCTGTTTTCTCGTACGGCGAAGGGACGACTGTAAACATCAGCAACTCCGTGATCGAGACTCAGGGGGATTGCTCCGGCGGCCTTATGACGACCGGCGGCGGCACGATGAACGCTGAGAACCTTACGATCGAGACTTCTGGCAGATCATCCGCGGCGATCAGATCTGACCGGGGAGGAGGCACTGTCACCGTCACTAAAGGCAAATACGTGACACACGGCTCCGGCTCACCTGTCGTATACTCGACCGCGGACATAACCGTGAGCGACGCTTACATGGAATCGACCGCAGCGCAGGGGATAGTCGTTGAGGGAAAGAATTCCGTGACGCTGAACAATGACACCCTCATTGCCGATAACAATACCAAGAACAGCGACAAGTCCGAATACTACCAGGCTGTCATGATCTATCAGTCGATGTCGGGCGACGCGGACGAGGGAACGTCATCATTCACGGCGAACGGAGGCAGCATAGTCAACATGAACGGGGACGTTTTCTTCGTGAACAACACCGCGACAGTCATCACGCTCAGCGGAGTGGATATCACCAATGAAGACGGGGATGGCGTATTCCTGAGAGCCGCTGCCGCGGGATGGGGCAGTGAAGGCTCGAACGGAGGCAAGGTAGAGCTGAACGCGTCCTCCCAGACTATCAATGGCGACATAGTGGTCGATGATGTTTCGGCGCTGAACCTCTATCTCAGGGACAAGTCGTCCTTCACAGGCGCGATCAATTCGGACGGACAGAGCGGAGACGTTTATGTGGAGATCGAGGACGGCAGCACATGGACACTGACAGGCGATTCATATGTTTCGGGACTCACGGTAGGCGAGGGATCCGCGATAGATCTGAACGGTCACAAACTGTATGTGGACGGCAAGGAGTACACAGCGGGATCCGCCTCGACAGGCGAGGCTTTTGATATCAGCACCGGAAGCGATTCCGGAAGCGGAGCGCCTGACGGCAGCGGCGGAAATGGCAATGGCGGGCCCGGAGGTATGCCTCCGAACGGCGAACCTCCTGAGAAACCGGAGGACGGCAGCGGCGGTCCCGGAGGTACACCACCAAGCGGCGAACCTCCTGAGAAACCGGGCAATGACTGACCAAAAGCCGGATAATACCTGCTTGAAAGGCGTACGGCAAAAGATGAAAGGGAGACGGACCCAAAGCGGTCCGTCTTTTCTATATGATATCTATACGACCTCTATATGATGATTCGCTTACGATATCCTTCGCACTCGCTCGGCCTCGGGTATGTTTCAGGTATTTTAAGCAATATGAAAAATATTTTATATTTATTGTCAAATATATTTGACAAAATGCCAGCGCGGGTGTATTATGACCTCGTAAAGGACGAACAGGGACTTCGTCCGGAAGGAGGATACAATGAGTACAAGTTACGCAGCAGGTCTGGCATTCGGCATTGTGACCGCTCTTATAATATTCGCTCTTGTCTGGAAGTTCAGCAAGAAGACAATGAAGGGAAAGTTCGATGAGAGACAGGAACTCGTCAGGGGAAGAGGTTACAAATATGCATCCTTTACACTTCTGGGTCTGATCACTCTCGATCTTCTGGCCGAGAGCTTAGGTGCCTTTGCGAAACTTCCTGTTACCAGGGAACTCGCGCTGTTCTTCATCATACTGACCGGAGTCATGGTATACGCGCTCTACTGCATCAAAAATGATTCATACTTCGGAGTCGGTACTGATTACAGAACATATCGCGCAGTCATGTGGGTAATCGTAGTCTGCAACGCGGTATCTGCGTTCTCCGGTCTCAGATCCGGCGCCATTGTAGACGGCAAGCTCGCGTTCGGTCCGTTCAGTGCCCTGCTCTTCGTCCTGGCGTTCGCGATCATCCTGATATCGCTTTCCGTGAAGCAGCGCAAGGCGGCAATCGAAGAAGCGGAAGAAGACATGTGACACCCGGGAGCTGACTAAGGGTAGCTGACCAAAGGCAAAGGAGCAATTTATGAAAAACCTTAAAATGAAATCAGCGCGCGTTGCCAGGGATCTGTCACAGCAGCAGCTGGCAGATCTGATCGGGGTCTCGAGGCAGACCATAAGCGCCATAGAGAAGGGCGACTACAACCCCACCATCAACCTGTGCATAGCGATATGCCGCGAGCTCGGCAAGACT
>SVDB01000046.1 GCA_015058065.1 Clostridiales bacterium
CACAGTAGTTAAGCTCCTTAGCGCCGATGATACTCGGAGGGTGACCTCCCGGGAAATTAGGACGTCGCCGCTTTTTTCTTTTTTTGTTTTTTGACAAATTGTTCCCTAATTAGTACATAAAACAATACCAAATCTTAACATTTATTATGCATTTGGATACTGAAAATGGTAAAATAGTTTCAGCATTATGGGCTGCGGTTTTGCCGCGCCCAAGCAAACTATCACTAAGTGTTTATATATGTAATTCTTGTTATAGAGAGGGAACAAATATGAATGGACGTATGAAGACGCTCAGCGCGATACTTGCTGTAGTAGCGCTGATCGGACTTGTAACCAGCGGAATGACTGTGTCCGACGTTCTCGGCTCCAAGAGCTACTGGGAAGAGCAGGACAGGATCTCAACTGAGAATCTCAACAAGTTGGGTGACGGTCTTACAACTCTCCAGGAGAACGAGCAGGCATACCTCGATGGTAAGCAGACTCTTGCCGATGGTTATGAACAGTTTGCTGAAGGCCAGCAGGCACTCGCTGATGGCTATGCAGCATACGAAAAGGGTAAGCAGGACTACGCGGATGGTCAGAAAGCGCTTGCCGAAGGCGCTAAGACACTGGCTGAAGGAAAAGCCGGCGTAAAGCAGATGAAGGATGGTATCAACGATCTTACATCGCCTAAGAACTACCCTACATGGAGAGCCGGACTTGAGCAGATCATGGCTACACAGGACGGCGCTTTCATGACAGACGGAAACGTTGACAAGGGCAAGGCAAAGGCTGCTCTCGCTCAGCTCCAGAGTGCTGTTTCCGCTTATGACGGCGTAACCGGTCTTGAGGAAAACGGCGCTACTCCTGAGCAGGCTTTCGCTATGGTCGCTGCTTCGCAGTCCACAGAGGAAAAACCGGTATCACCGGCGGATATTGCTGAACTTTATGGCAATTATGAAAGTATCATGGATGCCGGACAGGCTGTAGATGCGATCACGGCTCTCACAAGTGCAGCAGGAGCAGAAGCATTTGCTCTGAGCCAGGCTCCTGCAGAAGGTGTTGCTGCATATAACGGAGTCAAGCAGGCTCTTGCAGCATTGGGTGAAGGAGCTACAGTTGATCAGGCAGCACAGGCCGTTGTTAAGAAGGGCACAGCTGACAGCATTACCGGAGATTCGGACACAATGGCTGCTATTGCTGCTGGCGTTGCTCAGGCGCATCCAGATTGGGATCCAGACAGTGATCAGTTCAAGCAGGCTGTTGCTGCTGCGGTTGAGAATAAGGTAAATGCCTACATGGCCAGCGAAGAAGGTCAGGCTAAAGTTGCAGCTGCAGCCGGCGCTTATAACCAAATAAAAGAAAGTGTTGACGCTCTTACTGCGATAGCCGCCATTGGAGATGCTGATGCCAAGATGAGTGCGGCATGCAGCTTCGTAGATTCCTCCAAGGGATTGCCAGCCGGTACTACAGCTGGAGCATATGGATATTATTCTACTGGAGCAGCTCAGGCTGTAAAGGAAAACGTTGACAGACTCCAGAAGCCAACCGCTGATGGCGGAATCACTCACGAAGAGGCTGTTGCCGCAGTCGCAAGTGTTGCCGGCGTATCTCCTGCGGATGTTGAGACCGCATACACTACGGTCAACGGAATGGGCGGCAAAGAAGCCGCTCAGGCCAACATAAAAGCTCTTACTGAACTGACAAAGGACGGCGGTCAGATCGACCAGCTCAAGGCAGGAAAGAAGAAGATGCAGACCGCTCTCAATGGTCTTCTCACTAAGGTCGCTGCTAATCCGGATCTTGCTGCAAAGGCAAAGGCTGCCGGCGTAAGCATTTCGGATCTCCAGAAGCTCCTGAATGGCTCAGACGTAGCCTTTGAGAAAGCTGTTGATACAATAATCGCTCTCGCACCTGGACTCCTTGAGGCTGCACAGGATGCTATCGATGACGGTCAGGATGAGTACGATGCCGGTAAGGCTGCCCTCGAAGAAGGCGCACAGAAGCTGGCTGATGCTGAGCAGCAGCTCGCTGACGGTGAAGCCGCTCTCGCTGATGCCGCTAAGCAGCTCGAAGACGGCGAAGCTCAGCTCGCAGAGTACGAAGACGGTGTCGCTCAGGTAAAGGACGGTCTCCAGACAGCTATGGATACAGAGGCTGACCCTGGAATCGAGTCCGTTGCTGAGAGACTCGGCGCAGGCTTCACATTCGAAAACGCTGACGGAAGCATCAACTTTGAGAATGGCTTCCAGGTAGTCGACGAAGCATGGGCTTACAAGGCCGATGACGGAGACGCTATCACAAGCGAGATGTACACAAGAGTCGGCGGTGCTGCAGCAGCGATCGTCGCTTCCATACTCGCGCTCGTAGCAGCGGCTCTCGGATTCAAGAAGAAATATAAGGGAGCTCTCCCTTGCGCGGCAGTATCCGCAGTCGCGGCCGCAGTAGCAACTATACTTGCCAAGAAGGCCGGAATGTACTTCTCGATCATGGCAGGCTCCACAATGGGACCTACGGCGCTGTTCGGAGGAATCGCGCTTGCTGTAGTCGCTCTGGTACATGCTGTAGCTGACGGATCAGCAGCAAAGGCTGCATAACAACAGGTCGGTAATATCGATCTGAAGAAAACAACAGACGAGGCGGTTCACCCAGAGCCGCCTCTGTTATTAGGAGGCATGATGACTAAAATGAAGAAACTGGCTTCTTTAATGATCGCCGTGATATTCATGGCTGCGTTCGTTCTGTCATCCTGTTCAGGGAGCGGATCGGGCAATGCCATTCCGTTTTCCGAGACCATATCAGGCGAAGAAGTCTGCATCTGGTATGAGTGCCAGAACAAACTTGAGGAAGATAATGACCCGTACGACCTCGGTATACTCGACCCGGAAGAGGAAGAGGAAGAGGAGACCACGGCAGCAGAGTTCGGCCGTGAGACCAGAGTAGTATGGATCAGGGTTTATAAGAACGGAAAACTGTCGACTTACTCGACTGCCAAGAATGTCTATCTCGGATACTTTGCCAAGATGACGGACGAGGAGATAGTCAAGGCTCTCGATACTGATAAGGACACATTCATCTGCGCGCAGAAGGACCAGCCGTTCGACATTTATCTCTACAGTGACTCAACAGGCCACGAGATAAAGTTCGAGGGAGTTCCTACTCTGATCAAGCTGAGCGATGCCAACGATCCGATGTACTTTATGACTCTCATCAGTTCGGAAACAGTCCCGGCCTTCCAGGTCTATGACTCGTACTTCGGCGGATTTACGCTCTACAATTATGATGAGAAGCCATTCGGTGAGGCGTGTCTGGTCACAAGGTGTGAATCGGGTACGGTTTACTGCCTCGACCCGCTCGACCTCGAAGGAGCGATCCTGGACTACGCTACGCCTGAAGACATGCTGGTCGAAAAGAACGATGAACTCAAGGCGAAGCAGCATCCTGAGGGAGAAGAGACCGAAGAAGGCGAAACTCCTGAAGGAGAAACCGGAGAAAACGCGGACGCCGCGGACGGAACAGGATTCTGATCGGCACAGGAAAGCCGGATCTGTCTCGAAAACAGATTTTTGCGCACTGTCAAAGAAAATGTTTGACAGCAGACATAATAGATGCTATTATATGGCGGTATGATCACCAGCAGTGGTCATACCGCTGATCATTTTGTCGGAGATCCGTGATGAAAGACGATATCGAAAGAGTTGAATACGCGAGCATGCTCTATGATTTCTACGGCAGCCTGCTGAACGAGGCGCAGAATGAGGTCATGGCGCTCTATCATGAGGACAATCTTTCGCTTTCTGAGATCGCCGAAGAGCTCGGGCAGACCCGTCAGGCCGTTCATTATACTCTCAGGAAGGCCGAAAAGGCGCTCGAGGCATACGAAGAGAAGCTCGGACTGGTCGCCTCATACAAGGCAAACCGGGAACTTGCCGCAAAAGCGTTCAAAATGATCGACTCTGCCGGTATCGTTGAACCGTACGCAGACAAGCTGAAAAGCATAATAGAGCAGATAACTGAGTGAACATTGATCTTGCAGGAAAGCTGCGGATGGCATAAAGGTAAGCAGGATGGCATTCGAAGGATTATCCGAAAAATTACAGGGAGCGTTCAAGGACCTCAAAGGACAGGGTGTGGTGTCAGAGAAAGACTTTGACAATGCCATGCGTGTCGTCAAGATGGCCCTTCTTGAAGCTGACGTCAACTTCAAGGTCGTAAAGGACTTTGTCGCTACCATAAAAGAGAAAGCGCTCGGAGCCGGCGTACTCAAGAGTCTGACTCCTGACCAGATGGTCATCAAGATCGTAAAGGACGAAATGGTCGAGATGATGGGAGGGTCAGCCAGCAAGCTGACGTTCTCGCCGAGCGGGTTCACAGTGATCATGCTGGTAGGTCTCCAGGGTACAGGTAAGACCACGACCGCGGGCAAACTCGCGGCATGGCTCAAGCAGACCGGCAAACACCCTATGCTGGCTGCCTGCGACATTTACAGGCCTGCTGCCATCGATCAGCTCGAGATAGTAGGCAAGGCGGTTAACACGCCGGTCTATGTCAACAGAGACTCTCATGACGCCGAACAGATCGCTCTCGAGGCTGTCAGAGAAGCCCAGAGACGCGGATGCAATGTCCTCGTCGTCGATACGGCCGGACGTCTGCAGATCGATGAGACACTTATGGACGAACTGAAAACGCTCAAAAAGTCCATCAAGCCGCACGAGATACTTCTCGTCGTGGATGCTCTGACAGGTCAGGATGCCGTCAATATCGCTGACGGATTCAACCAGGCACTCGGAGTCGACGGCATCATAATGACCAAGATGGACGGCGACTCAAGAGGCGGCGCGGCGCTTTCAGTCAAGGCGGTCACCGGCAAACCTATCAAGTTCATGGGTACCGGCGAAAAGTACAACGCGCTCGAGCCTTTTTATCCTGACAGGATAGCGTCCAGGATACTCGGAATGGGCGACGTGATGTCGCTCATCGAGCAGGCAGAGAACGCGTTCGACGAAGAAGAGACCCGCAAGCTTGAAGATAAGATCCGCCGCAACAAGTTCGACCTCGAAGATTTCCTTGGTCAGATGAGGCAGATCAACAAACTGGGCGGACTCAGCAAGCTGATCGACATGATACCGGGTATCTCTGCCGCGCAGAAGAAAGACATCGACTTTGAACAGGGCAGGGCCGAACTCAAAAAGTGGGAGGCCATAATCCTGTCCATGACACCGCTCGAAAGGTCGAAGCCGAACGTGCTGAACGCCTCGAGGCGCAAGCGCATCGCGAAGGGCTCGGGACACACGGTACAGGATGTCAACCAGCTCATAAAGAAGTACGAAGAAATGAAAAAGATGACCAAGGTAATGGCCAATCCGGATTCGAAGAAGGCGCGCAGCATGATGCGTAACCTCGGATTCTAAAAGATATCAATTATTTATTTACATAATGGAGGAAATGAAAAAATGGTAAAGATCAGACTTAAGAGAGTTGGAGCTCACAAGAAGCCTTACTACAGAGTAGTTGTTGCTGACTCGAGAACACCGAGAAACGGAAAGTTCATCGAGGAGATCGGCACATACGATCCTCTGAAGGATCCAAGCGAGATCATCATCGACAACGAAGCTGCCAAGAAGTGGCTTGCTAACGGAGCTCAGCCTACTGATACAGTCAGAGCGCTTCTCAAAAAGTCCGGCGCTATCGAATAAGGAGGCACGGCATGGGAAGTCTGGTAGAAGTAATCGCGAAAGCGCTGGTCACTAAGCCGGACGAGGTCCTTGTCACCGAAGAGACTGACGGAAGAGACATCATTGTCAAGCTTAAAGTAGCCGACGAAGACATCGGTAAAATAATAGGCAAGTCGGGAAGGATAGCAAAGGCGATCAGGACCGTAGTGAAGGCTGCGGCCATCAAGCAGAATCTCAGAGTGTCGGTGGAGATAGTTGAGGAAGACTGACGGTTCTCAGGAGAAAGTCCTGATAGGCAAGGTCGGAAGCCCTGTGGGCATAAAAGGTGAGTTCAGAGTCACCCTTTACGCGCAGGATTCCGGAAATCTGAAGGAGGGCAAGGTCCTCCTTCTTGAGCGTGTGGAAAAAACGATGAGTGCCGCCGTCAAAAGCGTAAGATACCAGAAAGACAGACCGGTCATCAGACTCGAGGGAGTTGAGGACCGGAACGCGGCGGAAGACATCAGGGGAATGGAGATAAGCATACGGGCGTGCGACCTCGAGGAATTGCCTGAAGGCGAGCACTATGTGCGCGACCTCATAGGCTGCAGGGTCGTGGACATCGCGCGAAGCGCGGCCGGCGAAGGCGGAGCCGAGATCGGCGTGCTCGCCGACGTCATACAGAACACTGCCCAGAGCATTCTCGATGTCGAGACACCGGAAGGCAGGAGAGTCCTGATACCCGCGGTAGACGCGTTCCTCAGGAATATCGATGAAGAGGCCGGGATCATAGAGGTAGAACTCATCCCGGGTTTCCTGGACTGACATTATTTGCAGCGCGGCACGATCCGTGACCGCGCCGGTTCGACATGAAGATCAACATACTCACGATCTTTCCGGACATGTTCGCGCCGCTTCGCATGAGCATGCTCGGAAGAGCGATCGAAAACGGAATAATCGAGCTGAATGTCACAGACATACGCGACTACACGACTGACAGGCATAACCGCGTCGATGATACGCCTTATGGGGGCGGAGCCGGCATGGTGATGCAGGTGCAGCCTATTCTTGACGCGTTCGGAGGCAGCGGTTTCGGCGGCGATGTGATCTACATGTCTCCGCGGGGAGAGATGCTGTCAGGAGATCTGGCAAAAGAGCTCTCCGGAAAGGATGAGATCACGATCCTCTGCGGTCACTATGAAGGTGTCGATCAGCGCGCGCTGGACAGGCTGGGAGCGCGGGAGGTCTCAATAGGTGATTATGTGCTGACCGGCGGCGAACTGCCGGCGATGGTTCTTATCGACACGGTCGCGAGATTCCTGGACGGCGTTCTTGCCGGAGAAGAATCGGTCAATGACGAGTCGATATACTCGGGGCTCCTTGAGTATCCGCAGTACTCCAAGCCGAGAGAATATGACGGAGATGAGGTCCCCGAAATACTGCTTTCGGGCAATCACGGCGAGATAGATCTGTGGCGCTGGGAGCAGGCAGTCGCGCTCACAAAAGAACGGCGCCCGGACCTTTTCAAGGCATATCTGGCGTCAGATCCGGAGCTCTCAAAAAAACAAAAGGCCATACTGCAGAAATACCTGTAAAGAGGGTGCCCGGAGCTGTTTCAAAACTGACACAAAATGTAGTTATTTGAAGACTTGCGTGTAAATACATATTGTATAGCAAGTCTTTTTTGTTGTATAATTTCCGTGAACTATGGAAACTAATCGAAAAGGGCTTTTGAACAGAAAGTGGGTAGTCGCGATCCTCGCGTATATCGGACTGATCGCGCTGTGCTGTATAGTCGTCTATGGCATTCCTTCTGTCAGGGGCATGCTCGAGAGGACTTATATAGCGGAACACGGCAGCATAGACGTCACTGAAGAGGTCTCCGGTTTTATCGTGAGAGATGAAGTCGTCTACGCGGCAGATCAGAAGAGCAAGATCAGCAGGGTGATAGAACCCGGCACGCTCGTCAAGGCCGGTACCAGGGTCGTAGAGCTGACTCCTACAGAAAAGGAAGAAGAACCGGAAGAAGAAACTACAGGAGACGAGACCGCGGAGAACGGTACTGCTGAAGAGAAACCGGCCGAGGGCACTGAAACCGGAACGGCAGAGACTGAAGAAGCAGCAGAGGAAGAACCCGAAGAAAACACCGCGGGAAAGACCGGCAAATACGCCAATGCGATGGAAGAACTCGGCGACACGGTGGTTTTCACCGCTGACGGCAGCACGAAGGACTCGGGATATATAAGTTACACGATCGACGGTGCTGAAGCCCGTCTGACCAAGGCTGCGATCGACGGTCTGACCGAAAAAGACCTGAAGGATCTTACAAGCCGCAAGACTCTCAAGCTTCCTGATAAAAAGTGCGGCGATGGCTATCCGGTATTCAAGATCGTGCGGAACAGCAAGTGGTACCTGGTGTTCTTCGTCGACAATGAATCCGCGTACAGATACATAGAGGGTGACACCCTTACGATAGATATCAACGGAGAACCGGTATCTGTCAGGGTCGCTAAAGTCGACAGCGGCACCAAGACCTCAAAGATAGTCCTCTCGTGCAAGGCGTTTTATGACGGGTTCTTCGATACCCGCACACTCGATACCACGGTCACTTTTGTCAGTTCAGAGGGCCTGGTGATCGAAGACGACAGCATAGTAGAAGCGCCTGACGGCAAGCGCGGAGTGTTCGTGAAGAACAAACTCGGCGAGCATGTTTTCACACCGATAAGGGTAAAGGCCGATAACGGCAAGAAGTGCGTCGTTTTCGAAGACATTTATGTCGATGCTGACGGCAACTTCGTTGAGACCATAAGTACATATGATGAGATAATCGCCGTTCCGAGCGAAGAAGACATCGCGAGTCTCGAAGAGACGAACCCGGCAAAGAAGGGCGGAACCGATGATAAGGCGGACGGTAACTGATAAACAGCGATGACGATAAGCGAAAGGTTTTCAGAAGTAAAAAGAAGGGCAGATGAGGCTGCGCTCAGAAGCGGCCGAGATCCCGCGGACGTGCGGCTCGTAGCGGTGACCAAGACCCATCCGGCGTCAGAGATCAACGAAGCGATCGCTGCGGGAGCGACGGATATCGGCGAGAACCGCGTCCAGGAACTGCTCGAAAAATATGAAGACGTAGCCCCGGTCAGATGGCATCTTATCGGCCACCTTCAGACTAACAAGGTGAGGCAGGTGATCGACAAAGTGGTGATGATCCACTCAGTCGATTCGCTCAAACTGGCGCGCGAGATAGACAAGCGCGCGGCAGCGGCCGGCATCGTGATGGACATACTGATAGAGATCAATTCCGCGATGGAAGAGACAAAATCCGGCATAGCCGCGGGAGAACTGAGGCAGCTGGTTACTGATATCACTTCGGAATGCGAAAACGTGAGGGTCTGCGGGATCATGTGCATACCGCCGATCGCGGCAGATCCGGAGGATTCAAGGCCGTATTTCAGGGAAGCGGCCGGACTCTTCGAAGACATGAAGCAGTGGGATCTGCCGGCGGAAAGGTTCGCCCCGACGGAATTATCCATGGGAATGTCCGGCGACTTCGAGGTCGCGATAGAAGAGGGAGCAACAATAGTCAGAGTCGGCAGTTCGATTTTCGGACCGCGCAATTACAGATAGAGGAGGAAACAAGCAAATGGGGTTCATGGACAAAATGAAAGACCTTGTCGGGATCACTGATGAGTATGATGATGATTACGATATCACACAGGAAGAGATCGATGCTTACAAGAGAGAATTGAGCGGAAACGCGCCGACTGTTGCCTCGGCTGCCGCGCCGGAACCTCCGCTGAGCACCGGTATCAGCCCTCTCGCGTTCAGCGAGGTGGCGCCGCCGCAGAGGTTCGCCGAGAAGCCTGAGACCGTAGACAAGGCGTCACGCAACGACTCAGGAGCGTTCAGGATGGTAGTCATCGAGCCAAAGAACATCGATGAGTGCCGTAAGCTGATCGACAATCTCAGAAACAACAAGCCGGTCATCATCAACCTTGAAAAGGTCGAGACCGATCTCGCGCGCAAGATGTTCGATTTCCTGAGCGGAGCGACATACGCGCTCAGAGGAAACATCCAGAGAATAAACCAGAACATCTACCTTTTTGCTCCTCGTAATGTTAACATTAAGGCAATGGTAGACAGGACAACGGAATCCGGAAAGCCTGTAACTGAAAGTCCGTGGAAATAAAACAGTTTCCGGGTAAATATATAAGAGATAGAAAAGAGATAAAGACATATCAAGAGGAAAGGTGAGGTAGAACACTATGATAATGCCGATCGATATCGATAAGAAAGAATTCAGCCGCGATAAGAAGGGATACAACTCCAGAGAGGTAGACGAATTTCTGGATATTATAGTAGCCGACTATGAGAAGGTCCTCAACGACAACAGGACAATGGCTCACAAGATCAAAGCTCTCGAGAAGCAGCTCGAAGAGGCTCAGAAGGACGACAACGCCATGGTCGAGACTCTTGAGACCGCGAAGAAGCTTATGGCCGACATCTCGGCAAGCGCTGAGAGAAGAGCCGAGCTCATGATGAGAGACGCTGAGCTCGAGGCTGAGAACATGCTGCTTGACGCTAAGGTCAATGTCAGAAAGCTGACCGACGAGCACGCTGTACTGAGCACAAAGGTCAGAAGACTCAAGGAGAACTTCCGCAAGATGCTCGAGGCTGAACTCGCCCGCATCGACGATGACGACTTCGACCTGATCAGAGATCTCGCTGACGAAGAGATCCTTCCGGCAGCAGAGCCTGTAAAGGAAGAGACCACAGATAAGGCTCCTACACTGGTCATCGACAAGCTCGAGGACAATGGCCCGGTAGCTCCGGATTTCAGCGCTCCGACAGAGCCTGCTACACTGTCCGACCTTTCGGATGGTCTCAGAGCGATCGCTGAAGAGCAGTCCATCGACAACACCATTATCCTGAAATAATCAGAACAAAAGCCGATCGTTGAGCCGGCATATAATAATAGTTCTTCTTGCTGCATGCGGTACTGCCATCTTCATGCTGAACAAAATGGGACGAACTTGACGCGGTTCTTGACTCGGAATACAACGGTCCTGATGAGGTCAATTTTGAATGGGATTAGAACATAAGTAACAACCATGGAAGATCTGAAAAGCAGACAGGTCACTGTGATATAAGCACGAATAAAAACGCTTTACCAATCGAGGTAAAGCGTTTTTGCTGTATTGCTTTTGGCCTGAAGCCGCTATTCGAAGTCGTAGCTTCCAAGTTTTTCTTCGCGTCCTTCATTCAGGCTGTCACAAATCGCGACATATGTCTCGTGCGAGATATCGTGCTCGATCTTGCATGCGTCCTCTTCGGCCTGTTCGCGGCTGACCCCGAGTTTTTCGAGGAACGCTGTAAGAGCCTTATGCCTCTCGTAAATACGCTTGGCGATCTTGTAGCCCGCAGGCGCCAGTGTTATCGGCCCATTGGCCTCCATGTTTATATAGCCGCTTTCTCTGAGCCGCTTGACAGCATATGAAACGCTCGGCTTGGTGACACCAAGCTTTTTAGCTATATCGATGGAGCGGATGTAACCGTGCTCTTCCTGAAGCACGAGCATCGCTTCAAGGTAGTCTTCGGCGGATTTTCTTATCTTCATAATGGTCCTCTCAGCCAGATCAGCGGCGTTTTTTTGAGGTCGTTTCTTACGCTCCTAACAATACCACAACGCGGAGGCTTATTCAATCTGAATATAGTTTACAATTTATCATCGCGGACATAGCACAAATCACATCGCAACGGTAGCGCGCGTATGAATTTCATGTGAAATTGTTCGTAAAAAGGTGCAGGATCGTCCGAGATGTGCTACTATTAGTTCGTTGACTAGGGGCACCGTTAAGGCGCCTGTATCACAGAGACGGAATCGGTTCCGGAAGGAGGAAAATATTATGGCAAAATGGGTTTGCAGCGTATGCGGTTATGTACATGAGGGAGACACGCCTCCTGAAAAGTGCCCTGTATGCAAAGTCCCTGCAGAGAAGTTCATCAAGCAGGAAGAAGAAATGACATGGGCAGC
>SVDB01000151.1 GCA_015058065.1 Clostridiales bacterium
GATTCGTTACGACCTTATCCTATGCTATTCAACGGCTCTGCACATGCACATGCCCATCATTCCCATTTCCATCATCATTCTCTTAGACATGCAGATGTGCTCCTTTCATAGAATAAGTTCAGTTGCTACTATAACAGTGATTCTGTGTGTTGTCAACTAAAATAGCGTCAATTTTTGGTGTTTTTCACAAAGTACACTTTCGCTTGCTAGTCGTCTATCTCTCCGCCTCTTTCCTTTATCTTTTCGCGGATCATTTTGTATGTGGCTCTCATCTCGTCCATATCCTTGAACGCGTGGAGAGGCATCGGCATTATCATGGTGTCGCTCATCCATACATATATGGCTTCTTCTGTGATGTCGACAAGCTTGATGTCTTTATAATCGAACTCCTGATGATCGCTCCCCGCATCGGTTGAGAAAGAATCCTCTCCGAACATTACCATGTTCTCTTCAGGATGGACTCTTTCGATGCTGTCCTGCGACTTCTTGATGGACTCAGACTGCTGTCTCAGCACGATCCTTTCGGCAAAAACAACACCGCCTATGCCTATGACCGCCGCGGCGATATACGCGAAGATGGTGAAGTTGCGGTCCACATGGAATACGGTGAACAGAAACGCCAGGAGCAGTCCGCTTATCAGGTATGTGATCCTCTGTCTGTTGACCAGCTTACGGCCCCCAGCGGTATAAAGTATGCGGTAACGTCCGAAAGCGATAAAGTCTTCGTCATTAAGGACGTATTTGATTACATTTTTACTCTTCTTTGATGCCATTTTATTCTCCTTTATGCCGGCATATACTCTTTTGCCGTTATACGGGTTTCAGTATATCACATGAGGACCTCATAGTGGTTTTATTTTACAGTCAAAAACAGTATAATCAATTTTAGGTGTATCCGCTGAATGGATGCATCAGCAACAACATTCAGGCCGTTATCATTGAGAAAAGAATATAAAAGGATAATAAAATGAGTACAGTTGCATTTATCGGCGCAGGCAGTTTCGGTACGGCTCTTTCGACCGTGCTCGCAGGCAAAGGAAACAAGATCAAGGTCTACGACATAGACCAGGAGCATCTCGCCCGCATGGAAGCGGACATGGAGAATAAGGACTATCTGCCGGGTGTAAAGCTTGAAGGCGATTACCAGTTCTGCAAGACCAATGAGGAAGCTCTTAAGGACGCGGATTTCGCGATATTCGCCCTTCCGGCGCAGCACCTTAGAGCCGCTCTCAGCGCCGGCGTTCCGTTCATCGAAGAAAAGACCATCGTGATGAACATCTCCAAGGGCATCGAGCTCAAGACGCTCAAGAGGATGTCCGAGATCGTCGAGGAATTCTTCGACATGAACAGATACGTCTGCATCAGCGGACCTTCCCATGCTGAGGAAGTAGGTATCGGTGTCCCGACCGCTGTCGCGGTCTCGTCCAGAAACAAGGATGCCGCATTCGCTGTGATCGACCTCTTCACCACCCGCCTCTTCAAGGCATACTACAACGAAGACATGATCGGCATGGAGATCTCCGGCGCTGTCAAGAACGTAATGGCAGTAGGGTCCGGAATCATCAAGGGTATGAACTATGGCGACAACACTCTCGCCGCCATGCTCACCAGAGGTATCGCCGAGATGCAGAGACTCGGTGTGGCGATGGGCGCAAGGCCTGAGACTTTCGCGGGACTCGCGGGCATCGGCGACATGATCGTCACCTGCACAAGCATCAACTCGCGTAATTACCGCTGCGGAAAACTGATCGGTCAGGGCATGGATCCTGAAGAAGCCCGCAAATCCATCGGCATGGTAGTCGAGGGCATGTTCACCGCTGAGGCCATACACGAGCTCGCCGAAAGGTACAACGTGCGCATGCCGATCTCGGAAGAGATCTATCAGGTCATCAAAGGCGAGATCTCCGCGGAAGACGCGGTAGAGATCCTGATGACCTTCCCTAATCTCTACGAGATGAACGAGTACTGATCAGCCGGGCAGGCAGTCTGCAGTAAACGGCTCCCGTAGGTGAAAGCCTGCTGTCGGAATACGGTGAACGGCAACTAAACACTTTAAACAGACAATATAAAACGGCACAGGGTCAGACCTTGTGCCGTTATATGCGCTCGTAGCTCAGTGGATAGAGTGTCTCACTCCGAATGAGAAGGCCGCGGGTTCGATCCCCGCCGGGCGCACCATAGTAAAACCGGGCACCCTCGTGGTGTCCGGTTTTACTATACATGCGACTTGGTGGGGTGAGAGCTCGCGACGGGTTCGGATTCGGGTGTACGCTGAAAGCACACCCGAAAAACGGCAGTCAAGGACGCGCAGCGCCTGCGCAGCAGGTCGAAGATCCTTGACGGCCGGATTTCCCCGCCGGGCGCACCATAACAGAACCAGACACCTTCACGGTGTCTTTTTTATTGTATCCAACTCATTTTTCGTGTTTACGCTCCACATCCTTGAACCACGTCATCCAGGCCTGAAGTGAAACTCATAAAAATGAAGCCTTGCGCGTTTCCACTGCAAGGCTTCGTTTTTTTATCTGCTTCGCTCTCTCTAACCGAGCAGTTTGTTCTTCAGTTCTTCAAATTCCTGACGGCTGATCACTCCGGCATCCATAAGCGCTTT
>SVDB01000047.1:0-1669 GCA_015058065.1 Clostridiales bacterium
CCGGCAAGACGGTCGGAGATGATGAAATAGTCTATGCGCCACCCCGCGTTTCTCTCTCTGGCCTTCATACGGTAGGACCACCAGGAGTATTTCACGGTATCAGGATGCAGGCAGCGGAACGTATCGGTGAATCCCGCCCCGAGAAGTTCGCTCATCTTTCCGCGCTCCTCGTCCGAAAAGCCGGCGTTTCCGCGGTTCGGTCCCGGATTCTTCAGATCGATCTCATTATGAGCGACATTGAGGTCTCCGCAGTAGATGACGGGTTTTTTCCTGTCGAGCTCTGACATGTACTCTCTCATCGCGTCCTCGAACTCACAGCGGTATCCGATGCGCGCGAGTCCGTCTTGAGCGTTCGGCACATAGCAGCAGACCAGGTAGAATCCGGGATACTCAAGAGTGATCACCCTGCCCTCGTCATCATGTTCACCGTTGATGCCGTAAGCGACTGATACGGGTTCGCCAAGCGACTTTTTCGCGAACACCGCGGTTCCCGAATAGCCCTTCTTCTCGGCATAGTTGTAAAACTCATAATAACCTTCAGGATGGAAGTCAGCTTGTCCTGCCTGCATCTTTGTTTCCTGCAGGCAGAAAAGATCCGCGTCGAGATCGTTGAATATCTCAGCAAAACCTTTTTTGAGTACGGCTCTGAAGCCATTCACATTCCAGCTTACAAATCTCATTTTGACCCTTTCCCTACGATAATGAACGGCGCGCTGGTCCAGTCCTTATACTTGCCGATGCCGCGCACTATGGCATAACCGGTGCCGGTCGTAGTATTTCTCACGAATGACAACTCATAGTCCTTTCCTTTACGAAGTTTCTTGTCTCCGTATGTCACAGTGACCTTAGGCTTTGCCCTGTTGTTCCTGAGCGTATAACTTTCGGCGTCGAAAGTGATCTCGCACTCGCCTATGGACACCTGGTTTTTCTTTCCTGCCGCTTTCGTAGCGTATACCCTTCCCGGTTCGATATACCACAGGTCATGATCCACAGGCCCTTCTATGCCGCCTATGGACGCGTCTTCAGCACACTGCCAGAACAGGTAATTGCCTTTTACGTAACAGGCGCTGTCGTACTGCGCGGCCCAGATCACCGCTTCGTCATCAAGTATCGACGAATCCATGTAGTTGGTCAGCATGTCGTAGTTCGCGTACACCGCCGACTCGTATCCGGCTTCTTCGACCCTGCGGCAGAAAGCCAGAACAATATCGTGGTACAGCGACGCCACAGGGAGATCACCTGCCTCAACGGCCTTCTGCAGTCTGCCTCCGGCGATCAGCTCGAAATCTATCACGAGCGGCATGTCGATGTCGTAAGACTTGACAAGGTCGATCAGGTAATCGGCTTCTTCGATGGCTTCCTCTTCATTCAGAGCCTGCGAGAAGAAATACGCTCCGGTCATCAGACCCGCCCGGTTCGCCTTTTTCATGTTCTCTTCGAAGTCCTCGTCCGTTTTGAGTTCTCCCGTCTCGGAACTTCTGTATCCGGCGCGCACGAAAACGAAATCCGCTTCGCTGGATTTTACCTTGCGCCAGTTGATGTCATCCTGATGCTCCGAAACGTCGATGCCGTGGACGACTACACTGTTCTGGAAGCGTATCGCGTGAGTGAGTCCTTCATCCGACAGATGAGTGCGCGAGACGCTGCTGAGATAGATCGCCAGTCTCAT
>SVDB01000047.1:1769-3212 GCA_015058065.1 Clostridiales bacterium
GTCTTTCCTGTATAGCATGGATCGATGATGATCGCCTCTTTGCGCGCGAGGAAATACATCACGTCCCTGACCTCTTCTACCGCGTTGTTGTACGCTCCGTGGATATACGCCGTTGTAACATCAAAGTCCGCGTCGCTGAGACCGAAGTCTCTGCCGTAGAACGCGCACACCTTGTCATAGTATTCGCGCAGGGCCTCCCTGAGATTGCTCTCTTCGTCTCCGGCGCCTTCATAAGGAAGCACGTTGACCCCCTTCAGGCTCAGTTTTGATCCGCATTCCCTGAGACCTATCAGGAGTCCCAGGTATGTCGCCATGCTCCCGACCGTAACGTATATGACAGCATCTTCAATGCCCATCTCTTTAGCCTGGCTGTCCAGTTCGAAAGCGCATTCCACATAACCGAGTATGCCCAGTTCGTTCGAGCCGCCCATCGGCACGTAATATACTTTTTCGCCTTCGGCTGTATATTTGTCTATCACGGCCTGTCTGCCGCTTTCCATGTCTTTCACGAAATGGACATTGCATCCGAGCATTCCGTCAAGAAGCAGATTCGCGCTTATCTCGCCCGGATAAGGATCTGAAGTCACTATCGCGCTTTTCAGACCGTATTTTGCCGCTACCGCAGCGGTCAGCCTTCCGTGATTCGTCTGCGCGCCGCCTTCCGTTATAAGCATGGTCGCGCCATTATCCTGAGCGTCCTTAAGGAAGTACTCGAGTTTACGGAGTTTGTTGCCTCCTGTTGCGAGATTCGTCAGGTCGTCTCTCTTGCAATATACGTTAACACCGAGCTCTTCCGACACGTTCTTCAGATGTTCGAGCGGTGTCGGCAGATGCAGTATCTCAACTTTTTCATGTCCGAACAGCATGGCTGTCTCCTTTCTTACGCGAAACGGTCTTCCCGTTCATTGTAGCATATCGCGAGTCCGCGGTCGAAATAAAAACATTCATGTACAACGCTATGTGATACAATAATGTCAAAGGTATGTCAAACCTTAATCACACACAGTGAGATCGACATAAAAGGAGAATTATCATGGTAAATGAGAAGTATTACGGCTACGGCACCGCGCCTAGCATCATCCGCGAGCTCTTCGCTTACGGACTGGAGCAGGCAAAAAAACTCGGAAGAGACAAAGTCTACGATTATTCGCTGGGCAATCCGAGCATACCTGCTCCTAAAAAGGTAAACGACACCATCAAGAAGCTCGTTGATGAAGAAAGTTCCATCCTGCTGCATGGCTATTCAATGGCTCCGGGATTCGAGAGCACCAGAGAATCCATCGCTGCAAATCTCAGAAAAAGATTCAATACAAACGCGAAGGCGAGTGAGCTTTTCATGACATGCGGATGCGCCCCTGCTCTGGTTGCTGTAGCATGCGCCCTTACCACAAAGCCTGACGACAACTTCGTCGTGATCGCGCCGTATTTTCCTGAATATAACGT
>SVDB01000047.1:3312-11275 GCA_015058065.1 Clostridiales bacterium
GAAAAATACGGAAAATAGCCCATCTTCTCATTTGATAGATCATGGTTTTCAGAAACAAAAGACCGGCGCGGATCTCCGCGCCGGTCTTTTACATGTTTAAGATTTGTTTTTCCGTGATCCGGGTATTATTTGTCTGTGTTTTGTCTCACGCGAGTATGCCTGTCGCCCGCAGCACATCTTCTACCTTCGAAACAGTGCGGATCTCAATTTTGTCCTTGACCTCGTCAGCCACGTCTTTCAGATCATATTCATTATCATCAGGGATGAATACCTTCGTGATCCCGGCACGCTCAGCTGCCATCAGTTTTTCAGGCAGACCGCCTATCAGTGTAACAGTTCCTCTCAGAGCGACTTCTCCGGTCATTGCGATGTGCGGATCAACGACATGACCCGTTACGAGTGATGAGAGCGCGGTAGTGAGAGCTATTCCGGCGGACGGACCGTCCTTTGGAACGGCTCCTTCAGGCACATGGATGTGCAGATCGTTCTCAGCGAACAGTTCCGCCTTGTCAGGGAATATGGTCTTGACAAGACTTACCGCGATCCTCGCGGATTCCTTCATCACATCACCGAGCTGTCCTGTTATTATGGTCTCGCCCCTTCCCTTTGTCAGCATTGTCTCGATGTACAGGATCTCACCTCCTACAGGCGTCCAGGCAAGACCTGTCACGACACCCGCCTTAGGCTCCGGCAATATCCTGCTGTGCTGTATAGGCCTGGCGTCTATCTCTTCATCGACCACTTCAGGCGTCACTTTCAATTTGCGTTCCGGGTCGGTCGCGACCTTCACGGCGAGCACCCTGCAGAGCGTGTCTATGCGCTTTCTGAGTCCGCGCACCCCGGCTTCCATGGTGTAATCCGAGATGATCTTTTTGAGAGCTTCATCTGTCACTTCCATGATCTCCGGATCTATGCCCATGGCGTCCATCGACTTAGGCACCAGATGTTCTCTGGCGATCGACAGCTTCTCGACTGGGGTATATCCGCTGAACTGTATGACTTCCATCCTGTTCAGAAGCGGTTCGGGAATGGTATCCGTCGTGTTCGCGGTGCATATGAACATCACGTCCGAGAGGTCGTAAGGCACGTTCATGTAGTGATCCGTAAAAGTATTGTTCTGCTCAGGATCGAGCACCTCAAGAAGCGCGCTGGCGGGACTGCCGTTGTATGACGCCGACAGTTTATCGACCTCATCGAGCACCATGACCGGATTCGATACTCCGCTCTTGTGGATGCCGTCCATCACGCGTCCCGGCATCGCCCCGATATAAGTCCTGCGGTGCCCGCGGATATCTGACTCATCGTGCACTCCGCCCAGACTTACTCTTACGTACTCACGTCCGAGCGCCCTGGCTATGCTCCTGCCTATACTTGTCTTTCCGGTTCCCGGCGCGCCTACGAACAGCAGGATCGAGCCCGACTGCTCATTCTTGAGGTTCATCACGGCTATCTGCTGTATGATGCGGTCTTTTACTTTGTCGAGTCCGAAGTGGTCTTCGTCCAGCACTTCACGCGCCTTTCCGAGATCTATGTGAGATGCTTCTTCCTTCTTCCATGAAAGCCCCGTCACGAAATCCAGATAGTCATAGAGCATTCCGGATTCGGCGCTCTGGCTTCCCTCCTGTTTCAGACGGTTCAGTACCTTCTCAGCTTCCTTTCTGGCAGTCTCATTCATGCCGGACTCTGCTATCTTCTGCTCAAACTTCTGTATGTCGGTCACATTTTCCGGATGCATCTCGTCCAGTTCTTTCTGGAGATGCTCCATCTGGCGTTTTATCGCCTGCTCGCGGTACATCTTCTGATGCTCTTCCTGCTGGGATGTCATTGCCTCATTAGTGATACGGCCGACCTCCATGAATCCGTAAAGAGCTTCCTCGATGAGTTCCGCTCTTTTCAGACGGCTGTCCTCTGCCAGTATCGCGTATCTTTCCTCATTGGGGATGTCCATCCACGGCGACATGACGCATGCCGCCCTTTCGAGCGAATCGATCTGCCTGAGCCAGTATTCAGCTGAATCCGCCCAGTCAAAGCCCGACGCGAACTTTCTCATTTCGGCGAGCATTCCTTCGAGTTTTTCTTTTTCGACACTCCTGCTCATGTCCTCTATGTCGCTGCGCCTTGTCATGGAAAGACTGATGGACTTGTCCGCTCCGATCTCGATATTCTCGACATTGACGCGATATCCTGTGTGTATCACGACATATCCCTGATTGTTGATCTCTCTTATCTCTCCGGAGATGCCTACAGGATAAAAGCCCTCCGAAGAAAGGTCTTTAAAGCTCTCGCTGTCCCTGGCAACTATGAGCACGACCCTTTCGCCGGCAACAAGACCTTTGTCACCGGCATTCCTCCTCACCTGTGAGGTGTTGAAGTATATGTTCGCGTCAGACGCGAGTATCATGTCATATACCGGTACTACTATCATTTTTTACTCCCTTTCTGCCCCTTTTCAGGTATAAAAACGGCGCATCACAGAGATTTGCGATGCGCCTCTTCTGTAATTGTTTGTATCCGTTCAGAATTTCAGTTTTTCGAATTTCTGCTTTTTCGGATAAGCTTCGCTGCCAAGCTTCTCGGCCATCTCTTCTATGGCCTTTTTCTCCTTCCGGCTCAGCTTGGTCGGGACTTCCACTATCACCTTCACGTAGAGGTCGCCCTTGCGGCCTGTCCTTACGTTAGGCACGCCCTTTCCTCTGAGTCTGAATGAAGATCCCGTCTGAGTGCCAGGAGTGATCGTATAGCTGTACGTCTCTCCGAAGCCAGGCACCTGCACCTTTGCGCCAAGCGCTGCCTGATCAAAGGTGATCGGCAGGTCGAGATAGAGGTCGTCTCCTCTTCTCTTGTAGGTGCTGTGCGGTCTGACGTTCACGACGATGTAGAGATCGCCGTCCGGTCCGCCGTTGACGCCCGGCTCGCCCTGGCCTCTGACAGTCACGATACTGTCGGTGTCAACTCCCGCAGGGATGTCTACCTTGATCTTGACCGTCTTGCGGTTGACACCTGTGCCTCCGCAGTCCGCGCACGGCGTCTCGATCATCTGACCGCTTCCGCCGCACTTAGGACATGTCGTGACATTCTGGAATCTTCCGAAAGGCGTATTGCTTACCTGTGATATCTGGCCGCTTCCGCCGCACTGGTCGCAGGTCTTCTTGCCAGTTCCCGGCTTTGCTCCGCTTCCGCCGCAAGTCTTGCATTTGACATTCTTCGCGATCTCGATCTGCTTGCTGCATCCGAAGAGCGCGTCTGTGAAGTCGATCGTAAGCGTCTTCTGCAGGTCTCTGCCCTTCTGAGGTCCGCCTCTTCTGGAACGCCTGCCTGCTCCGCTCATGCCGCCGAACATGTCGAAGATGTCGTCGAAGCTCATGCCGCCCGCGCCGCCGAAACCGCCGAAATTCCCGAAGCCGCCGAAACCGCCGAAGCCGCCCTGGCCCGCTCCGAAATTAGGGTCTACGCCCGCGAATCCGAACCTGTCATATTTATCCTTTTTGTCAGGGTCTGAGAGGACCTCATAAGCCTCATTGACTTCCTTGAACTTCTCCTCAGCCGCCTTATCACCGGGATTCTTATCCGGGTGATACTTCATGGCGAGCTTGTGATAAGCCTTTTTTATCTCCGCTTCCGAAGATCCCTTGTTGACCCCGAGGACTTCGTAATAATCCCTTTTATCTGCCATTGAAGTTTTTATCCTTCCGAATTACCGGGCAATGAGCCGCGTCTATCAGCGCGGCTCACCACCTCATTTTTTTATTATTCGTCTACGACCTCGTAGTCAGCGTCTACTGTTCCGTCGCTGTTAGCAGCTCCGCCGTTGCCCTGGCTGAATCCGCCCATGTTGTTAGGGTCGAATCCTCCCATGTTGCCCGGGTTGAAGCCTCCGCCCATGTTGTTAGGATCGAATCCCTGAGCGCCGGCGCCGCCCGCGGCAGCCTGAGCTTCCTGATAGATCCTTGTCGAGATCGGATAGAACGCGTTCGTGAGCGCTTCCATCTTGGTCTTCATGCCTTCGACATCACCTGCGTCGACTGCTTTCTGCAGTTCTTCCTTTGCTGACTCGACAGCCGCCTTCTCGGACTCGGTCACCTTGTCGCCGAGCTCCTTGAGCTGCTTTTCGATCTCAAAGATCATGCCCTCGGACTGGTTCTTTGTCTCGACTGTCTCTTTCTGCTTCTTGTCCTGCTCAGCGAACTGCTCAGCTTCCTTGATCTTGGCGTTGATCTCATCATCCGACAGCTTTGTCGAAGAAGTGATGGTGATCTTCTGCTCTTTACCGGTAGCCATATCCTTCGCGCTTACGTTGACGATACCGTTGGCGTCGATATCGAATGTTACCTCGATCTGAGGGATCCCGCGAGGAGCCGGAGCGATGCCTGTCAGCTGGAATCTTCCGAGCGTGATGTTGCCGGCTGCCATTTCTCTCTCACCCTGCATTACGTGGATGTCTACAGCGGTCTGGTTGTCCGCCGCTGTCGAGAAGATCTGGCTCTTCTTTGTAGGGATCGTTGTATTTCTCTCGATCAGTCTTGTGGCTACTCCGCCGAGTGTCTCGATGGACAGCGACAGCGGTGTTACGTCGAGGAGCAGGATGTCATTGACTTCTCCTGTCAGTACACCGGCCTGGATCGCGGCTCCGATAGCTACGCACTCATCAGGGTTGATGCCCTTGAACGGCTCTTTGCCTGTTACATTCTTTACTGCTTCCTGAACAGCCGGGATCCTTGTGGAGCCGCCGACCAGGATGACCTTCTCAAGATCAGCCGATGTGACGCCGGCGTCCTTCATGGCCTTGTGCATAGGCTCGATGGTCCTGTCTACGAGACCCTTTGTGAGCTGTTCGAATCTGGCTCTTGTAACGTCCATGTCCATGTGCAGCGGACCGGAAGCGTTTGCCGCGATGAACGGCAGGTTGACCTTTGTGGTCTGAGCCGTGGAGAGTTCCTTCTTTGCCTTCTCAGCAGCCTCTTTGAGTCTCTGGAGAGCCATCTTGTCCTGTCTGAGATCGATGCCGTTTTCCTTCTGGAAGCTGTCCGCAAGGAAGTTCACCAGAGCGTTGTCGAAGTCGTCGCCGCCGAGGTGTGTATCGCCGTTTGTAGCGAGTACTTCGAATACTCCATCGCCGAGTTCCAGAACGGATACATCGAATGTGCCGCCGCCCAGGTCATAGACCAGGATCTTGTGGCTTCCTGTGTCCTTGTCGAGTCCGTAAGCCAGCGAAGCGGCTGTAGGCTCGTTGATGATCCTCTTTACTTCGAGGCCCGCGATCTTGCCGGCGTCCTTTGTCGCCTGCTTCTGAGCGTCGCTGAAGTAAGCCGGGACCGTGATGACTGCCTCTGTGACCTTCTCGCCCAGATAAGCCTCAGCGTCTGCTTTCAGCTTCTGAAGGATCATGGCCGAGATCTCCTGCGGTGTGTAGTCCTTTCCGCGAAGATTTACTTTGTAATTCTCGCCCATGTGTCTTTTGATGGACGCAACTGTGCCCTCAGGCTCTGTGATCGCTATTCTCTTTGCTGTTTCGCCGACGAGTCTCTCGCCGCTCTTTGTGAATGATACTACCGAAGGAGTCGTTCTCATTCCCTCGGAGTTAGTGATAACTGTAGGCTCTCCGCCTTCAAGTACTGCTACGCAGCTGTTGGTGGTGCCCAGGTCGATTCCGATAACTTTGCTCATAGTGTTGTCCTCCGTTTATGTAAAGTGATTTATTAACTGTTTCATACGATTGCTTATATGCGTCTGCAGGGTACGGCTCCCGCCTCGTTGCGGCTATACGCAGCGGTGCTAAGCTCTGTCTGCGCCTTCGGCTTGCCAATCGCTAAGCGCCGGCTGCCGCAAAGCCCCTGCCGCCACATATAAGCAATCGTTTCTGATTCTGTTACTTTTTGTTTACCGCTACCATTGACGGCCTTACGACTTTGTCCCTCAGTTTATAACCTTTCTGCAGGACCATCGTGATTATGCCGTCGTCCTTGTCTTCGACGTTCGCCGTCATTACGGCGTTATGTACGTTAGGGTCGAAGCTTTCGTCCATTGCTTTTATTTCTTCGAGACCCGCGTTCTCGAGCGCCTTGCGGAGCTGCTCGAATATGAGCTGCATGCCCTTCGCGTATCCGTCGATATCGTTTGTCTCGGTCGCGAGCGCTCTCTCGAAATTGTCGAGCACCGGCAGGAGTTCGCTGACTATCTTTTCATTCGCGTACTGCAGTGTGTCGGTTTTTTCCTTAGCGGCTCTCTTTTTATAATTCTGGAATTCGGCCATGAGTCTCATATATCTTTCGGACTCAGCTTCAGCTGCCGCTTTTTCATCCTCTCCGGATTTTTCTTCAGCAGCCTTCGCTTCAGCTTCGGCCTCGCCGGCTTCCTTCTGTTCTCCGGCGGCTTCTTCCGCAGGCGCCTCTTTTTCAGGCTCTTCGGCTGCCTTTGCCTCTTCGGCCTTTTCTTCCGCGGCCTTTGCCTCTTCGGCCTCTTTATCGTCTTCTATCTTGATGTGCTTTTTCTTATCTTCTGACATCAGTAACTGTTCCTTTCGTGTAGTCGGTTGTTTATTGCGGGCTATTTGTCCTTACCCGCGTTCCCGTCGCCTGTATCGCCCGGGAGTCTGAAGCTTTCGCTCAGATTATTGGTGAGATACTCCATGATCGACGTGATCTCGTCGTATTTCATCCTTGTAGGTCCGATGACTCCGATCTTGCCGACCAGTTTACCGTCCACATGGTAGGTCGCTGTTATCAGAGTGCAGTCTTTCATGGTATCGTTCTCTTCGCCTATCGTGACGACGACTCCGTCGTCTCTGGCCAGCATCTTCTGAGTGAACCAGTCCTTTCTCGCGAAGAGTTCCATGAAGTCCCTCGCCCTGTCGATGCTCGTGTACTCAGGCAGATTGAAGATGTTCGTCATTCCTTCCATGTACAGATTGACATTGAGCATGTCTTCAAGAGTCCTGAGGAAGCTCGGCATTACGCTGCCCTTAAGTGCGCTGAGCGCCTCGATGTCCGATCCGACGTCGTGGATGATCTCGCTTTTGAGAACATCGTCAAGGGTGCGTCCCTTGTAACTGACCGTCATGTTCTTGCTCAGGAGTTCGAGCGACTCCTGCGTGTATGGCACACTCAGTCTCAGCGTAGTGTTGGTCACATTGCCGCTGTCGCCGACTATCATGAGGATGAGAGTCCTTTCATCAACCGGCAGCAGCCTTATAAAACTGATCGTCTCATCGTTCGTAGCCGGAGTCATCGCGAATGACGCCAGATGCGTTATCTCTGAAAGCAGCTCTGCCGCATGCCTTATTGTGCGGTCGAATTCATCCCTGCTCGCTGATAAGCGCTCGTTGATCATGCGCTTTTCTTTGACGCTGAGGTTCTTCTTCTTCATCAGATCGTTGACATACAGTCTGTATGCCTTGTCTGAAGGTACTCTGCCCGCTGAAGTATGAGGATGCGTCAGATAACCCATTTCTTCAAGATCTGACATCTCGTTTCGTATGGTAGCGGGACTGACGCCAAGGTCATATTTCTTTGCGATCGATCTCGAACCGACCGGCTCGGCGTTCTCTACATAATCTGTTATGATCGCCTGCAGTATCTGTAATTGTCTTTCGCTCAGATCCATGTCTTGCCTCCCTGTTTCTGTTTTTGTTTGTTAGCACTCATCAAGCAAGAGTGCTAATCACAAGACATAATATACTCGCTGCAAAGCGCTATGTCAACCCCTATTTTTCAGTATTTACAACAATTGAAAACTATAGGATAGACGGGCCTGCAAAGTGCGCGATCTTTATTTTTTTATCGACTCTGCTGTTCCGTCATCTCCTGCCTGATTTCCCAAAAATGACGGAACCAATCAATAAGAACGCAAAGAAAAACCGGCGATTTCTGTATCGCCGGTAAAACACGTGCTCATGCCGGGTGAACGGATAACGTGTCAGTCACCCGCCCCTTTTATTATCTCTGAAAAGCTGTCCTAAGCCTTTAAG
>SVDB01000048.1 GCA_015058065.1 Clostridiales bacterium
TTGGAGCTGATGGGGGGAGTCGAACCCCCAACCTTCTCGTTACGAATGAGATGCTCTGCCATTAAGCTACATCAGCGTATCGCGCTCTGTTATATTAACAGAGCGGCATTGATAATTCAAACTTTTTTTGCTTATTCCTTGTCCTCGAGTTTAGGCATTTCTTCAGATACAGTCTGCACGAGTTTCACCACCAGGAGAGCTACATTTAGGAACGCTGCCGCGACCGCTACTCCGGTCGAAGCTCCGGCGGCTTTTTCCATGATTTTTTTCGCGTCGATCTTCATAGTTTCCTCCTCACATTCTCTGCTGCATCGCGGCAGCGCCGCTCTGAGCGAAAGCAAAACTTACTTGGAATACAGGTTGTTATTTGAAAACTCCGGATTCGATGTGATGTCGATGCCAAGCGCCTTTACTGCCTGCTCGTCCTTGTCGGAGAGAATGGCGGTGCAGTGCGCGACGCAGCCGTTCAGGTTAGGGATCTCGCGGAGCGCGAGTTCGGCGAACGGGTTCGTCAGTTTTGTCAGTGTGAGCGCCATGATGACTTCTTCGAGGTTGAGGCTCGTCTTGTCGTGAAGCACGCTGGCCTTGGTGCTCGACATGCTTTCAAAGATAGTCGGCGATATGATGAGCATGTCATCCTGTATGCCCGCCAGCTTTTTGATCGCGTTCAGCACCATCGCGGCGGTCGCCACCATGCGGCGCGACGATCTGCCAGTAACGATGCTTCCGTCAGGGAGCTGCATCGCCGAAACTACGACGTTCTC
The DNA here is from genome assembly GCA_015058065.1 of Clostridiales bacterium. Classification (GTDB taxonomy): domain Bacteria; phylum Bacillota; class Clostridia; order Peptostreptococcales; family Anaerovoracaceae; genus Crickella. The sequence continues at coordinate 765 of SVDB01000048.1, forward strand.
GTATCTTTCAGGGTTCTGAGCTCTCTTGATGTCGGCGTATTCCTCGGCTGCCGCCACGGCAGGTCTGTCATATCTCGAAGCCCCGACTTCTTCCATCAGCAGCTTGCATCTTTCGAGAGTGGCGGCGTCGATGGTTCCTTTTCTGTACGAGCATTCCGCGATCAGGTATCTGCGGATTATTTCCTGTCTGGCAGCTTCGCGGCATACTTCATCGTCAGTGATAGCAAAGCCGCATCTGTTTACTCCCATGTCAGTCGGAGACTTGTAGCCCTCGTCCGATCCGGTGATCGCGTGCAGTATCCTCCTGAGCACAGGGAAAGCATCGACGTCTCTGTTATAGTTGACCGCTGTCTCGCCGTAAGCGTCGAGATGGAACGGGTCGATCATGTTGAAGTCCTTGAGGTCAGCTGTTGCCGCTTCGTACGCGATATTGACCGGGTGCTTGAGAGGCAGATTCCAGATAGGGAAGGTCTCGAACTTGGCGTATCTGGCCTTGCGGCCGCGCTTGTACTCGTGATAGACCTGCGAAAGCGATGTCGCCAGTTTACCCGATCCGCCGCCCGGTCCCGTGACCACGATCAGCGGTTTCGAAACCTCGATATATGGATTCGCGCCGTAGCCCTCTTCGGACACGATCGTATCAACGTCAGTAGGGTAGCCCTTGGTGAACATGTGCTTATAGGTGCGTATCCCGCGCCTTTCGAGCTTGGCCATGAACTGATTTACCGAAGGGGCGTCCTCGTATCTGGTGACGACGACCGAGTTGACCGAAAGGTCATAACTGCGGAACTCGTCGATCAGCCTCATGACTTCGAGGTCGTATGTGATGCCGAAGTCCTGGCGGGTCTTGCTCTTGATGATGTCGCCCGCGTAGATGCAGATGATGATTTCCGCCTGGTCACTCATCCTCTGCAGGAGCTTGATCTTGGCGTTCTCGTCAAAGCCCGGCAGCACTCTCATGGCGTGCTTGTCCTCGACCAGTTTGCCTCCGAACTCAAGATACAGCCTGCCTTCGCCGCTTTGTATCCTCTCGAGGATGTACTTTGACTGCTCTTCGATGTACTTTTCTGCGCTGAACCCTTCCTTCTTCATGTCTTTTCCCTTTTCTTATGACGGTTTTACTTCGATCTCGAGAATGTTGCGTCTCGAGAAGAACTTATCGAATCTAATGCGGTAATCCACGGATACTGTGCCATAGCCCTCTTCATCGAGGCCGTTTTCCAGTTTGTTCGTATAGACCTCGAGGTTCACGGCTGACATCATCGGTATCTGATATCTCGTTATGTTGAGGATACCAGGTACAAGAGTCATATCCATACCCTCATCATCTTCGTCTATGCCGAATTTTCGTATGCGAATCGAGCCGTCCTCGAGTTTGAACAGCGTGCGGACATCCTCATTGCCGAAGACTTCAGCCTCTTCATAGGCAATGTAAGTCGCGTTGTTGCGCGAATACATGGTGCCCTCGGTCAGGATCTCCATCGAGTCCTCGAGTTCGAGTTCGCGGCGGAACGCCTCACCGCTCGGCTTGAGGTTTTCAATGTATTGGGTGCTTTTGATCTTGAGATTCACGCTTTTTTTCATAACAGAGTTATTTTATAACAATTGGTGCGAATCACACAATATCGGTGTATTTGAAATCCGCAATAATTCGTGTAAAATTACACGGTAACAGAAAAACTCGCGGCGCGCCGCGCCGTTATAAAAAAGGAAAGAAAATGGACGAACAAGATAAGAATATCGTGAATTTCGGCACTGATCCTGAGGTCAGTACCATTGTCGAACCGGCCTCACCGCAGCCGGCATCTCTTAAAGCGGTACCCGTGCAGCATGAGCCTGTTCAGCCCGGTCCGTCAAAACCTCGAAAGAAGAAAAAAGAAAAGAAGTATGTAAGCCGGGGTGTTTTTGTCGTCTGCCTGATACTGTCTTTCATCTTAAGTTCTGTTCTGGGCGGACTGATAGGCGGAGCCATAGGGATAATCGCTGCTCAGGATGGAGACAACCTCATCACAAGGAACGATTCCGAACTGTCGCATCTCAACCTGAGTGATGCCACAGGCAGCGAGCTGACTGTCGCCGAGATAGTCGACAAGAATGAAGACGCTGTCGTTGAGATCGTCGTATCCGGAACGGCAGAGAACATGTGGGGGCAGCTCCAGCTGGTCCAGGGCGCGGGTTCAGGCGTCATCGTCACCGAAGACGGCTATATCGCTACCAACCACCATGTCATACAGGGCGCCAATAAGGTAGAAGTCACGCTCCATAACGGCAGCAAATATGCCGCGCGTATAATCGGGAGCGACCCGAGCAATGATATCGCGGTCATCAAGATCGAAGCTAAAGACCTCACGACTGTGACCATCGGTGACAGCAGCACCGTCGACGTCGGCGATCTCGCTGTTGCCATCGGAAACCCTCTGGGACAGCTTGGCGGTACGGCGACTTCAGGCATCATAAGCGCTCTTGACAGGACACTTGAAGTCGAGGGCACCACTCTTACCCTGCTGCAGACCGACGCGGCCATCAACGGAGGCAACTCCGGAGGCGGGCTGTTCAACTCGCGGGGCGAGCTCATCGGTATCGTTGAGTCAAAGGCTTCAGCAGTCGGAGTAGAGGGACTCGCCTTCGCTCTCCCGATCAACTCGGTATCCGAGATCATCGATGACTTCATCGAAAACGGCGGCAAGACGACAACGGCTGAGCCAACTCCTGCTGTCGGCATAGTTATCAGCGATGTTTCCGAAGAGAACGCTCAGTACTACGGTCTCGAATCAGCGGGCGTATACATCGCTCAGGTCACCGGACAAAACGCGATGGATGCCGGCTTCCAGGAAATGGACAGGATCGTGTCATTCAACGGCAAGGAGATCAGCAGTACGAATGAATTCATCTCTCTCGTCCGCAAGTGCAAAGTAGGCGACACTGTAACAATAGTGGTCAGCAGGAACGGACAGCTCATCGAGATCAAGACAGTCCTCGAAGAGCTGCAGACCAACTGATCCGGATTATGTTTAAAACAAAAGATCCCGCGTGCTGCACGCGGGATCTTTTTATCATTCTGTTTTTATTCCGTATCCCTGATCATTCTATCTCGCCCATGGCTTCCATCTTCTTGCCGAGAGCGAAGACAAACTCTTTCAGCGCCTTGACATGAGCGTCCGCCTCATGTCTTGCCTCATCAGCGCGTCCGCCGTTGATGGCTTCCATTATGCGGTTGTGCTGTTCCGCGGTCGACTCATAAAGCGAGAAATCTTCGTAATAGAGATATCTGAACCTGAGTGAGAGCTCCTGCACATACTTGACCAGTTCGCTGAGTGTCTCGTTGCCGCTGCACTTGACGATGAAGTTGTGGAATTTTTCGTCCAGCTCAATGATGTTCTCTTTGTCATCGGCCTTTTCAATGGCTGCCTCATATTCGCCGGCGATGGCTCTGAGTTCTTCCTTTTCTTCTTCAGTGATCCTCTGCGCGGCAAGTTTGGCCACGAATCCTTCCATGTCCTCTCTTACCTCAAACACGTCGAGCATGTCCTTGATAGAGATGTTCGCCACATAAGCTCCGCGTCTCGGCTCTACCTTGACGAGTCCGTCATCGGCAAGTCTCTTGATGGCCTCTCTTATCGGCGTACGGCTCACGTTCATCTTCTCGGAAAGATCGATCTCCATCAGTCTCGTCTGCGAAACGATCTCGCCCGTGAGGATCTTATGTTTGAGTTCAAGATATACCAGATCCTTAAGTGGCTTCTGTACCTTCAGCTGTATGTCTGTCATTTGTCTCCCCCTATATCTCTATGCCGCTGTCAGTCAGCCATGCCCTCACCGTGCCGTCCTCTGCGGTCAGCCCGGATATGATGTCCATGTCTGCCGCGGCATTATATTCATCTTTGTAGTAAGCGGCTATAGTAGGTCCGCTCCCGCTCATCAGCAGTTCATCGGCACGCAGCCTGCTTCTCATGAAGTCCATGAGTGCCGCCGCCTTCGGATCCGCTTCGAGCGTATATTTTTCCATATCGTTCACGAAGAGCTTTTGCCCGGCGCTTCCGGCGTCTGAATAACCGATCGCGTCCATTGCTTCGTAAGCTGTCCTGGTCGAAACCGATGTCCCCGGATTTGCCAGGATGACATGTCTCGGGACGCTGTCCGCAGCTTCGACTATCTCGCCTATGCCGCGCGTCCACGCCGAATCACGCGCTTCTTCGAGCCCTTTGAGTCCGTTCAGAGATCCGCGGTTGCGGTACGCGTTCATGAATACTGAAAACGGAACGTCGGCGCCAATACCCGCGCCGATATCCATAAGACGCCTGAGGTCGAATGGCCTGTCCGCCAGTTCGTTCAGTCCCAGCAGGCACACAGCGGCGTTCCCGCTGCCGCCCGCTATCCCAGCTGCTACCGGAAGGCGCTTGCGGATGTCGATCAGCAGACCGTCTGTCATGCCACGCGCCGCAGGCAGGTCTTCACCGCAGTTATCCGTGAAGGCTTTTACCGCCTTGAGAGCAAGGTTGCTCATATCGACCGGGATTGTTTTTGCGTCCGTACATAAATATACAACAATGCCATTTATAGTGCAATGAGGCAGATTGTATTTTGTTGCTTTTTGAGTACATTTTTCGACTGAGACCACGTCATGCAGTCCCGTTCCCTGCATGAACGAGACTATCTCATGGTATCCGTCTGCCCGTTTCGCTGTTATCTCGAGCGACAGATTTATTTTCGCGTGAGAGTTAAGTGTGATCCTGTCCATCGTCAATGAAAACAGGGGAGGTCACACTCCCCTGTGTCTGTCGTTATTTATTTCTTTGAACCTTTGCCCTTGCCCTTGGAATTCTTTTCGGCTTTTCTCATTGCCTTGAGGGCTTCTACCGAGCGGTCGGCCTTATTGACCGGAGCCGGCGCGTGTACATGATACACGTTGTTCAGGTATTCGGCGCAGTTCTCGATCTTTTTCTCCTGAGGCTCTTCTTCAGCTTTCTTCTTGCGGGCCTTCTTTTTAGCTTCCTTGGCCTCTTTCTTTGCCTGCTCCTCCATGACCTCTTCTACGGTCTTGCCGGTCTTCTTCGCTTCCTTGTAAGGGTTGAAGGCTGCTTCCTTAGGAGCGTCCTTCGGGGTCTCCTCTTCTTTCTTTTCGTTGTTCTGACGCAGCGAGAGGAACATGATGCCGCCGAACATCACGAACATCATGGCCATATTGATCATATTGTTTGCCTTCTGGTTATATGTCTTGAAAGTGACCGTGACATCCTCACCGAGAACATCGCCGTCATTGTCCATGAGTTCTCCGCTGATGACGAGCTTGTATTCTGAATTGTTCTTCGCGACAAAACCTGTATCCGTATCGGCAAGTACCAGAACGAGACCGTCCTCCTTATCGCTGAACAGGACCTTGATGGCTATAGCTTTGCCGTCTTCGTCATAGATCGCGAACTTGCCTTCGTTCGCTGCTTTGACGCTCTCGTCGTTGAGCGGCTTGCTGAATGTCACCTTTACACCGAGGTTCTCCATCGATGTGTTGCTGTCGCCGTCTTCAGGATAAGAGCTGGTCATTGTGAATCCGCCGTCAGCAAAGCAGAATGCCGATGATGCCATTATCATGATCGCGGCAAGAAAAGCGATCAGACTGTATCTCTTCATTTATATATCCTCCGTTGCGCGCCGCTTCGCGGCGTTGTTTTCTGTTCAGCGTCTGCTTCTGAAGAAGTCCTTCAGGAGCGCCGAGCACTCGCCGGCAAGAACGCCTCTTGTTATTTCTATGCTGTGGTTGAGCCTGTCATCGTTAGCTATGTTATAGAGCGAACCGCAGGCTCCGGTCTTGGGATCGTCAGCGCCTATCACCAGGCGTGATATCCTCGCGAGCACCATGGCTCCCGCGCACATGCTGCATGGCTCGAGCGTCACATACATGGTCGCTCCTGTGAGCCACTTGGCGCCAAGCGCTTCCTCAGCCGCCTCGAGGGCGAGCATCTCGGCATGCGCCGATGATCTTCGCGCGGTCTCTATCATGTTGTGCGCCCGCGCGATGATCTGCCCGTCTTTCACGATGACGGCACCGACGGGCACCTCGCCCTCTTCGGCTGCCCGCGCGGCTTCCTTTACCGCTTCGAGCATGTATGATTCATCGTCGCCTGCGCGTATTTTTCCGTCAAAAACCATAGCCGGGATATTGTATCATAAACCGGTTTGAAATATCAACAAAATCAAGGACACTTAAAAGACGTACTTCGCTATCAGGAGCAGCGGGTTCACGTCGTACAGCACCTTTGAAACGGTCGTCTTCTGAAGGGCGTCCATCATCGCCGCCACATTGTCAGGCGACACGAGCGTTGTGACCGGGATCAGGATCGCGACAGCGATCCATGCCAGCATAAGGCCCCTGACCGATCCGAGCACGAGGCCAAGAGTCCTGTCCGCGAAGCCGAGCACTAACGAGTTGTCGCGGCCGTGCTTTAAGATCAGCCTCAGGATCGCCGTGATCAGGCATACGGCCAGTATGATAAGCGCGAACGCGATCACACCCATGGCGATCTCGGTGAGCCTCTCGGCTGCCGCGTCAGCTGCCCTGTCAGCGGCGTTGGTGAAGATGCTGCTGATCGATTTGGATATGACACCTTCGGTGGATCCATCCGAAGCGAAGATCGACCCGGTGACCTCTCCGCCGGTTTCAGTCGAATCAACCGCGGCACCGTTCCCCCTTATCAGAATGAAGAACCTTTTATAAAGTGTGTTCCTGACTTTTGTCTGCATCAGAAAGGCGGACAGCTTGTCCTTGAAAAAGATCCCAAGGCCTATGCCGCCCACTATGCAGAGCATTCTTATCACCGTGTCTCCGATCCCCTTGACCGCTCCCCTGAGGGCGGCGATAAGCACGATCAGGCACACGGCTCCGTCAACCATCCACCATTCGATATTCATGTGCTAATTGTAACACAAGTATTGTTCGTTATGTGCAAAAAAAGTGCAAGGCCTGTTCATTGTGCTTCAGTATTTGCAAGGCTTTGACACTTTTATAATTATTTGACGCTTTTAGGCCGCAGGTGCTATTATAATATATGTTAGATAGGCGTATTGCGCCCTTTTCGCGTGACGTCTCATAATAGATTTTCGATACGGAGGTATAAAGCGATGGAAAAGAAAACCCCGCTCTATGATACCCATCTTAAGTACGGCGGCAAGATAGTCGAATTCGGCGGCTTCCTTCTTCCGGTACAGTACGGATCAGGTGTCAAGGCAGAGCACATGGCAGTCAGAACTCAGTGCGGACTGTTCGACGTATCCCACATGGGCGAAGTTCTCGTTCAGGGTGAGAAGGCGAAGGATTTCCTCAATCTGATCCTGACAAATGATTACACAGACCTCAAACCGGGATTCGCGAGATATTCCCCTATGTGCAACGAGAACGGCGGTACCGTCGATGACCTCATTGTATATATGAAGGCTGAGAACGACTACTTCGTTGTAGTCAACGCCGCTAATACTGACAAGGACTTCGCGTGGATGTGCGATCACAAGATCGACGGCGTCGAGCTGAAGAACGTCAGCGACGAATGGGGCCAGGTTGCTCTTCAGGGTCCTAACGCCGACAAGATCCTCCATAAGGTCGTAGACGACAAGTACATCCCTGCGGGTTACTACACATGCATCTTCGACGGCGACTTCCAGGGCATTCCTGTGATGATCTCCCGTACAGGCTACACGGGCGAAGATGGATTCGAGATCTACATGCCGGCTGACAAGGCTCCTGATGTTTGGGAAGCTCTGATCGAAGCAGGCAAGGATGACGGCCTCATCCCATGCGCTCTCGGTGCCAGAGACACCCTGAGAATGGAAGCCGCGATGCCTCTCTACGGTCATGAACTCAATGATGAGATCAGCCCAAGAACAGCAGGCCTCGGCTTCGCAGTAAAGATGGACAAGCCTGACTTCATCGGCAAGGCTGCCCTCGAAGCGGATCAGCCGCTCAAGCAGAGAAGAGTCGGCCTCAAGGTCACGGGCCGCGGCATCCTCAGAGAGCATCTCGATGTTTACAGAGACGGCAAGATCGTCGGTCACACCACATCCGGCACATTCCTGCCTTATCTCGGAAGCTCATACGCGATGGCTATCGTTGAGTCCGGCGCCCGCGAGATCGGCGCTCCTTGCCAGGTCGACGTAAGAGGCCGTATGGTAGACTGCGAGATGGTAGGTCTCCCGTTCTACAAGAGAGCAAAATAGAGAAGGCCCTGATTCCGGAGGCTGGACTCCTCCGATAAAACTTGTTAATAATCTGCAGCCAGCCAGGCCGGTGGAGCGGATTAAATAATTGATATCATTTTTATCTAAATCATAAAAAAGGAGATTAGAACAATGATTGATCCAAAAGAACTGAAGTACACAAAGGATGATGAATGGGTTCGTTTCGAAGGAGACGTAGCTTTTGTAGGAATCACAGACTACGCTCAGAGCGAACTCGGCGACCTCGTATTCGTAAACCTTCCTGAGGTAGACGACGAGGTAGTAGCAGGCGAGCCTTTCGGTGACGTTGAGTCCGTAAAAGCGGTCGCTGACGTATTCTCTCCGGTTTCCGGCGTTGTTCTCGAGATCAACGAGGACCTTCTCGATGATGCTGCTCTGATAAACAACGATCCTTATGGCGCATGGTTCATCAAGGTCGGAAGCGTCTCCGCTTGCGAGGACTTCATGACTGCTGATGAGTACGACGAGTACAGAGGATAATCAGCTCCCCGGTAAGTGCATCTTACGATTTTAAAGGAGGAAACAAATTGGGCACTTTTATTCCTAACACCAAGGAAGAGCAACTGAAAATGCTCAACGAGATCGGATACAAGGATTTCGACGACCTCTTTAAAGTGATCCCTGACGAGGCCAAGGTGAAAGGCGAACTCGATCTTCCTGAAGGACTCAGCGAGATCGAAGTAGCCCGCAAGGTAGAGGGACTCGCGGCGAAGAACGTGATCTTCCGTTCGATCTTCCGCGGCGCCGGCGCGTACAACCATTATGTACCATCCGCCGTTGACGCGATCGCCAACAAAGAAGAATTTGTTACGGCATATACACCATATCAGGCTGAGATCAGCCAGGGCATCCTCCAGTCGATCTTCGAGTATCAGACAATGATCGCCGAGATCACGGGCATGGACATCGCCAACGCTTCGATGTACGACGGCGCTTCCGCTGCTGCTGAAGCATGCTGGATGTGCAAGGACAGAAGGCACAGCACGATCTATGTCTCCGGCGCTCTCGATGAGAGGATCCTTACAGTAATCAACACATATTCGTTCGGCAGAGGCAGCAAGGTAGTAGTCATCCCTGCGAAGGACGGCGTTACCGACAAGGACGCTCTTGCCAAGGCTCTCGCTGACGACGCGGAAGCAGCCTGCTTCCTGATGCAGTATCCTAACTTCTACGGAATCGTAGAAGACGCTGAAGAACTCTGCAAGATCACACACGACGGCGGCGCTAAGTTCATCATGTACTGCCATCCGCTCGCACTCGGCGCTCTGAAGAGCCCTGGCGAAGTCGGAGCTGACATCGCTGTAGGTGAGGGACAGCCTCTCGGACTCGGACTCGAGTTCGGCGGACCGTACCTCGGATTCCTGTCGACACGTCAGGAGAACATGCGTCAGATCCCGGGCAGACTCATCGGTGAGACTGTAGACACAAGAGGCGACAGAGGCTTCGTCCTGACCATCCAGGCCAGAGAGCAGCACATCCGCCGCGAAAAGGCAAGCTCCAACATCTGCTCCAACGAGGCATGGTGCGCTCTGAGAGCGGGCATCTATCTCTCGACCATCGGTCCTGCGGGATACGAAAAGGTCGCTGAGCTCTGCTCGTCTAAGGCTCACTACATGGCTGACGAGCTCGAAAAGATCGGCATGAAGCGCTGCTTCAAGGGCGAGTTCTGGAACGAGTTCGCGACAACATGCCCTGACGCTGACAAGCTGCTCGCGGCTCTCGAAGAGAAGGGCATCCTCGGCGGACTCAAGCTCTGCTGCGGCTGCTGTGACGCCGGCTGCGACACGGACTGCATCCTGTGGTGCTGCACAGAACTGAACAGCAAAGAAGATATCGATGAAGTCATAGCTATCGCAAAGGAGGTGTTCTAAGATGAAATTGATATTCGAGAAGAGCATTCCTGGTAGAGGACAAGATATCTTCCCTGCATGCGATGTACCTGTAAAGCTGCCTGCAGCTCCGCTTCGCGAGAAGAAGGCGCATCTCCCTGAGATCTCCGAGAACGAGATGGGAAGACACTATACGGCTCTCGCTAAGAGAGCTCACGGAGTAAACGACGGATTCTATCCGCTCGGCTCCTGCACGATGAAGCACAATCCTAGGATCGACGAGAAGATGGCTGCTCTTCCTGGATTCGCCAAGCTGCATCCGCTGCAGCCTGCGAATAC
>SVDB01000049.1 GCA_015058065.1 Clostridiales bacterium
GTCAAGGGGTACCCGCTGCTCGGCATCATAATCTCACTGGCCGTGCTGGCGCTGATACTGCTGTTCATATATCTGCTGCTCAAGCCGCACTTCCCTGCGGGGACGCTGTACAGGACGCAGTACTCAATAGACTATAAGGGCAACTTCCGCTACGACGGAACCGCCAGGATGGAGACCGGATACTGGACCAAGTTCTTCACCCTGACCGGACCGAGAAGACTGAACTTCAGCGGCATCGAGCTTGAAGTTATACAGAATGGAAAGATGCATGTGACGGCAAAATGGATAGCCGCGCATCAGAATAAAAAGAACGGGCGGGATTACTTCTGCAACTTCACCAAGCCGGATCCTAATCTCACCACTAAGACGAAAGCTGCGATGGTAAAGAAAGAATACGCCGCTCTGGTCAACGCGTCACCGGTACCGAAGTGGCCTTCGGGAAAGAACAAGCTGTTTGACACATCAAGCGCGTTCCTGGCGATAATAGCGCCGCAGACTGTAAACACATACCAATTCACCAGAAGAAGAAAGGGGAGAAAATAATGGCCAACCATAAGCCGACTATCATCATTGGTCTCGGAGGCGTAGGCGGAAGGATCCTCAGCCATGTTGCTGAAAGACTGACTCCGGAAGACAGAAAGTACATAGCGACGATATGCCTCGACACGAACGTCAATGATATCAAGAAGCTCCAGGACAAAGGCATCGACTTTATCGTCCAGACGAGCACCGACCAGACCGTACAGAGATACGCGGAGGTCCTCGAGGAAAAAGGCAGGTCTGCCAAAGAATGGATCCACAACATCCCTCTTCTGAATGAAAGGACCATGCTGAAGGGAGCCGGACAGATCCGTCAGCTCTCAAGGATCGCGATGCTTTCAGCGGCAGACACCGACAAGTTCAAGGCGATCGATGACGCGATCGTAAAGGTCAACGCCGCGGGCAGCGCCTTCGAAGAAGACGTTTCAGTCATCATCACCGGCTCGATCGCCGGCGGTACCTGCGCTGGCACGATGGTGCAGTTCCCGCTTTATGTAAGGGAGATGCTCATCCAGAGAAGCGCGGCGACTGACCCTAACATCAGGGGCCTCTTCATCGGCGCGAGCGTTACCGAGGCGTACCAGGAAGGCAACACGACAAAGATCAGAGATACTTACGCCAATGACTACGCGTGTATCAAGGAGATCAACGGACTGTTCCACTTTGCGTCCACACCGGCTGAAGATATTCCGATCAGGCTCGAATACTACAAGCCGACCGCGGCGCTCGGCGGTGACGGGACCAATCCGATCCCATATAAATACCTGTTCCTCGTCGAGAAGTACAACCATCACGGCAAGTCGATCCCGGGAGGCGCTAAGCCTCAGGACTATGAGGAAATGGCTGCAAACATCCTGATGGCCCAGCTCTCGCAGATAGGCGATGAGGCTGAGGGTTCTGAGGACAACCTGATCCGCGGACTGATCGACACCAAGGGAATGAACCGCTACTGCGGCGCCGGCGCCATCAACATCGAGTATCCGTACAACGAGATCAAGGATTACATCTCGCTCAGATGCGCCGAGGATTCCGTAAAGAATCAGTGGAGAAGGATCGACGAAGAGTACCTGATCGACAAAAAGCAGCAGCTGCAGAGAGCGCAGACAGACTCCTCCTATGAAGAGGAGAGTTTTGAGGACTTCTATATCAGGAAGTTCGAAGAGTATTCCGCAAAGGGAAGCCCGGACGCTTTCTTCAGGGGACTCAGCGCGGATCTCAACTCGTTCGGTAAGAAAGGCTCGAAGCAGGAGCCGGACCCTAACGCCGATGAGATGTTCTTCGTGGCCGAAGATAATTTCGAGGCTCCGACTGATAGAGTGAACATGGCGATAAGCGCCATCGACGAACTCATCAGGAGGGATTCCATAGAGAACTATTTCGTCAGCAGCGCGAGAGCGGCATGCAGACTCGAGGAGATGGACATCATCGCTCCGGAAGCCGGCGGCGAGGAAGCTGTCGTAGTAAGGAGCCTTCGCGCCATAGCCGAATACACCGAGGCCGTAAAGAACAACCTTTCATATGGTTATGATACTGCCGGCAAGATCGTTTCGATCGTACACTACGATCCGGGCACAGGCATGTCAGCGCCTTGGATCCAGGACAGAAGCGATTACAACGTCGCGTATGTCATCAGGGGAACGCATCCTATCGTTTCAAGATACATCCTCATGAAGCTCCGCGCGCACGCGAAGAAACAGCTCGAAAGAGCCATCGAGAACGAGCAGAACCTCAGAGGCAGACTTGACGACATCAATTACATGGACTTCGACGGCGATGACTCCAACGGAGTGCAGAACGCCAACACTGTTTACAACGACATCCTGAACGGACGCAACCGCAAGCGTCTCTTCGGCAGAAAGTCCAGATCCACACCTCTCGACGATTTCGCGGGACTGTTCGTGGATGCTGTCAGAAGACAGGTAGAGACTATCACCAGCTACCATGTAGCCGCGTTCAGACACAGGGTATTCGATGACGTTCTCAAGAGGATCAACGTCCTTCTGCAGTCGTACACAGTAATGTTCGATTCCCTGCCTGATGTCACAAAGGCGATCTCGGAAAACGTGCAGGAGCTTGAGACCATGCACGAGGAGATCAACGAGAACATCTCCAGATTCGTGTTCGCCAGAAAGGAACACAAGAGGACTGCTTATCTCATGATAGGCAATATCCTGACCACCGAGGCTCTCCCTGATGAGACCAAGGACAAGTTCGCTCAGGAGATATACAACCTGTTCACCGAGTACTATCAGAACACGCTGACCGCGGATGAAGAGGAGAAGGACTTCTACAGAGACGAGATGCACCGCAATTCGAGGAACATCTTCAACTCGACGATCCTCCCGAGCATCGAGCACGCTGTCGGCGACGTCGTCGACCAGACTCTCAACAAGGGTGTACTGAAGGCGATGGAGTACGAAGTGCTCTGCAATGACGCCATCGAAGCTCACCACGGCGACATCAAGGGCGCCGCGGGTCCTCTCGGCAGGATGATCAGAACAGGCAATTACGATCTTACTGACGAGCAGTGGGAGAAGATGCAGATCATCATCAGAGAAGTCCTCTCGAGAGCGGAGCCGTTCATCGGCATCGACGGACAGCCTGCCGGAAAGGCTGTTTACTGGGGAACCAATCCGGCCATCGTGGCGCAGGACGACGCCTCGTTCTATGACCTTATCAATGTCAGCCCTGACATCTACTCGAAGGTCGTCAACGATAAGACATTCGACAAGAACGAGCTGAGATGCTACCGCATCCTTTACGCCATCAAGCCTGAGGAACTCAAGAGCTACAAGGCGGGCAGCCCGGCGCACAGATATTACACGCAGCTGGTCAACGAGGTCATCGAGAAGAACAAACGCGGAAACAAAGTCGAGGGAGCAGCCTCGCCGCATCTCGACAAGAGATGGCACATGGAGGCATACCTTCCTGAGATCGACCCTCGCAGGGAGTTCCGCAACAGAAGAGACGACCTTCTCGCGGTCGCCGAACTTCTGGCTTATGACGGTGTCACTACAGAGACGTACGACAACGTCCTTAGATGGATCTACAAGGTCCCTGTATACCCTGTCGAGATCTTCGAGGGCGACAAGCTCGCCGAGGTCGAGAGAAAGGGCAAGAGGTCATACGTAGGACTTTACAGGAGCATGGGCTTCAACCCGGTCATCAAGAACAACACGATGGCAAGGATCGACGCCGCCAGAAAAGACGACATCTCCGGTGAAACGGATATCGAGGCCAACATTCTCGATCACTATGACATCAACATGCTGATCAACATTCCTGACATCCTCGGTATCTACGGAGGAGAAAACTTCACGGTGCTCGACCTGATCGCCGAGATCTCGACTTCCGTGAGCCGTGAGAAATACATCAGCATAGTTGAGGGCATCAAGGACTTCGTGCTCGAGTACTGCAAGGAAGCGTGCAGGGCAAGAGAAGGCCAGGCGCAGAAAGTATTCAAAGATGTCATGACCGCCATCCTGGCCAAATCCAGGCATGAAACGGTCAGCAGACAGGAGCTCAGCCGTATAGGAGAACTCGGATAAATGTCAAAATTCACATACATTGTCAATATTGATAATGCGATCGATGTGTCTCACTTCAGGATGTACTTCCATGAGAGCGTCAGCAGGAAGAAGCTGAGTCTTTACAGCATCGAAAGCCTGCGCGACCTTCCGGACAAGGTGGAGCACATAATCAGGCACATGGACAGGAACGTTTTTCAGTCAGATGAGAACGAACTGATCATTTGCGCCGCGCGCTTCTGGGGCCGTGAGACAGACATCAACTGGTGGACGCTGATGCTGCAGGCAAGGATCTTTACTGCCTGCAGTGCCGTGGCCCGCAGAAAGATCAGCAGGATCAGGCTCATCATCGTCGACAACGACAACGGCGCGCTGCCTGAAGAAAAGGTATTCAGGCAGGAAGCTGACCGCGCGCTGCTGAGGCAGGGCTACATCAGAGACGCCGACCCGTCGCACAGATGCATCACCGAACCGTGGCTCAAAGAGACCGGCGCGGCCTATCTGGCGGCTGATGAGCAGGGGAGGCAGCAGATACTCGACAGTGTCGAAACGCTGATCCCTGACAATCCACTGATATCCGGCTTCATCAAGGACACTCTGAGATCGTTCGCCGGCAACGCCGACGTGCACACGCTCGCGGAGATCTACGCGGAGTACTTTGAGAGGAACGTCCTCGACAAGGTGAGGAACATCGACACCTGTATCATGCCGGTCAGCGGCAGCGACAATGCCGAGAAACGCATTGCACAGCTCAGGCTGGTCACTTTCCTGATCGACATTACTGGCAGAAAGCTCGGAGAAAGAGCAGCGATAGCCGCGGAGTTTGACGCGTTCGAATTCGATCCTGCCATCGAAGCCGCGAGGCTCAAGAGGTATACGGATAAGGTCATCGCGGAGTACCTGAGGCTGAAAAAGATCAGGGAAAAGACCAGACCTGAAGTCAAAGTCTCTTTCAGCAGCATGCACAAACTGTCTCAGCTGACGGAAGACAGACTCATCGGCAATAAGAAGGACGCCGAAAGCATAGTCGAAAAGATCTCAGATTTCAGGAATATGCCTGACTGGGAAGATGACTACATGAGCCTGATAAACGAGATAGCCGCGTATGAAAGCAAGCTCGATGACTACGGCAGGGAACTCAACGAGGAGTTCCACTACAAGAAGCAGCCTGAGATGTTGGTCCACGAGACAGTGACCTACGAGAACGAGAAAGAGGCCCTGAAGATCGCTGAAGAAGAGGCCAGACTGGCCAACGAGAACTCGTACAAAGAACGCGGAAAAGGCGACACCGCCTACGCCGCGCTGCTCGACATCTCAGCGCAGCTGCACAATGTCGGCAACTATCTCAGAAAGCTCAACAAGGCCAGGAACAACAAGAAAAACTCATCGTTCCTGAGGCTTATGCTTTTCGCTGCGTCAGTCATCATCATCCCTTATTGCGTCAGCCAGACGTACATCTTCAGGGGCATGGCAAACGGCAACATACTGCCGCTCATCTGTGTCACCGTATTGCTTCTGGCTGTAGCGTTCGCCAAGCCGTTCGCGGAGGCAGCTCTCAACAGAGCGTTCAGAAGAGAGGTACGCAAGCTGAGCGAACTCGTGCAGCGCTACTTCGAGAGCATACAGACGAGACAGCAGCTCTTCCATGACAATGTGGACTGCATGGCGGACATCTGGAACGCCGAGCGCAAGCTTGAGGCCTGCAGAGAGGTAGTAAATGCCAGAGCCGATCAGAACAGGCGAGTCGATCTTCACCGTGACGCGCTCGAAGAGTATGCCGGCATGATGGGATACTTCTCGAGTTTCATCGACAATTACTACAACGAAGAAAACAGCACGAAGATAGATGATCCGGTGTCTCAGATAGACCCTAAGAAGGACATAACGGACAACGGGATCTACTGGATCGGCAATGTTGCGGACATAGTCTGACCTCCCGCTAAGGGCGGTCCTGAAAGGACTTCACATGATACAATTCATAACTCTGACAGTCGTATTAATGGGGATATACCTGCTCCTGGCGCTATTGCTGCGGGCATTCAACCAGAGCAAGCCGTACCGCTTTCTTCAGATGCGTTATGTCATCGCGTCTCTGGCCTACTCTGTTGTGATGTCAGTATTGTTCATTTACATACTGGGCGGGGTCGATGCGATCATGTCGCACCCGACGATCGAATTGATAGTGCTTACCGGAGTGCCGTCAACGTCGTACAGCGCGGCATTCATGCTTCTGATAGTGCTGCTTGCCAACGACATATTCATGGCAGGAGCCGTTGTTCTGGCGGCTGTCTGCAGGCTGATCACTCCCGCTCGCGCGGAATATCCTGACTCGGCCATCGATTCAAAGCTTGAGGGCATAGCTGACAGATACTACGAGATAGAGGAGCGCACCGGCTGGCCGTATTTAAGGGCAGAACACATAATGACAGCCAGATGGATGAATGCCTCGAGGTACGCGATACTTGTCCTGTACATCGTCTGGATGGCCTTCGCCTGCTTCAAACTCTATAACAACAAGCTGTTCAACGCTCAGGGACTGCTGCTCGCGCTCAAGTTCTTCATGATAGTCGTCAGCGCGGCTTACGTGCCTCTGACGCAGATGTATTTCTTCCTTGACGGAGTCACCAGACAGGACAACATCCTTGAATTCGACGTCACGGAGATCGGATTTGTAAGGAAGGGCAACTACGGAAAACTCATACCGTATTTCAAGAGGAAGTACGGCGACATGATCGCCAACAGCGACAACTGCCTGATCCGCAAGGCTCATATCGAAGACTACATGATCAACGACGTCGGCAACCAGATGCTCAAGCGCAGCAGCAATGACAGGGCGCTCGCGAGCATCATCAACAGCGTCAAGTACAACTGCGACAGACTGTCCGAGACCTACAAGGAAGCGGTACTGTGTCTCACTGAAGGCGACAGTATCATCTGCAATGACTCCATCTACGGAGAGATACTCCTGTATATTGCCGGTTACATCAATTATAAACTGGCGTCAGGCTGCAAGGTTCTGATCGTCACTTCCTACAAGGCCAGAGTCAGCAGGATCAGGGATGAACTCAACGACAGGCTCTCCAGGATCAATGACATCGACCCTGTCTGGAGGATAGAGACCACCGACGAAAACTGGGAAGACGCTACGGACATCCTTGTCTGCGCCGCGGACAAACTGGACTCCATCGGTACCAGAGACTTCGCCGGACACATCGGCTGCGTAATAGTCGATGACCCGAGCGGATCCACCGTATCGACGGAAGTTGCCCAGAGGATGTCGTACATGAAGATCACCGGAGCGACACGTTACAGCAAGCTCCAGTACATCTTCCTCAACAATGAAGACAACAGAAATCTCGAGGAGAGCCTCGAGCACATAATAGGTCAGGATCTGAAGCCGTTCAGGAACATCACGGCGAGGTCGGACTTCTACTGCTTCGTATGGAAGAACGAGTCCTTCAGCCAGCCGCAGACCCGCATAGGCATCAGACCGTACATCGGCAACGCGTCACTCATCTCTCTTGAGGCGGCAAAGGCCGGTGTCAAGAATATCGGAGTATGGGTAGACGGCAGCGTGCCGTACGTCACTTACCGTGACATGATGATGCAGAACATCGATGAGATCCAGCAGAGGTTCCTCAACAAGTCGAGCATCAACATGAACGACATCATCACGTACAACGCGTCGGAGAACTACCGCAAGGGGCTTTCTGAGAGAGCCATCCTGACCGATACCGAAGACAATAATCTCAAGTTCATCATCGAGTATGACGTAGACAACAACCTCCTGGCGGTCGCCAAGAGCTGGAGCAACTACGCGCTCGATGAGAACACTCTGATCACTATCATAAGTGATCCGTACATGCTCAGAGGATACCTGGCTGAGAACCTCGGCTCACTGATACACAGCCCGTCGCTCATCAAGCAGATAATCCCTTCGAAGGGTGAAGACGTGCACAGGTCCAATGAGCTTCTGATGCTGAGACTCCATAAGGGCATGAGGAGCGATCACCTGATAGACGCTTACAACAGCTTCAACGGTACGTCGCTCGGTCACGATCAGATCGAGGAGTGCCTCAGCGCTCTTCTGGAAGACACATGCCCTCCTACCATGAACATCGGAGTATACAACAGCTTCACGTTCACCAAGGAGACTTACTTCGCGAACGAGAATTCCGAGTCCGCGTTTGTCAACGCGTATTATGTTAAGCTGACAAATGCCGGGATCTATGATCACGTCCGCAGCAGAAGGAGATGCGCGACCATCAGGTTCGGCGCCGCTGATGAAAGCCGCGTCCTGCCGATCGACGCTGACGACATCTACCTGTACTATCTGCCGAACCAGATCCACTGCTTCGACGGAGAACTGGCTGTGGTGAAGGAGATAACGAATTCCGGCGAGCTCCTCATCGAGAGGACGACGCCTCAGGACGTGAGATCGTACGCGCAGATCGCGGACTACAGCGCGGTCAACTGCTCTGAAGAGACAAGGATGATCGACCATGCCGGAAAGTACACTCTCGGCTCTGTCACATTCGATCTCAGCTGGGACATCTCCGGCTATTACAACTTCAAGAAAGGCAGCACCCTTTACGCCGAAGATGAGAGCGGCGTGAGGAGACCGACCTTTACGGAGACAAAACTTCCGGCGCCGGTCAGAGTCACCAGAAACAGCAAGGAAGCAGTAGTTGTCAGGCTCTGCAGACGCTGCGAGAACAAAGAGAAGACCGAACTCACTCTCGCGCTGATGATCAACGAGCTGTTCAAGACTCTGCTGCCTGAAAACTATCACGAGATAAGCGCGATGGCGGTCAGGACGCCGGCGATGGATGAACTGCTGAATGGCATCTCCGGAGAGGAGAGACCGGTAGCTGACATCATCCCTCTGGTATCCATTGATGGGCATGTACCGTCAGAGTTCCCTGAGATCGTACTCGCCGAGAGGACCGATTCCGACAAGGGGCTCCTGTCAGAGTGCATCGACGAGGTCAACTTCCAGAACATCCTGGACATCATGTACATGTATCTGAAGTGGGAGACCGAGGCGCAGTCGCCTGACAACAGATTCCTGCTCTTCGGCTTCGATAACTATCCGTCGATGCTCGACATCGAAAGCACTCTGGCGTACCTCGATGAGGTCAGGACCCTTAATAACGCTGAGGTAGCGGATATCATGTCTCTCAACGAAGACCTGTCAGATGTTTGCCCGTACTGCGGCAGACACCTCGGAGTCGAGTATGTCGAGACCAGCGACGGCAGACTGATGTGCGTTGACTGCAGGAACCAGGTGGTCCAGACTCGTAAGGAGATCACGGATATTTATAAGGACGCTTCAAACAAGCTGATCCATGAATACGGACTCGGCGAAAAGCCGTGGAACGTCAAGAAGATAGCTTTCAAGAGCCGCAAGGACATCATCCATGAGACGGGCAGCGACAACCTCCTCGGATACTATGACACCGGGAGGCGTGAGCTTTGGGTGCTCAAGGGACTGCCTCGCGCGTTCGAATTCTCTACGCTCGTGCATGAACTCGTCCGCGCCTGGGAGCATGAGAACCTGCCTGCGAGCGCTCTTGCGAACCATGACCTTTACGCCGGTCACTCCATGTGGGTAGAGATCGAGATGTGCCGCAAAGAGAACCAGAACGATTACGCGGATTATCTCGAGTACTGCCTTGAGCACGACTTATTGGTGGCTTATTCCGATACCGGAAACGGCGGATCCGAATATAAGTCTTACACGCCTGGATACATGGAGATGAAGAGGCGCATGAGCGTGAAGAAAGATAACGAGAACGCTTTCGACATAGCTCGCCAGTGGGCGTCCGAACTTTAAACAGAATCACAGGTAAACGCGCTTGAAAAAGAAAATTGATGAAGAAAGAAGACTGAAAATACTGACCTATCTGGCGGTGCTGATATTTACGGCCGCCGCGGTCTTGGCGTGTGTTTACCTGATGATAGTCGAGCCGTCTGAAGAGCGGATAGCTAACGGAAAGGGCGGAAAGCCCGGCAAGATCTCTTTTTTCCAGAATACCGAGAAAAAGATCGACAAAATGATCGGCGGTCATGAAGACGAGGATTATTATACAGGCCTCGGTGGAAGATCGGATACTGAAGAGGAAATCAACTACATGATCCTGAAGTATACCGGGGGGATGGAGGAACTGGAAAGAAAAGATAAGAATGACGGTCAGGATGACAATGGCGGTCAGGATGACAATGGCGGTCAGGATGACAATGGCGGTCAGGATGACAATGGCGGTCAGGACGACAACGGCGGCCAGGACGATAACGGCGGTCAAGATGATAAAACAGAACATGTAGCGGATGAAAACTGGAGGGAAGCGATATTCCAGACCTATAAGGAGATCGGTAATAC
>SVDB01000050.1 GCA_015058065.1 Clostridiales bacterium
ACGAGCGGCGCGGAGATAACTTCATCGTCGAGCGATATGACAATGGCTGTGCTAGAGACGACGTTTCCGTCCTCGTCTGTCATTGTCGGCACGACCGTTCCGCTGTAAGCCGTTTCAGTGGCCTTTGCGAAAAGATCGCTTCCCTCGGATGTGAAATCGATGGTGATCTTATATCCGCCGTTTGTTGTATCAGTCGCGATCTGGGAATCACTTATGCCTTCGCCCGTCAGCGCCAGAGTTCCGTCAGCGAGGAAGAACCTGAGCTGGGCCGTACGTCCGATCTGATCGATCGCTTCCTGTGCGTTTTCGACACCCGGCATCTCTACTCTGAGACGGTTGGTGCCTTCGATCGAGACCTGCGCTTCACTGATTCCCATTGCGTTTACACGGTTCTCAAGAACGCTTTTGGTCTGCTCCATGATCGCGGTAAGTCCCGCGCCGGTCTCAGAAGTATCAGCTTCGAGGAGAACATATACTCCGCCGTTGATATCGAGGCCGTATTTGAGCTGTTTGCCGAGGTTTCCGAACTTGTCTCCCACACCTGTGAATGAAACCGTCCACGAGGCGATGAGAAGCAGTACTATAAGTACCGCGAAAAATTTTCTTCTGCCTGTTTTCTTTGAATTCATAACTCCATGATACCTTTCGTATATTTGTCGGGCGCCTAAAAAAGCGCAAAATACGACAATTAACAATTATTCAATCTATTGTACTCGTTTATGCTTTATTTTTCAATGAAAAAAGCACATCCGGAGACGTTCCGGATGTACTTAATTCAATGCTTTTAGTTCAGTATTACTCAGCGTCTGGAGTTTTCTTTCCGAGCTTCTTCGGAGTTACCTTCTTGTCTCTTGAAGGAGCCTTTGCTTCATCAGCATCCTTGGCCTCTTCTTTGGCGGCAGGCTTTGAGGAACCTGCGTCTGAGGAAGTGACGCTTCCGATAGCAGACTTGAGGAACTCGATCTTATTCTTGGCTGCGGTAGTTGAGATGACGACAGTCTTGTCTGTGATCTTCTCGACTTTTCCTATGACACCGCCGATAGTTATGACCTCGTCGCCTACTTTGAGCGCGTCTCTCATCGCCTTCTCGGCTTTTTCTTTCTTTCTCTGAGGTCTGATCATCATGAAGTAGATCATCAAGATGAGAAGAGCCATCAATACCAGACTGAATGTAGGGCTGTTAGGGTTCATAGTGTCCTCCTGTAAAGTGATCTGAAAGTTTTTAATGGTGCCGGCGGTGGGGGTCGAACCCACACGATATCGCTATCACGGGATTTTGAATCCCGCGCGTCTGCCAATTCCGCCACGCCGGCGCATGGCAATTTTGGCTAAAAAAATGGTGTGGATGACTGGACTCGAACCAGCACGGTTTAACCCACATGGCCCTCAACCATGCGCGTCTACCAATTCCGCCACATCCACACGGCACTTATGCATTATAGCCATCTTCAGACGGATTTGCAAGACTAAATTTCAAGTTTTTTTAGAAGAAGTTCTACGGAATCATGCAGATCATCTATTGTTCCGTTGTTATATATGACAAAATCGGCCATCGAAGCTTTTTCGTCTTCGCCTTCCTGCGAGTCCATTATAAGATCGATTATCTCAGGTCCTATGCCGTCTCTCGCCATTATCCTTGACTTGCGGACTTCATAATCAGCCGTTACTACAAGAACTATGTCATAATTATTTGCGGTCCCGGTCTCGAACAGAAGCGGGATGTCATAAAACAGTGCCTTATCGCCAAGTCTCTCCCGTTCTGCCTTTATCGCTTCGATATCTTCGATAACGACTTTCGTCGTCCCCTCTTCGAGGAGTTTTTTCTTAGCGGGATCTCTGAAAACAAGGTCTCTCATGGCCGCCCTGTTGAGACTGCCGTCTTCCATAATGAAGGCCGGGCCGAAATGTTCACGGATATAAGGGATCGCCTTGCCGCCGGCAGCTGTCATCTCGCGTGACATTTTGTCAGCGTCAACAACTATATATCCCTTTGATGAAAGATACGCGGTAACCTCGGACTTGCCGGATCCTATACCGCCTGTGATAGCAATATTTATCATGTTTTCTCACCTGTCTATTTCAGATCGTACCATGTGCTGCCTGTATGGATATCGCAGACGAGATCTACCGCGAGATCGGCGGCTCCCATCATACAGTCCGTAAGTATTTTCCTGACCTCTTCAGCTTCTGTTTCAGGGCCTTCGACTATCAGTTCATCGTGGATCTGGAGTATCAGCCTTGACTGCAGGCCTCTCTCCCGAAGTTCTCGCGACACGGAGTTCATCGCGATCTTGATGATGTCAGCGGCAGTTCCCTGGATAGGCGTATTCATCGCGAGCCTCTTCGCGAGCTCACGTTCCATGAACTTGCGGGATGCGAATTCGGGGATCTTCCTGATCCTTCCGAAGTAAGTCCTGACTTCACGCGTCTCCTCTCCCGTCTTAATCTGTTCATCAAGATAGTCCTTGACTGCGGTATGTTTTGCAAAGTACTCGTTTATGTACTTCTGGCCTTCTGATCTGGATATACTGAGACTCTCTCCCAGCCCGAATCCGCTCATACCATACACGACTCCGAAATTGACCGCCTTTGCGCGTGTCCTGTCGAGAGCAGTAACTTCATCTTCAGGGATGCCGAATACTCTTGAAGCGGTAGCCCTGTGTATGTCCTTCCCTGCCTTGAAATCCGCGATAAGCGACTCGTCGCCGCTGAGAGCGGCAAGCACTCGAAGTTCGATCTGTGAATAGTCGGAGCCGGTGAATACACAGCCTTCAGGCGCTATGAACGCCTTCCTGATCAGCCTTCCGTACTCATCGCGTATCGGAATGTTCTGAAGATTCGGCTCAGTGCAGCTGAGACGTCCTGTCGCGGCTACAGTCTGCATGAAGTGAGGCCTTACCCGTCCGTCTTCGCCTATCAGAGGCAGGAGTCCTTCAACATACGTGCTGTTCAGCTTCGCGACCTTTCTGTACGCGAGAACATCGGAGACTATCCGGTTATCGTCTTTGAGCTTATCGAGTATGTCCGCGGCTGTCGAATAAGATCCGCTTTTGTTCTTTCCGCCCTTAGGATAAGGGATGCCCATCCGCTCAAAAAGTATCGTCCCCAGCTGTTTAGGAGAATTGATATTGAACTCAGTACCGGCCTCGGCATAGATCGCTTTCTCAAGTACTTCTATGCTTTCTCTCAATTCTTCACCTGTCTGCTTGAGTATCGAAGGGTCGCATTTGATGCCTGCAAGCTCCATCCTTGCGAGTGTAAGGACAAGCGGCATTTCACAGTCATCAAAAAGCGTTCTGAGGCCGTTTTCTTCGAGCAGTTTCTCCTGTTCAGGCCTGACTTTTGCCGAATAATAGGCTCTTTTCAGAAGGCTGCCCGGATCGAGAGCCAATGAATCATAAGAAACGTCGTCAGACAGCATCGCAGTCTCTGACGGGTCCGCCACGTATCCGGCATATCTCAGTAAGAGCTTATCAAGCGGGTATTTCTGTCTGTTGGCGTCTATCAGATACTCCGCGATCTGCACATCATAGAATGGCCTTAGATCCACATCACTTCCGGAGATCAGAGAGTAGATGACGCGTTTAAGCCCGCACCCGCACAGGCGGTAAGATCTACGGCCGATCTCTTCTGCAGTAAACGTGTACTCCATCGGCGAGGACTCTTTGATGCACGCGATCCCTTTCTCGTCACTGTAGAGACAGATATGGCCGGTCTTAGGCTCTTCCAGGTGAGACGCGTCAGTAGAAGCCTCAATATATACTTCGCTTCCGTCTTTCACCTCACTGAGGAATTTCTCGAAACTGACTCGTTTTATCGAGTCAAATCCACTGCTCAAGTCAACAGTGCCTGCAGACGCCGCTTCTGTTTCACCTGCGGAATCTGCCTGCAGCTTCCGTATGAATGAACTGAATTCAAGTTCAGTATATACGGCGATAAGCTTCTCCATGTCCGGAGCCCTGTATTCAAGATCGCTCCACTCGAACTCTACAGGCGATTCCGTATTGATGGTCGCGAGCCATTTCGACATGCGCGCCACTTCGATGTTGTCACGCAGGTTCTCGCCCATCTTGCCTTTTACTTCGTCAGCGTGCTCAATAAGGTTCTCAAGGCTGCCGAACTGCTCAAGAAGAGCAATCCCTTTCTTTTCTCCAATGCCGGGAACGCCCGGTATATTATCCGAACTGTCTCCCATTAGTCCCTTCAGATCTATGAACTGTTTTGGAGTGAGCCCGTATCTCTCTTTCATCGCTTCGATGTCGTAGAGGTCAAATTCGCTCATTCCGCGCTTATTTATCAGCACGTTGACATGAGGGCCGACAAGCTGGAGTTCGTCCTTGTCACCGGAAATAACGAGCGTATCGAGGCTGTCAGACTCGGCTCTGGACGCGATCGTGCCAATGATATCGTCAGCCTCGAACTGAGGGATCTCGATGACAGCGATGTTCATAGCTTCCAGGACCTCGTGCATCATTGGTATCTGCGAAAGAAGTTCCGGCGGAGTCTTGAGGCGTCCGGCCTTATACTCCTTATAAACATCATGTCTGAAAGTACCGCCCTTCATGTCGAAGGCGACGGCTATATGTGATGGCTCATAGTCGCTTATTATCTTATTCAGCATATTAACAAAGGCAAACACACCCTGAGTGTGCATGCCTTTGGAGGTGACCATTGGTCTCATCGCGAAATATGCTCTGAAAAGCAGACTGTTGCCGTCAATGAGAATGAGTTTTTTCATTATTCGGTCTCCGGTTTTTTAATGTCTCTGGCCGCAGGAAGTCCGTATGCGCCTTTTGCCGAAGTCGCGCCGTCAATGATCGCGTACTGCATTACATCGGTTGCCAGTGCCGCGAAAGCGTCAAAATTGACCTTCTGTTTGCCGGAAGCAAGAACGAACACGGTATCGCCGTCAAGCGTGCCGTGTACAGGTTTGATAGCTCTCGCGTACGCGTCGTGAAGGATAGATGCGAGCTTGTTGGCCTGCGATTTAGTAAGATCGGCATTGGTGATAAGGCAGCTTATCGTCGTGTTGAAAGCTATATCATATCCCATCTCCTCAGGAGTCAGTTCACGATGAGCTTCTTCAGCAGGTTCCTCAGCTGGCTCTGTTTCCGCAGCTTCAAAAGTTTCGTCGCTTTCTTCAGCTGCTTCAGTTTCTTCCTGTATGGCTGCTTCAGGCACGGAGATCTCATCGGTATACGCTGCATCCAAAGGTTCTTCAGCAGGTTCTTCCGCCTGCTCCTCTTCGGGCAAAGTATCAGGCTCGAAAGTCTCAGCCGGTTCAGCAGGTTCCGGATCATATGATGGTTCAGACTCAAGCTGATCGAGCAGATCGGTCTTCTCTTCCGTTTCATCCCTGGCTTCGATGGCAGCGAGAGCTTCTTCTATGTCCGATCTGTTTATGAAAGAAGTAGCGTCATCAACAGTCACGGTATTGTCATGGACCATGCCTTTGAGCGTCTTGATAGTGCCGTAGATTGATGCGCCATCTTCTGACCTGAGTCCGGCTATGATGTTTCCGGCACCGTTGTAAATGTCTCCCAGGGCATTGACCGCGACGACAGCGCCTACTTCAACGAAACCGTCTCCGCAGGCAAATGTCCCCAGCCCTGTCTTCATGGCTCTGTCATGACCAACGAATTTACCTACAGTAGCGCCTGTTCCGGCGCCATGATTGCCATGCATGAAGAGGCCGTCATACGCGTTACGCACGGCTACCATTCCCATGTTGACATCAGGAAACGCCGTAGGGTCTCCGACTTCAAGATCGTACAGTGAAGCTCCGCAGACAATAGGTATGGTGATATCTTTTCCCATATGAAAACCGACACCTCTGTCCGCGAGTTCACGCATGACACCTGAAGCGGCTTCGAGTCCGAAAGCCGAGCCTCCGCTCAGTACTACGGCATTCACGGAATTCACGGTATTTTCACTCCGGAGGAGATCAGTCTCTCTGGTGGCGGGACCGCCGCCTCTGACATCGACACCTCCGACCGCGCCTTCTTCACATACAATTACAGTACATCCAGTACCCTTTTCACTGTTCTCCGCGTTACCGAGCTTAAACCCCTCAATATCGGCAACACTGATGATCTTCATGCTCATCGTATAGTCCTTTGCTTGTTACCCGCAGTTTACGATTTGATTTTATCACAATTCAGAAGCATTTTTTAATCATTTCAGGATCAGCTTCACTTTTATTGAGCGATCCGACCGCGAAGTAAACTATTCCGCTGACGATAAGACCGGCTATTATCTCGTGGATCCCAAGCGGCAGTATCTTTACCCTGTTGAAGAAAATGAATACCGCCAGTCCTGTGATCACAGACGCCAGACAGGCAGTACTGTTACCCTTCTTCCAGTAAAGGCCTCCTATGATCGGCCAGAAGAAAGTGGCTTCAAGGCCTCCGAAAGCGAACAGGTTGATCCAAACGATGACGTCAGGCGGATTAAGCGCGAGAAGGCATGCGATCACACCTATGCCCGCGGTAAGCGCGAAACTGTATTTAGGGACATTATCATATGCGCTTTCATATTTCGGATCAGCTGCTTCTTTGACATCGAATGGCACTTTCTTGATATAGTGCACGTAAATGTCCTTGATGATCGTGGCTGAAGCCAGGATCAGAAGTGAGTCTATCGTTGACATCACAGCCGCGAGAGGCGCAGCGAGGAAGAATCCGGCCGCCCACGCAGGCATGTATTTCATTACCACGTAAGGTATCACCTGATCGGTGCTGGCGAGACCTTCTTCAGGCAGCAGCGGAAAAGCGAACGTTCCGGCAAGATGCATGCCTATCATGAGTATTCCGATGACTACAGTGCCGTAGATCATTGCCTTATGCATCGATTCAGTATCTTTGAATCCCATGCATCTGACTGCAGTTTGCGGGAGTCCGAGCACCGCTATTCCGACAAGCACCCAGAACGATATAAGGGCGCCGGGCCTCATAGCGGCTATCTCAGCGCCGTATTCCCCTTTGCCCATGAGATCCCAGCCCGGATTTCCGGCATCAAGCGAACTGACGATGCTGTCCATTCCTCCTGCCGCTCTTATTACAAAGAACATCAGCAGGAATGTGCCGACAGTCATTACGATCCCCTGGATAGTGTCAGTAGTAACAACGGCCTTGAAGCCTCCTACTGATGTATAGATTATGACGACCGCTCCGAAAAGCAGCAGTCCGGCCCAATAAGGAAGACCTGTAACAGTCTGCAGAAGCGTCGCTCCTCCGATGAATTGCGCTATCATCTGAGTTATGAAAAAGATCACCATAGCTGTTCCGCAGATTATGACCACGGCAGGCGAATCATAACGGGCTCTGAGATAGTCGTTTATCGTTACGGAATTCGTCCTTCTGGCGATCATGGCAAACTTTTTACCAAGAACACCGAGTGTCAGGAAAGCTGCGCCTATCTGGACGCCTGCTACCCATGACCATGACATTCCGAAGCTTGAAGCAAGACCCGGGCCGCCGAGGAAAGAACTGGCGCTCGTATATGTTGCTACAAGTGTCATTGCGAGTACTACGCCACCCATGCTGCGGGAGCCCGCGAAATAGTTTGAAAGGAATCCCTTCTCGGCGTTTTCTTTAGCCGATCTTCTGCTCGCTCTTATGCCGAGCCAGAGGTTTATCAGAAGATAGAAGATGAGTATGAGAAGGACCGCGGCTTTTTTGCTAAGCATCCAGATCGCCCCCTTCCTCACTGTCATCAAGATCGAAATTGACAAAAACTCTTTTCAGAAGAATGACGACTCCTGCAACGGCGATAACAAACATTCCCGGTGTGCTGATGAGCCACCATACAGGCAGACCAAACAATCTCGCACCCGTTCCCGACAGGCCGTACGCAAAACCGACATTCCACAGGAAGCAGATCAGAAACAGTATCAGTGTAGCTTTCGCTTCCCTTCTGACCTGTCTGTCTTTCTCTTCCCTTGTAACCGGAACTTTCATTTTTTAACTCCTTTCTGCTTGCAGGCACAGCCCTGAATAAAAAGACCACTCGATAAGACGGGTGGTCAGGGTATCGTTATCGGGTTGTGCCCGGTATAGTTTCCGTTCGGAATACCATCCGTCACAGGTAAATGTAGCATAAATACGCAAAAAAACAAAGTAAATAAAAACCCGGAATACCGTTAAGCCTTTAATTGACGCCCTATCGTTAATGGATAAGGTGGGTACTTCCTGAGCCTGGCTTCTGTAGTCCACTCTTAGGAGGCATTACATAACGCGTCCGCATCGGAATCCCTTTAAGTATGTGTAGGTTCAATTAAGAAGACTTTTACGTATATTCCAGGAATGGGAACCTTGGAGCCGGTACCTGTCACTCGAGGTCGAGGTCGCAGTTGAAATAGACTTTCTGAACGTCGTCGTTGTCTTCGAGTGATGTGATGAGTTTAGCGAGTGCCTTGATCGCGCTCTCGTCGCTCACATTCGCGGTCATAGAAGGGATCTGCTCGATCTCGGCTTCAAATATCTCATAGCCGGCTTCTTTGATCGCCTGATGCACATCATTGAAAGCGGCAGGATCTGTCAGGATCTCAAAATTATCCTCATTTACGACCATGTCATCGGCGCCCGCGTCGAGAGCGACCATCATGACTTCGTCTTCGTCGAGGTCTTCAGAATCGATAATGACGACACCCTTACGGCTGAACATATAGGATACGCAGCCCGGTGTGCCCAGGTTTCCGCCGTTCTTGTCAAATACGGATCTTACGAAAGAAGCTGTCCTGTTTTTGTTATCTGTAAGAGCTTCAACGATGACGGCGACGCCGCTTGGTCCGTAGCCCTCAAACTGGAGCTCTTCATAAGATTCGCCTCCGAGTTCTCCGGTGCCCTTCTTGATCGCTCTGTTGATATTGTCATTAGGCATGCCTATGGCTTTAGCCTTATCGATCGCGACTCTGAGAGAAGGATTGAAGTCCGGATCTCCGCCCGCCTTGGCGGCTACGATGATCTGTCTCGAATACTTGGTGAACATTGCAGAACGCTTTGAGTCCTGCGCAGATTTTCTGTTTGCAATAGTCCCGTGTCTGCCCATTGGCAGTCACCTCCTTGTTCTGATTTTTTTCTTAGCGGCGCGAATTATATTGCCCGCGGCCGTCTCTTTTCTTTTGCTATTATAGTACGATGTCTGCTCGTCTTCAAGATTCTTGAACGCTGTAGACATCATAAGCTTGATCCTGTTGAGCTGATTTACGGTCGAAGCGCCCGGGTCGAAGTCGATCGCTACGATGTTGGCTTTATCATCATACTGTCTTAGAGCCCTCAGCATTCCCTTCCCGGCCACATGATTAGGCAGGCAGGCGAAAGGCTGAAGACAAAGAATATTTTTGACTCCGCTGTCGATAAGATCGACCATCTCACCGGTCAGCAGCCATCCTTCTCCGCATTGATTTCCTATAGATATGAATCTCTCGGCGTTCTTCGCCGTTTCTTCGATACGCGGATCCGGATCGAAACGCTTGCTGTTACGGCAGGCTTCTCTGGAATGCTTACGGTATGACTCGATGAAGCTCAGCAGCATCTTGTTGAGCGCCATATCTCTCCACGTTCCGGAAAGATTATTGTAATTGAATACCTTATTGATGAATCCGTACTCAAAGAAATCGACGAATGAAGGTACTACTGCCTCGCCTCCTTCGGCTTCGATGGTCTCGACAAGATTGTTGTTGGCGTTCGGATGATACTTGACAAGTATCTCCCCTACTATGCCCACTCTCGGCTTGACCATATCTTCATGGATCGGGATGCTGTCGAAGTCCCTGATGATGTCGTTCAGGTTCTTTATGAACTTCTTTTTATTGAGGTCACCGCAGTTTTTCACGATCTTGCCGAACCAGGAGTCCATTACTGCCTGCGCGGATCCTTTCTCTATCTCATAAGGCCGTATCCTGTACAGGCACTTCATCATCAGGTCTCCGTAAAGCGCTCCGTATACCAGCGAAAGAGCAAGTCTCGGTGTGATCGTGAATCCCGGATTGCGCTCGAGTCCGACCATGTTGAAAGATATGACCGGTATCTGCTCCATTCCCAGATCTTTCAAAGCTTTCCTCAGCAGCGCCACGTAATTGCTAGCGCGGCATCCTCCGCCGGTCTGGGACATGAAAACTCCTGTTTTGCTGAGATCGTATTTTCCGGATTTCAGAGCGTATATTATCTGTCCGAGTGTGACGATCGTCGGATAACAGGCGTCGTTGTTCACATATCTGAGGCCTTCCTCTTCGGATTCTTTCGTGACCGCAGGAAGCAGCACAGCGTTATAACCCGCTGCTCTCAGCACAGGCTCGAAATACTGGAAATGCAGAGGAGACATCTGCGGCACCAGAA
>SVDB01000005.1 GCA_015058065.1 Clostridiales bacterium
CCCGATCCAATACGCTTCAATCATCACAGGCCAATATACACACAATCTTCTAAATCCAAATGAAAAAACAGCCTGAAATATATATTCTCAGGCTGCTTTAGCATTATCTAGGTTGCTGACTTTAAATGGAAGGCTTGAAACTGTACACATCGCCTCTTCCGTCAAGTGCGTAGATCCATTCGCCTATGTATACGCTCCTGAAGATCTGAGATACATCCATAGCATGCTGATCGACTGCCTCAAATCCATTATCAGGGGTGAACACAAGGACTCCCGCTTCATGAGTGTCACTGACTGCGGGCTCCTCAACCCACTCTACAACTTCTTCGCCGGATGAGTCCTCAGGCTCTTCCGCGTCCTCGACGATGACATCATCAGGATCCGTGAATTCAGAGCGGTATATCTCGTACGGTATCGCGAACCATCCGGCCTCAGTATTTACAGTCAGCGCGTGATGATCGCTCTGCGCGAAACTGCTCATATCCTTGAACTCCCTGCTGCTCAGGACTTTCGGATCAGCCGGGTCTGAGATGTCGAAGAGTACAAGCTTGAGCCCGCTGTCATACTCGCCGCCGTAACCGTTGTCGCCGGTCGCGTGCCCTATGCCCAGCAGCCGGTCTCCGCTGACAGGAATCAGCAGGGTAGAGAAGCCGTCTATCATGACTTCTCCTTCGATCTTAGGCTCAGCAGGATCTGAGAGGTCGATGATGAAGAGCGGGTCTATCGCTTCGTAAGTGATCACGTATGCCTTGTCTCCGATGTATCGCACCGCCTTGATGCTCTCGTTGCGCGCGAATCCTGTGACCTTGCCGGCCTCGTTCAGATCTGAGTCGAGGATGAAGAGGTTGTTGACATCCATTCCGTCACGCTGCGATGTGGTGGCGATGCGGAAGTAACCATCGCGCTCGTCCATGGCGAAACGGTTGACCGTGTAGCCGCGCACCTGCGAGGTGGCGTTGAAGTCCACATCGAGACCGTCAAGTGAAGCCCTCACTATTCTGGTGCATAACACGCCGGTTTTGCTGTCCCATTCGCCGGATGTGACATAAAGATTATGGTCGTTGCAGTAGATCTCATCGCTCGCTCCGAGGACGGCCTTTGTGGTGCTCTTTCCCTGTTCACCTGATGATACGTCTACCGCACTCAGAACTATGTATGTCGCGGACTTGGGATCCGGCATGCAGCAGATGTCGCCTGCCTCCATGCTGTCGTATGAGTCCGAAGGACCGCACATCGGCAGCTTGCGTCCTCCCTTGTACACTCGGTCAGAGGTAACAAGATACACATTATCGCCGACCATGCGGCTCGACAGAATGTCTCCGCTCTGGCTGAAATCCCACATCACCTTAGGATCGCTGCGGTCGCTGATGTCGTAAACGATGATGCCGGAAGAACCTTCGTCATCGTCATCCCTGTAGAACCTGCCGACAGTAATGAGCCTGTCGCCCTTGATGTAGATCTCGTAAATGTAATTCTCGATGCCGCTGCTGCCTATGGTGGAAAGCTTTTCAGCTTCGCCGTCTTTCGCCTCGAGTATGACGACCTCACGGTCAGTATTCACATAGTAAATATATTTGCCGTCCGTCTTGATTATATCTGCCTCATCCACATCTTCTACCTGCAGGTAGGTCTCAGAGTGATCCGGCGCCGCACCGGTGGTCCCGGTACTGTCAACGGCTTCTTCAGGAGCGGCGCTTTCATTTTCGGCCACGTCATCTTCAAGCACTTCGACGTACTTGTACCGGTAATCATCGAACGATATGCCCTGTTCCATGTTCTGAAGGACGCGGCTTATCTCGCGCTCGCTCCTGAATGTGTACAGCCTGCCATCTTTTACTGAAGTATCAGGCCCGTCCCCAAGCACATCGAACAGACCGCTCATGCTGAAAACTGTGATGAGCGCTGCTGCCGCAACGGCTGCCCATCTGCCCGGATGGAAGCGCTTTGAAGGACGCTTCTCTGTGTACTTCTTTTCAGGCTTTGCCTGTGAAACAGGCTGGTCCGGGCTTTGCTTTTTTTCGCTGCTTTCGAGCATCGCCAGCATGTTTTCTTCGGAAAGGCTTTCCGGAGCCCTGATGCCGTCACTGTCGAACAGTTCTTTTATATGATCAAAGTCTTTGCTCATTTCATCTCTCCTTAAGACAGAAACGCGCGCATCTTCGCGAGGCTTCTGGACAGTTTCGATCTGACGCCGCCCGCGCTGAGACCGGTGATGCCGGCTATCTCATTGCTGCTGAGTCCGCCGATCACGCTAAGAAGCACGATGTCCCGCTCTTCTTCGCCAAGCTGCGAAAGCGCTTCGTTGAGTTCGACAGAAAGAGAAGCAGGGGCGTTCGAGCCCGCGGCGCTGATCTGACCTTCCTTATACAGCCTCTCCAGATCGTCGCGCGACCTTATGAGGTTCCTGATGTGTGAAGCGCAGCAGGCGGACAATATCCTGAAGATCCAGCTGCTGAACGCTTCCGCGCTTCTGAGGTTCCCGATACTCTTCCATGCTGACAGAACGCACTCGCTCACAGCGTCTTCGGCGTCATCGGGATCGCCGAGCTTGTAGAGCGCATAGCGATACAGACGGTCCTTGTACTGACCGTAAAGCGCGCAGAAGGCTTCCTTGCTGCCGGCTATCGCTTCGTTCACGAGTTTTTCATCCATCGGCTTTTCCTCACGTGAGATAAGTCACATCTTATGTTTGAGAGCTCTCATATATATAGTAGCGTAAAAAGATGGAAGTGTTGCAAAGAATTTGTGGTATCATTGCCTTTGACAATGATCGAGAACGGTAACAGGAGGTTGGTTATAAATGGACAGAGCGGAAGCTGCTGTAGCGAAATACAGAAACGGATGCAATTGCTGCCAGGCGGTGGTCTGCGTATTCGCTGATGAGGTGGGAGTCGATGAATCGCTGCTCTACAGAATGGGAGAGGGCTTCGGAGGCGGCATGGGTACCGCGCAGGGAGTCTGTGGCGCCATAAGCGGAGCAGCTATGCTGGCGGGACTTGTGCACAGTGACGGCAATACCGAAAGAGCGGGGCAGACCAAGGCGAAGACGACAAGGACCGCGGGTATCATGCAGAGGAAATTCGTTGAGCAGGCAAAGGCCCTGAAGTGTGTCGATATCAAGACAGGCAATGAGGGCAAGGCATTCACATCGTGTCCTGACTGCATCAGGATAGCCGTGCGCCTGGCCGAAGAGGAACTGGGGCTTTAGTACGGAGAAACGCTTGAAGGCAGATAATAAGGTCATTGGGATAAATAAGGAGAAAAGCGATTACAGGACAGGCCTGATCTGTATCATTGCCTGCCACTTGCTGTGGGGATTCCTTCCGGTTTACTGGCAGGCGCTCGTACCGATACCGTCAGGGATCATCATCCTGTACCGCATGACGACGATGTTCGTCTTCTCTTATGCTGCCGCGAGGCTGAAGTATACAAGGGAGGAGGTCTGGGGACCTCTGAAAGAGAAAGGCGCTCTCGCTAAATATCTCGCGGCCGGCCTTTTACTGACCGCGAACTGGAGCACCTACATCTGGGCAATGACGACAGGCCACATGGTACAGGCCTCCATTGGCTATTACATCGAGCCGGTGGTCATATGCCTGTTCAGCATAGTTATTTTCAAAGAGAAGATCACAAAATACAATGGCGCGGCCATGTTCTTCGCTCTGGCGTCACTCGTTCTTATGCTCGTGCATTACAGACAGATACCGGGAGTCGCTCTCGGACTCGCGCTCACCTGGGGCTGCTATTCAGCGATCAAAAAGACCACGAAGAACCCGCCTGTCATAGAACTCGTATATGAGACGATGTTTTACGCCGCGATCGCGCTTGCGGCCATATTCGTTACGGAGTCGAGAGGCATAGGGGCGCTCAGCCTCGGCGTGCCTGGGAAATACGCTCTGATGTTCCTGAGCGGACTGGTCACGCTGATACCGATCGCTCTCTTCGGGAACGCGGCAAAGAAGGTATCGTTCTTCATGGTCGGACTGGCCCAGTACATCAGCCCGACTATCACACTGATGCTGGGTATTTTCGCATACAAAGAGCCGATCGACAGAGTACAAGTTATCGCTTTCGCTGTTATCTGGATCGGCCTGGTATTCTTCTCTTACGGTGAATATAAAAATTATAAGGGCAGCCAGTGACTAAGCCTGGAGAGCCTGCCTGAGGGCCTTGCTCAGCTGGTCCGGGCAGGATGTCTCATTCATCCCGCATCTTGTTCCCTCAAGCCTTTCTATGACGTCTTCGGCTCTCATGCCGGTTATCAGTTTGGATATGCCACTCAGATTTCCGTTGCATCCGCCCGTGAAAACGACGTCTTTTATTATGTCACCGTCAAGTTCTATTTCGATCATCATCGAGCAAACTCCCTGCGGATAGAAAGTGAATTTTTTAGTCATTTCGTTTGGTTTCTCCTTTTATTTTATTTATTACAGATGTCGAGCAGGCGGCAGGCGAGACCGTCCCATGTAATGGAAGCGGTACCGGGCAGGGGACCCGGAAGCCTGCCGGTTTCGAAGCCGGCCGCGGCATCTTTCAAAGCAGTGTATAAGTTGTTTACAAATGCATCGCGGCCGGCGTCTGTCGGCTCGTCGATGCTTTTCATTTCAGGCATTGGCACATAGATGACGTTCGGACCGGTGACATTGGCGTCGATCCAGTCTTTAACGCCGGGCAGATCGGTGCTGACAGGCACCGCGCCGGCGGCCATCGCCTCTATGAGCACCAGTGGCAGGCCTTCGAAGTAAGACGGAAGAACGAAGATGTCCGACCGGCGCAGCAGCTCCGCGAGCGCGGGCTGCGGGATCTGCCCGAGCCATTCCGCGTAGCCCGGCAATCCGTCCAGCGCGTCCATGAGGACTTCATCCTGACATCCTCCGGCCATCATAAGTTTGAATGGAGGCGTGTCACTGTCATCTGCCAGCCTCGCGAGAGCGGTCATCAGTTCGGGTACGCCTTTAGGTCTGCTTATCTTTCCCGCGTAGCATATCCGGAGAGGCTCTCCGGGCATTCTCTCGATCCTTTCATCGGTATTGAACAGTCTGCTGTTGTAACCGCTTCCGATAACTGAGACTTTTGACGGATCCATGCCGAAGATGTCGATGATCTGCCCGCGCTGGTCTCCGTGCAGGGCGAGCGCTTTATCCAGCTTCGCGATATACGGCCTTACCATTTCACGCAGACCATCGCAGTTTATCATCTGCCTCAGATCTGTCCCATGAGATATCCCGATGACCCGTCTGTATGGAAAATGCTTTTTCACCAGAGCTGTCAGCAGGAAAAGGTGATGACAGATGATCAGGTCCGGATCCAGTTCGTCGATCGCTCTGCCGGCGGCATCCATGAACGCTTCTTCGAACTGTGATATCATGCCCGGCGTCATTTCGCGGTATCTTGTCGATCCATACGGCATGATATCCGACATTCCTACTATAGGGAACGGCAGCGCGCTGAGCAGGGAGACCGGGCTGTCATTCACCTTGCATGGAGCAAAGAGGTCTATACCGGCAGGAGCCTTGCTGTCGCTCTTCGTAAAGAAGACAGGGTAACAGACGACTCCCTCCGGGAAGTCGACTTCATCATCAGGATAAATACCGCATACGACTGCCTGTTCAAATCCCATGCGGCCGAATGCCTTTACCAGTTCTGTCAGATATGTGCCGCTTCCTGTCGAGTGCGGCTTTTGCGCGGTAATGCTCAGAATTTTCATGACACAATAATAGCAAGGAAATCGATCAAAATGAAAGATGTTCACATAATTTTCACTTGAATTAAAGACCATAAACTTGATAAAATAATTACGTTGGAAGGGAATGATTCCCATCCGGCTCACAAATTAAAATCACGGGTAATATAGAATGAGGCTGTTCCGGGACAATGGGACGGCTATTTTTGTAAGATTAGAGTATTTATCGAATGGGACTTTTTTACGAAGCGGACAAGACATTTGAACAGTTGATGGACGAAAAAAAGAATTTCGTCTTCATCGGAGAGGCAGGATCCGGAAAGAGCGAGATCGTCCTCAACATCGCGAACAAGCTCGCGCAGAAGACAGGCAGGCAGGTCGATCTTTTCGACCTCGACCAGACAAAGCCGCTTTACAGATCGCGCGACATGCAGCAGGATTTCGCGGGCAGGGGAGTGAACATCATCTATCAGGATCAGTATCTCGACGCCCCGGTGATGGTAGGCGGAGTCAGGGTATCGCTCATCTCCGACCACTACACGCTGCTCGACATCGGCGGAGGCCACCAGGCGGCGAAGTTCGCGGGCGCTTACAGCGACCTTCTCAGCAAGGATGACGCGGTACCCGTATACATCGTAAATCCGTACAGGCCGTGGACCAAGAGCGTCGACGCCATTGACGGTACGATGGTCCACATACTCGGGTCAATGAGACTCGATCACATATACATACTCGGAAATCCGAATCTCGGATACGCTACTACTGTTAATGAATTCATGGAAGGACTGGACAGGATCGATGAGCTGTTTGACGGTTATACGGTCGTAAACAGCGCCTGCGTCAGAAGGGATATCTTCGAAGAATCGCAGGCCATGACCGGCAAGTCACTGCTGCCACTCGACCTCTTCCTGACCTACTCGTGGGTTGATTAGAATAAACAAAGGTATTGCTAAGAAGGAGGAATATTAATGGCAAGAATCGAAATCACGACCGAAGCCTGCAAATCATGCTCCTACTGCGTCATCTCATGCCCTAAAAAGTGCCTCGAGATCGGCGAGAAAGTTAACTCCAAGGGTTATCTCTACGCGACTTCAGCAAGACCTGAGGACTGCATCGGATGTGCGATGTGCGCCCAGATCTGCCCTGAGTCCGCGATAGAGGTGTGGAGATAGGAAAGGAGATCGATATGGCAGAAAGAGTATTCATGAAAGGAACAGAAGCGATCGCTGAGGCTGCTGTAAGAGCAGGCTGCCGCTTCTTCGCAGGCTACCCTATCACTCCTCAGAACGAGATCCCTGAGTACATGGCAAGAAGGCTCCCTGAAGTAGGCGGCACATTCGTACAGGGCGAGAGCGAAGTCGCTTCCGTCAACATGCTGTACGGCGCTGCTTCGACAGGCATCAGAGCGATGAGCTCATCCTCGTCATGCGGAATCTCGCTTTACAGCGAAGGTGTATCCTACTGCGCTTCGGCACGTATCCCTATGGTATATGTAAACGTCCAGAGAGGCGGCCCGGGAATCGGAGCCATCCAGCCGGCACAGCAGGACTACCTGCAGGCTACAAAGGCGTCCGGAAACGGCGGATTCAGGATGATCGTACTCGCTCCGGATTCGGTCCAGGAGTGTGTAGACATGGTATATGAGGCATACGACCTCGCTGAGAGAGACCAGAACCCTGTACTCGTGCTGACAGACGGCGTCATGGGCACGATGATGGAGCCTGTAGTGCTTCCGCCTATGAAGTCTGACGAAGAACTCGCCGCGTGCAGAGCAAAGTTCGCTGACAGAGCGATCGTAGGACACCCTCTCGGACAGCAGGCATACTGCAGACCGGGATCGGTAGGCGACGGCCAGGAGAAGGTCAACATTGAAGCAGCCGCCATGTACGAGACATGGGACAAGGACATCAGAGTAGAAGAGTACATGATGGACGACGCGGAGTTCGTATTCGCGGCTTACGGCATCAGCGCCCGTATCTCAAGAGCGGTCATCAGACAGCTCCGCGCAGAGGGCATCAAGGCCGGAATGATCAGACCGATCACACTCTCGCCATTCCCATATGACGCGTTCAGGAACCTTGATTTTAATAAAGTCAAAGGCATCATCGACGTAGAGATGTCCATTCCTGCTCAGATGAGATGGGATATCGACTACGCGGTGCACGGCAGATGCCCGGTGCACGAAGTGCTCAGATCCGGCGGTCAGCTGCTGACCAACGATCAGGTGCTGAAGGGCGCGAAAGAATTCATTAAGGAGGTGCTGTAATGGCTGAAGAAAAGAAAGTCTATACCAGGACCAAAGGTATCATAGAAGGCGCTGTATCCGGATTCTGCCCGGGCTGCATGCACAGCACGATCCACAAACTCATCGGCGAAGCGGCTGAAGAGCTCGGACAGCTTGACAACCTCGTCAGAGTAGAGGGCGTCGGATGCTGCGGACTCGGACAGTTCTACGTGACATGCGATGAGACCATCGCGGCTCACGGCAGAGCGGGCGCTGTCGCTACAGGAATCAAGAGATCGTCCCCGAACTCGCTCGTATATACATATCAGGGCGACGGAGACCTCGCGGCCATCGGACTCGCTGAGACACTCTCCGCGGCGAACAGAGGCGAGAACTTCACAGTCATCTTCGTCAACAACGGTATCTACGGCATGACAGGCGGCCAGATGGCTCCAACGACTCTCGTAGGCATGAAGTCGACGACGACACCGGGCGGACGTAATCCTGAAGAGCACGGATACCCGATGCACATGAGTGAGATCATCAACCAGCTGACAGCTCCTTACTACATCGAGAGAGTCAGCTGCGACACACCGCAGAACGTCATCAAGACAAGAAACGCCATCAAGAAGGCATTCAAGTACCAGCTCGAAGGCAAGGGCTACTCGATCATCGAGATCGTTACGAGCTGCCCTACGAACTGGGGACTCGATCCTCTGAAGTCACTCGACTTCCTGAGAGAGAAGATGTTTGCTGAATATCCTCTGGGAGTATTCAGAGACGGCGGAGAGAGGAAGCAATAGGAGGTAAACCATGGAAAGAAATCTTATGATCGCCGGATTCGGCGGACAGGGAGTCATGACGATGGGCAAGCTTCTCGCAGAGGCTACCTCCGAGGCAACTGACCTCAACGTCACATTCTTCCCTTCATACGGAGCTGCCATGAGAGGCGGCACGGCAAACTGCTATGTAGTTATTTCGGACGATCCGATCGGAGCGCCTGTAAGCTACAGCCTCGAGGACCTCGTCGTAATGAACGGACCTTCGCTGCACAAGTTTATCGGCAACCTCAAGCCGGGCGGAAATCTGTTCGTTAACAGCACCATCGTTACGGATCCTATCGAGAGAGACGATATCAACGTCATCGAGGCTCCTGTGACACAGATGGCGATCGACATCAACAACCCGAGAGCGCTCAACGTCATCATGCTCGGCGTTTACGTCGGAGCTACAGACGCTGTCCCTGAGGAAGTTATCGTCAAGGGCATCAACCACAAGTTCGAGAAGAAACCTAAGCTGATCGAGCCAAACGTTGAGGCGTTCAGGATGGGTCTTGAGATCGGCCGCAAGCAGAAGAAAGCGGAATAACGGACCGACAACTGCAAATATCAGCAGCAAATCAAAAGCATCGGGAACTTTACTGATTCCCGATGCTTTTTTGAGGGATTTCATACCGGAACGGCATCCATAATGTGGTATATTAATAATAACATTTGAACGAAAGATACTGAGTGGATAGACGGAGGAAAAAATGCTTCTGCTGAATGAGAAAGAGATAAAGAGCGTCGTTTCGATGAAGGATATCGTCGAGGCAGATAAGAAGGCGTTTCAGATGATCGCCGCGGGTACCGTAGAGGTGCCGCTGAGAGCCGCGATCAAGGCGCCCGCGCATGAGGGGACGTTCCTGTTCATGCCATCGTACGCCGCTTCGGAAGAGGCCGCGGCTGTAAAGATAATAAGCGTTTTCCCGCATAATCCCGAGATGGGACTTGAAGCCTGCCCTGCGCAGGTGCTGCTTCTTGATGGTAAGACGGGATACATAAGCGCGATGCTTGACGGTTCGACGGTCACCCGCATGAGGACAGGCGCGGCATCGGGAGCGGCCTTCGACATACTGGGGAAAAAGGAGTGCAGGGTCGGCGCGCTTATCGGTACCGGCGGACAGGCTCCTGAACAGCTCGAGGCCATGCTATGCGTAAGAAAACTCGAGAAGGTATGGGTATATTCCCGTAAGCGTGAAAAACTTGAGGCTTTTTGCGAAAAGATGCAGAAAGAACTAGGCTGTTACGGGGCGGAAATACTGCCCGCGAACAGCGCTGATGAGGCGGTAGAGGACGCCGATCTGGTGATCACAGTTACGACCTCGTCCGTTCCGGTTTTCGACGGCGCGAAGATAAAGCCCGGATGCACCATCAGCGCCGTTGGCACTTATGAGCCTGAAAAACACGAACTCGATCCGGCGGTACTGCCTCGTGCTTCCAAGATCATCTGTGACTACAAGGACGCAGTGCTCTCTGAGTCAGGAGATCTGCTGATACCTCTGGCAGATGGGATCATAAAGGACGAGGATATTCAGGGAAGTCTGGGAGATGTAATAGATGGCCGCATAGCGGGACGCGAGAATGATGATGAGATAATCGTGTTCGAGAGCGTCGGCGTCGCGTCACAGGATCTCGTTGCTGCATGGATGATATATGAAAAAGCGCTCGCGGCAGGCGCGGGCACTGAATGGCAGTAGCATATATCAGAGAAAGGGTGCAGGCATAATAAAGGACTAGCGCCGGTCCTTATTTGAGACCCTTTTGGCGAGATGATTCGCGGAACTTTCAAACGGGGCGGAGTAGTAGGACTTTCCGCTCTGTTTTCTTTTGCGCTCAAAGTAAGGAAGCCTGTTCCAGAGCATGGACGGCGTTCCGACAAAGAGCAGATAGAACGGTCCCAGAATGAGGGACTGAAGAGTATGGCCGTACTCGTGGTCGAGCAGGAACGTGTCCGCTGACCCGTCTTTGCGTCCCGGAACGAAAATGTATTTGCCGAGCGAGACTCCGCTGTTTTTGTTCCAGACCGTAGCGCGTGCTCCGTTGTAATCAAAGTGGCGGTCTTTGCGGTGGGCAGCATAGAGCAGGGACCCGATCAGGGTCTGAGGGAGTCCCCAGGTCCACTGAGCAGCCGTGTATGCGGTTTTTTTAAGTTTTTCAGAGCTTTTGTCTTTCATGTCTCAATGATATCATAATCCGGGACATCAGTGATATAATAAACCATTCAGCGGCGCGTCAGGATAATGCAGTAATACTCGCGATATCCGATGACATCGGCACCGTCGTTTGGTATAATTATAATGTTGACTTGCAGAAAAGACTGAGCAAGGAGTAAATCATGAAACCCAACACAAAGATAGAAATATCCGTATTAGGAGCGCTTCTGATAAGCGCTGCCATAGCCGCGCTCGCCGTGGCGACTTCCAGACTCGTGGACTCCTTCGTATCAGAAGGTGAATCGGGCAGCGGCGACTGGAGCGTCGACGAAAGGGAATACGGAAACAACTAAGAGCTCTCATTCGAGCGGGAAGGACAGCAATGGAAAACAAAGGCACTTATTACATCTCGACACCGATCTATTATCCAAGTTCGAATCTTCACATCGGCCACACTTACTGCACTGTCATGGCTGACGCCATGGCACGCTTCAAGAGGCTGCAGGGCTACGATGTGATGTTCCTCACGGGTACAGATGAGCACGGACAGAAGATCCAGACAAAGGCGATCGAAAAGGGCGTCACTCCTCAGGAATACGTCGATGAGATCGTCGCGGGCATCAAGGACCTGTGGGCGACAATGGAGATCTCGTATGATGATTTCATCAGAACGACCGAGCCGAGACACATGGAAAGAGTCCAGAAGATCTGGCAGAGGATGTATGACAAGGGAGATATCTATCTCGGAGCTTATGAGGGCCTTTACTGCAAGGAATGCGAAGCGTTCTGGACCGAGTCGCAGCTGGTCAACGGATGCTGCCCTGACTGCGGACGTCCGGTCACAAAGGCGAGCGAAGAGGCGTACTTCTTTAAGATGAGCAAGTACGCTGACAAGCTGCTCGAACTGTTCAGAACGAATCCTGACTTCCTCGTTCCCG
Source organism: Clostridiales bacterium (assembly GCA_015058065.1). Classification (GTDB taxonomy): domain Bacteria; phylum Bacillota; class Clostridia; order Peptostreptococcales; family Anaerovoracaceae; genus Crickella. Next base: position 11,820 of record SVDB01000005.1, read on the forward strand.
AATCGAGAAGAAATGAGATGATAGCGTTCATAGAGCAGGGCATGGAAGATCTCTGCGTATCGCGCACGTCTTTCGACTGGGGCATCCCGGTACCGAACGATCCGAAGCACGTCATGTACGTGTGGGTAGACGCTCTTTCGAACTATGTCACGGCTCTGGGCGGACCGGACGAATGCGAGAAGTTCAATAAATACTGGCCTTGCGACTGCCACCTGGTAGGCAAGGAGATAGTAAGATTCCACTCGCTCATATGGCCGGCGATGCTGATGAGCGCGGATCTGCCTCTTCCGAAGCAGGTCAGAGGACACGGATGGCTGCTCCTCGGCGGAGAAAAGGTATCGAAATCCAAGGCCGCGAAGGGCGCGGACGTGATCGATCCGGTAGTGCTCATCGACCGCTACGGGATCGACGCTCTCAAGTACTTCCTGCTCCGTGAGTACACATTCGGACAGGACGGGAGCTTCACCAACGAAGTGATGCTCAGACGCATGAACTTCGACCTTGCCAACGACCTCGGAAACCTGCTCTCCAGAACGGTCTCCATGATCGCCAAGTACTGCGGAGGCGATGTTCCTGAAGCGGCGACAAGAGACGCTATCGACGATGAACTCATCGCTCTCGCGACATCGACCGCTGACAGAGTCGCAGCCAACATGGACGAGTTCAAATTCAACATGGCGCTCGAAGAGATATGGATCCTCATCAGACGCGCCAACAAGTATATCGACGAGAAAACTCCTTGGGTGCTGGCGAAGGACGAAGCAAAGAAGGCGGAACTCGATACCGTCATGAGGAACCTCGCTGAGGCGCTGAGGATAGTCTCCATACTGATCGAGCCTTACATGCATACTACGACCGACCGCATGAGAGACCAGCTCGGACTCGCGGATGTACCTGTAGTATGGGAAGACGCGTTCGAGTTTTATCAGATGGACGGCTGCAAAGTAGAGAAGGGCGACATGCTCTTCCCGAGACTCGACATCGACAAGGAACTCGAGCAGCTGTACGCGCTTGGCGGAGCGGCAAGGGCATAGGATACAGGCCCGCATAATCAAAAAGAAGTTCAGGAAAAGTGTACACGGTTCATATATATGGCTTTCTGTACACTTTTCGGGTTATATGGAAGGAATGACAATGCTTTTCGACGCGCATACGCACCTGGATTTTGAGAAGTATACGGATGAGGAGAGGCGTGAGCTGGCTGCTGAGATAGAGGCATCGGACGTCTCGTTCATCATAGACGTCGCGGACTGCGTGGCGTCGGCGAAGCAGGCGCTCGCCGACGCGGCCGCGTATCCGTGGTGCTACGCGGCCGTCGGGATACATCCCGACCACGCGTCGACATATACCAACGCCGACATCGAAGAGATACGGAAACTCGCGGCCGATCCGAAAGCCGTCGCGATAGGTGAGATAGGACTGGATTTCTATTACGGCACCGACGACAGAGAAGAGCAGCAGGAACTTTTCAGAAAGCAGATAAGGCTGGCGAACGAGCTCCGCATGCCTATAATGATCCACTCGCGTGACGCTCACCAACTCACCATGGATATTCTCAAAGAAGAAGGCGCTTTTTCAGATGAGCGGAAGTCATGGTTCAGCCCGCGCCTCGTAGACGGAAGGGAATTGCCTGACGCCAGAGTCCAGATGCACTGCTTTTCCGGCTCACCTGAACTGGCCCTCGAATACGCCAGACTGGGCGCCACCATGTCGCTGGGTGGTCCTGTAACATTCAAAAACGGGAAAAAAGCCGCCGAAGTGGTAAGAAAACTGCCTATAGAGTACCTGATGTCTGAGACAGACGCTCCGTACATGGCTCCAGAGCCTCTCCGAGGCAGACCAAATAAATCACCATACATAGAACATATCGTGCGGCGCATGGCCATCCTGAAAGGACTGGATTACGAAGAGACCGCGCGCATCCTTACCGAAAACGGGAAACGTTTTTTCGGCATATCATGAAGAGAAACTACATAATCGACAACATAATAGACAACGGACTTATCGCTCCCGGTTCAGCCGTGATAATCGGCGTTTCGGGAGGGCCTGACTCGCTGTGCCTGCTCCACGCGCTCAACAGCATCGCGGATATGTATGATCTGCTGCTGGTTCCCGTGCATGTGAACCACATGCTCAGACCGGAGGCGTATGCCGAGAGCGACCATCTCGCGGACATATGTGACCGCATGGATCTCGAACTGCGCGTCTATGAAGCATCCTGCAGGGATCTCGCTGAAGAACTCGGCATTTCCACTGAAGAAGCCGGGCGCGAAGTGAGATATCAGATCTTCGACGAGGTAGCCGCCGAACTCGAAGACGACGGAGTGCCTTCCGACAAGATAGTCATCGCGGTCGCGCACAACGCGGACGATCAGGCCGAGACCGTTCTGTTCAGACTCATCCGCGGAACAGGTCCTCACGGGCTTGCCGGTATACCTGCCGTCAGGATATCCGAGGCGGGCTATCTTATCGTGCGCCCGCTGCTAAATATTGAACGCAAAGACATCGAGGCTTATATCAAAGAGAACAAACTCAGGCCGAACATCGACAAGTCGAACAGCGAAAACACATACACACGCAACAAGATACGCAACGAGCTGATACCTTATCTCGAAAAGAATTACAATCCGAAGATCAAGGACAATCTGAGGCGCTATGCGGGCCTTGCCTACATGGACGACACTCTGCTCAGAGATCTCGCTCTCACGGATTATCTCGACTGCCTCGATGTCGACAGTACCAAAGAAGAGGCTGTGCTCGACATAAGCAAACTGAAGAACAATCCGCCGTCGATCAACAGCCGTATCGTGAGCATGGTGTTCGATCTGCTCAGGCTGGAGGCCTGCGCCACATACGAGAACGTGACCGCGATAGTGAGCCTCATTTACGGAGATCATCCGTCCGCGGGGATAGACCTTCCTTACGGCATCAGAGCGCGGCGCGAATATGACCATATAGTATTTTCCGCCTCTGAAGAGGTGATACTGCCTGACGACAGCATCGCGATCTATCCGCAGGTCGTCATGGCGAAGGATTTCGTTCCGGACGAGGACGCTCCTTACGCCGCGTTCGATTTTGACAGCTTCAACGAGGAATACCCGGGAAGGCTGGGCGATATCGAACTGAGGACCAGACGCGAAGGCGACTATCTGCCGATGAAGAAAGGCAACAAAAAGATTCAGGACCTTCTTGTGGATTCCAAGGTCAGGAAAGCCGCGCGCGACAGCATACTGATGGTCTGCATAGACAGCGAGGTGCTTTGGGTGCTTCCGAACGAACACTTCAGCGGTGAACGCGAGAAGACAAAAGGAAGGTTTTCACCAAAATTTCATATTAACGACACGACGAAGAGGGTTCTTCTGATTGAATTAGATGAGTCCATATGATAAAATTTGTGCTCGGGACACAAAAGAAGAGGCTATTTTAGTGCCGCTTTTTAGCTAGAGAAAGGAAAACAAGAATTGAGAAACGTCAAAAGAAGCATAGGTACATACCTTGTAATATTTGCGGTCGTGCTCAGCCTGTCGATGATGCTGCGCAGCATGGCCGGAGGTTCCGAAGTCAAAGAGATCAAGTTCTCTGAATTCGCCACTCATCTCGAGAAGGGCAGTTATGAGAGCGTCAACATCACAGACAGAAGACTTACTGGCACAAAGAAGGACGGATCGAAAGAGGTCGCGTACTCTCCGTCGCTGGTTGAGATCAGCTATCTCGAAGAGAGAGTGATCAACCCGATGCTCGAGTCCGGCAAACTCGAACTCGACAGCGATCCGCCTAAGAGCGAGTACACGCTGCTGAATATACTCCCAACGCTGCTTATGGTCATGGCGATGGGATTCCTGTTCTATTTCATGATGAGCCAGGGAGGCAACAAACAGGCCTTCCAGTTCGGCAAAAACCGCGCGCGTCTTTATAAGAGCGACGCGAAGTCGATCACCTTCAAGGATGTCGCAGGACTCGAAGAAGAGAAGGTCGAACTTTCCGAGATCGTGGACTTCCTCAAGAATCCGGCTAAATACACGAAACTCGGCGCGCGCATACCAAAGGGCGTGCTGCTCGTAGGACAGCCGGGTACAGGAAAGACCTACATCTCCCGCGCCTGCGCGGGTGAAGCCGGTGTGCCGTTCTTCACCATCTCGGGCTCGGACTTTGTAGAGATGTTCGTCGGCGTTGGAGCTTCCAGAGTCAGAGACCTCTTCAATGAGGCCAAGAAGAACGCTCCTTGCATCGTGTTCATCGATGAGATCGACGCTGTCGGAAGACGCAGAGGCGCGGGCCTCGGCGGCGGCAACGACGAAAGAGAGCAGACACTCAACCAGCTGCTCGTCGAGATGGACGGATTTGACGGAAACCTCGGCATCATCATCCTGGCCGCGACCAACAGGCCTGACGTACTCGACCCGGCGCTCCTGAGACCGGGCAGATTCGACAGACAGGTCGTTATCGGAATGCCGGATATCAAGGCCAGAGAAGAGATATTCAGACTATATACCGCAAACAAGCCGCTTGGCGATGACGTGTCGCCTGAGATCCTCGCGAAGAGGACACCGGGCTTTTCGCCGGCAGATATCGAGAACCTCATAAACGAGGCCGCTCTGCTGACCGCGAGACGCAACGGGACCAAGATCAGGATGGACGAGATCGAAGAGGCGACCACAAAAGTCATGGCCGGTCCTCAGAAGAAGTCAAGAGTTATATCCGACGCCGAAAAGAGGCTGACCGCTTATCACGAAGCGGGTCACGCGATAGTCATGAGAGCGACTCCGGGATCGGATCCGGTGCACCAGATCACCATCATCCCGAGAGGCATGGCCGGCGGATTCACCATGTGGCTGCCTGAAGAGGACAGATTCTTCGAGACCAAAGGCCATATGATAAACAACATCAAGCATCTGCTCGGAGGACGTGTCGCGGAAGAACTCAAACTCGACGACATCTCTACCGGCGCCAGCAATGATCTGGAACGCGCTACTGACATAGCGAGGCAGATGATAACCAAGTACGGATTCAGCGAGAAACTCGGACCGGTGTCATTCAGCACCAGTGATGAGGTATTCCTCGGAAGGGACTTCTCGACACGCCAGAATTATTCTGAAGAAGTCGCGTCCGAAGTCGATCACGAGATCAGGGCGCTGCTCGAAAAATGCTACGCCGAGACAAGAGAACTCCTGAAGGAGAACGACGAAGCGTTCGAAAGAGTAGCTCAGGCGCTGCTGCTTGTCGAGACACTCGACGGCGATCAGTTCGAGAGACTGTTCACCGGCGAGATCACGCCTGAAGGCGTCAAGGCAGAAATCGACAGCGAGCTCAAGGAGATCGAGAGCCGCAACAAACAGGAAGCCGAGGAATCCAGGCGCATCGCCATGCAGGAGCAGGAAGAGCAGAGAAAGAAAATGAGAGAAGAACTCGAAAGGCTCAAGGCTGCTGCTGACAGGGCAGATGAACGCGATGTCGTAAGTTTCGATGTCGATGACAAGGATCCTAAATAAACAAAACACGGAGAATAAATAAAATGAAGATCGATGTAAATGATTGCTTAAAACTGGATGCCTTCAGAGGAAGCCGCGTTCTCGCATGCGCGAGTGAACTCAACAGACGCGTGAAGTCTGTTTCTGTGCTCGATGAGTATGACGCAGATATGGGCATCGAGAGGAACGGCAAAGAAGATCAGATGGTCATAACGCATCTCTGGACGTGCCGTGATGATGTCGAAGCTCAGAAGAAGGTAGTCTCGGGTCTCGGCAGCAGCGGGGTGTGCGCTCTCGTGATCTATCTCAACGAGCGCGGCCTTAAAGACGTAAGCAGTGAAGTGATCAGCGTTGCCGAAGAGGTCAGACTCCCGATCATAGTCATCGATGATACCGGAAGGGTCACATACAGCATGCTCATAGAGCAGGTAATGGACAAGATACTCTACGGCGAGAACTATTCGGACAACATCCTCAACAACACGATGTTCCACCTGCTGAACTTCGAGAACCACAGCAACTTCCCTGAAGCTCTGCGCGAAGCCGCGCTCGAGAACAACTATCAGGTAGTGCTGATGACTGAAGAATTCAACACGATCCTCACCGTCGAGACCAGACATCTGGTAAAGATAGAGGACGCGGTCCACGCCGCGCGCAAGCTTGACGCGTTCAGCATGACTGGCTTCACCCGCGTGGATATCGAAGGCGTTGTGACATACTGGGGCTTTATCAATATCAAGGACAGCAGGTATATCCTCGTTATCGTAGACAATGAGGACGAGTATTCCGCAGGCGAGATGACAAAGCTCGCGAGGTCGATAGAGATAGCGATCGGCATGTGGAAATACACTCCGGACAGGGATTCAAGAGCTGAGTTCATCAAGTCCGCGGTGCGCGGCGACATATCGTTCTGCCACACGCTGCTCGATGAGTCCGGACTTCGCGGCATGCAGTTCACCAGCGCGTTCTACATAAAGAACGCGGGTGACGATACCGGAACGTTCATGGATATACTCACTGAATATAAAAGAAAGACAGGTTTCGGTCTGCTGACCACGAGTGAGCCGGGCGAGATCTACGGCATAGTCTACACTGACGGCGGACAGGAGAGAGGCATAGAAGTAAAGAACGCCTGCCTCGAGATGTTCGACCAGTTGAAGTCAGTCAAGAAAGATGAGAGGATATTCCATGTAACAGGTCTTGAGAGACTCGAGAGCTGCGTTGACGGCTTCAAGATGATCAACAAGACTGCAAAGTACATGGAAAAAGTTTTCCCTTTCAAGAGAGTATTCTCAAAGTATGAGATCTCGATGGTGAGCGACTGCGTATACATGCAGAGCGGATCTCAGATGCAGCGCAAGATGTATCTCGACCTGCTCGAGCCTTTCGAGCGCGAGGTTTCTCAGAACAAGGGAAAGATGCTCATCGAAACACTTTCGACATTCGTGCTCGACGCGGGCATGAATTCGGGCAGGACCGCTGAGTTCATGGACATACACAACAACACCGTACAGTACAGGCTCAAGAAGGCGAACGAGATACTCGGCGCCGAGATGACCGCGAACCGCGTCATCCCTGGGCTTACGCTGGCTCTCGCGCTCAAGAGACTTGAGGAGGAATGATATGCTGCTTGCGATAGATGTCGGCAATACGAACATAGTTCTCGGAGTATTCGAGGGCGACAGACTGGTGGAGAGCTGGAGACTCGCTACCGACAATAAACGTTCCGCGGACGAGTACGGAACGATCATAGGCTCGATGTTCAGGCGTATCGACCTCACGGAAAAAGACATCGATGATATCATCATAAGTTCTGTCGTGCCGTCATTGCTGTTCACGCTCGAGCACATGTGCCTCAAGTTTTACGACAGGAATCCGATCGTCGTGGAACAGGGCATAAAGACGGGCATCAAGATCAAATACGAGAACCCGCGCGCTCTCGGAGCGGACCGTCTGGTGAATTCGGTAGCCGCGCACATGAGATACGGCGGCGACCTTATCGTGATCGATTTCGGAACAGCGACGACTTTCGACTGCGTCTCGGCCGACGGCACATTCCTCGGAGGAGCGATCGCGCCGGGCATCAAGACCCAGGCAGCGGCACTTTTCGAGCATACCGCCAAACTGCCGAACGTAGACCTCGAACTTCCGGGCAAGTTCATCTGCCGCAATACATCTGAGGGCATGCAGTCCGGCCTCATCTACGGCCATATGGGCTTCACCGAGCACATGATCAAAGGCATGAAGCAGGAGATGTCCGATGAGCTCGGGTGCAGACCTGAGGACATCAAGGTCATCGCAACGGGCGGAATGGCGACGATGGTCGAAAGCGGCGTAGACTGCATCGATGTGATCGACAGGAGACTCACCCTGGACGGGCTCCAGATGCTGCACGAAAAGAACAAAGGACTCAACAAGAAGAGAGTCCTGCAGGATTGATGAGCATAAGGATAGGGGACATCGAACTTGCTTCTCCGTGGGTGCTGGCGCCCATGGCAGGCTATACTGACGCGGTGATGCGCACGCTCTGCGAGGAGCAGGGCGCCGCGCTTACATATACCGAGATGGTGAGCGCTAAGGGGCTGTATTACGGCGGGAGCAAAACGAACGAACTCACATACATTCCGGAAGGAGCCGGACCGACCGCGATACAGATATTCGGCAGTGAGCCTGATATAATGGCGTACGCGGCACGGATGCTCGACGGTCTTCCGAATGAGATACTTGATATAAACATGGGATGCCCGGTGCCGAAAGTCGTTAGAAACGGCGATGGATCGGCGCTGATGAAAGATCCCGCGCTTATCCGTGATATGGTCAGGGCTGTCACCTCAGCGACAAAAAAGCCGGTCACCGTAAAGATCCGCAAGGGTTTCGAAGAAGGAGTCCCGAACGCGGTCGAGGCGGCGCTTGCTGCCGAAGATGGAGGAGCGTCGGCTGTGTGCGTACACGGCCGCATGAGAGGACAGTATTACAGCGGATCGGCTGACAGGGGCATAATAAGAGATGTAAAAAACGCTCTGAAAATACCGGTCATCGCGAGCGGAGACGTCATCGACGCCTCGAGCGGAATGAGCATGCTTGAAGAGACAGGCTGCGACATGGTGATGATCGGCCGCGGAGCCCTGGGAAATCCATGGATATTCAGGGAACTCTGCGCCGCGTATAAGGGGGAAGAGATCCCTGCCCGCCCGTCCGGATCCGAAAGGATGGATATGATGATAAGGCATCTCGGGATGCTTTGCTCCATGAAGGGCGAAGATACCGGTGTAAGAGAGTTCAGAAAATTTATTATTCGCTATACAAAAGGTATGCGCGGAGGAGCCGCCATGAGAAGAATGGCAAACGATACCGCGGACCTTGAAGAAATGAAGGAAGTCATAAAAAGTGTCTGCAAGGAAAGTTGAAAAAAGATCATTTAGAAAACTGCTGCTGACAGCTGTGCTGGTCGCGGCGGTCTTTGTGATGTCTTCATGCTCCACCTGGGACAGTTTCAAGGAGACTTTCCTTACCCAGCCTGAGACAGAGACCAATCCGACAATAGTCATAGGCGTGATAGAGCCGCAGACAGGAAGGCTTGCCACGAAAGGCAAGGATGAGATAAAAGGCATAGAACTCGCCAACAGTATCTACAACAATGTCGACGGCTATGATGTCAAGATAGTCAAGGTCGATACTCAGTCTACCGTTGCCGGTACTGAGACCGCTATCCAGGCGCTCATCGAGATGCACCCGATAGCGATAATCGGAGCCGCGGGAGAGGCTTCTTCACTTACCATAAGCGACTATGTGGATGAAGCCGGAATACCCGCGATAACGCCGTCTGCAACGAATCCTCTCATCACTCAGGGAACCAACTACTATTTCAGAGCAAGTCTGACTGAATCACAGATGGGAGAGGGCCTTGCTGAGTACGCTGCCGAATACCTCGGGTCAAGAAAGATAGGCGTTATAAGTGTAAAGAACGACACTTCCACATCAGCGCTCCTGGACGGATTCGACGACAGGATCAAGAAGATCGCCGGCAAGAGAAGCAGGGCGGTCGTCATGACGAAAGAGATCACTCCTACTGAAGAGGAGATGAAGGACGCTCTCGACAACATCAGGTATTCCGGTGTCGAAGTCTGCTTCGTGTCAATGGGTGCCGAAGAGATGGATACGTTCTTCACACTCGCCGAAGAGATGGGGCTCGAAGGAGTAACATTCCTTGGGACCAGAAGCTGGGGAAGTGAAGCATTCACTTCGATGATGGAAAAGCACAAGAACATCAAGGTGGTGTTCCCGTACGAATCGGTCCTCACCAAGAACGATGACACTTCCGACACGTATACAGAGGAAGCTCAGAGATTCCAGATCGAGTACGCGAACAGATACGGTCCGGATGACATCCCTACCGATAACGCCGCGCTCGGATATGACTCATATCTGATAATCATCAACGCGTTCCATAACGCTAAATCGACCGAAGGGCCGGCGATAAGACAGGCTATGCTCGAACTCGACGGACTCAAGTGCGCGACAGGACTGTTCACTTTCGACGACAACGGCAATGTAAAGAGAGCCGTGACGCTTTCGACCATAAAGGACGGCAAGCCGGTCACCGAATACGTTACAACAATAGAAGCGAAGGCCAAGGAACTCGATGAGGTCGAAGGAGTCGAAACTGAAGAGGGCGCAGAAAATAGCAACTGATAAGGAGACTTACATGGGATATCTTGAAAGACTCGATTCATACAAAGAAGACATGCTCAGGACTCTGGGCGAAACAGTGTCTAAGCCGAGCGTTAAGGCCGACCCGGTCAGGACTGCTGACGGAAAGGTCTGGCCGTTCGGGCAGGGCGTTCAGGAAGCGCTCGAGTGCATGCTGCAGATAGGCGAAGCAGAAGGCTTCAGCACCTGCAATGACGATAACTACGCGGGACACATCGAATGGAAGGCAAATGAGGGAAGCGACGGATACTTCGGTATCGTAGGACACCTTGATGTTGTGCCTGTGGGAACAGGCTGGTCGACAGATCCGTTTACCATGGTCGACAAGGGCGACGGATTCGTGTACGGCAGAGGAACTTCCGATGACAAGGGACCGGTAGTAGCGTGTCTGTATGCCATGAAAGCCCTCAGAGAGGAAGGATACGAGCCTAAAATGGATATAAGGCTCGTGCTCGGACTCGACGAGGAGACAGGTCATATCAGCGCGGAGCACTATGTCGAAAGTTTTGGACATCCTGCCATGGGATTCACTCCTGACGCAGACTTCCCGCTCGTCAACGGTGAGATGGGCATACTCGTGTTCGAGCTGGCCCGTAAGTTCACGTCGAAGCCGGGCAAGGATGACACCAGGCTCACAAAACTCGAAGGCGGAGTCGCTCACAACGCGGTGCCGGCTTACGCCAAGGCTGTCATAACAGGCAGCAAGGAGCACTACGAAGTGATCATCGACAGAGCAAGACTGTTCACCGAGGAGACCGGATATAGGCTCAAGGCAAAGAAGCAGGGAACATCCCTTGTCATAGAAGCCTTCGGTACAGCAGCTCACGGAGCTCATCCGGAACTCGGACTCAACGCGGTCAGCATCCTGATGGACTTCCTCGGACGCATCAGCTTCACAAGCGAAGAAACGAACGATTTCATCGCGTTCTACAACGATAATATAGGTTTCGATCTTCACGGAGAGCGCATGGGCTGCTTTTTTGAGGATGAAGCCTCAGGCCCATTGATTTTTAACGTCGGAGTCGCTAATATTAACGAGGACATCGCGACGGTATCGGTCAACATCCGTTATCCGGTGAGCTGTACTGACGCTCAGGTAATGGGAGGGATCGAGTCCGTTCTCGAAGGCACACCGGTCGGCATCGTCACCAGGATGGTACAGGAGCCGATTTACAGAGACCTGGACGATCCTATGGTAAAGGACATGATGCAGGCCTATGTCGACGAGACAGGCGATACGGAGGCTAAGCCGATGACCATCGGCGGCGGTACTTACGCCAAGATGTTCAACAATATCCTCGCTTTCGGGGCTGCGTTCCCTGAAGACGAAAACACGATGCACCAGGCGGACGAGAAGTTCAGCGTCGACTCATTCATGAAGATGGCGCGCGTCTACGCGAGAGCGATCGAGTCCCTCTGCTGTGAATAAACAGCCGCATTGCGGCATATCAAGTAAATCTGTTTCAGGGCGTGGTGAAAGTCCACACCGGCGGTGATCGCAGAGAAGCTGCGTAAGTCCGCGAGCCTGACGGCCGAACCGGTGAGAATCCGGTACCGACGGTATAGTCCGGATGAAAGAAACAACATTGCAAACGATTTGTGATGAATGGCCTTGACTCGTTTCAGGGCCATTATTAATGCCTGACAGATTCCATCCAAGATCCAAAGGAGGAATATGTTATGAACAACAACAAGATGTCTACAGCCAAACTGGCAAAGCTCGCGATGATGACCGCGGTATCTCTGGTACTGCTGCTCCTCATAAGGTTCCCATGGCCGCCGGCTCCGTTCCTGGTCTATGACCCTGCGGATGTGCCTATCTACATAACGGCATTCGCGTTCGGTCCTGTAGAGGGACTGATCGTCACACTGGTAGTCTGCCTTATCCAGGCGTTCGGTCTGGGCGGAGACGGCATCTACGGATTCGTGATGCACTTCGTCGCTACGGGCATAGTTGCGGTAGCTATAGGCGTCATGTACAGAAGGAACAAGACAAAGAAGACAGCGATCAAGGCGCTTATAACCGGCGTCATAGTCACGATCGCGGTCATGTGTGTGATGAACCTTTTCGTGACATCTGTTTACATGGGAGTCCCGAAATCAGCCGTTGCAGCGATGCTGCCGACTGTCATCATACCGTTCAACCTGGTCAAGGCAGGCGTGAACTCACTGCTGACATTCATACTCTACAAGAGGATATCCGGTCTGCTGCACGGAAGTTCACAGACCGTCAAGAAAGAAGAGTAAGCTGATAATTTGAAGACCATACAGCACAGGACACTCAAACTGAATGATGAAGCAGATACACGGGCGCTGGGACTTGAGATAGCTGAAGCTCTCGAGCCCGGCGATGTCGTGGCTCTGGTAGGCGATCTCGGCACAGGCAAGACAGCTCTTACCAAATACATTGCCGAAGGACTCGGAGTCACCGAAGAGATAAACAGCCCGACATTCACCATAGTCAAGGAATACAGGAGCGGCAGACTGCCTCTGTATCATTTTGACGTGTACAGGCTTGGGAGCAGCGAAGAACTGTTTGATATCGGAGCAGAGGAAATGCTCGATGGTGACGGAGCATGTGTCATAGAGTGGGCGGACATCGTAGCTGACGCGCTGCCTGACGACACGCTCGCTGTGAGGCTCGAATACGGTGAAAAGGAAGGCGAAAGGACAGCGGAGATACTGTAGTGTACATACTTGCGATAGAAACAACAGGTAAATACGGATCGGCCTCTGTGATCAATGAGACGGGAAAGGTCTTCAGCGCCGCGTCAGGCGAAGAGATGAACCATCTAAAAGGCATGATGCTGCTCGTCGATGAAGCCATACGCGAGGCCGGGATCACGAAAGCAGAACTGACTCACATCGCCGCTTCTGTCGGTCCGGGATCGTTCACCGGCATCAGGATAGGTGTCGTCACAGCGCGCGTGATGGCTCAGATGCTCGGTCTGCCTTGCATTGGCGTATCGTCCCTCGAGGCGATGGGAGAGAGGGTGCTTTCCGATGCCATTGCTTCAGGCGCTCTTTATGTGGTGCCTCTCATCAATGCCAGAAGGCATCAGACATACGCCGGAGTATATGAGGCTCAATACACCTCGGATCTCGAGCATCAGGCGCTTTTCCCGGTCATGGAAGAAAAGCAGTACATGATAGAAGACCTGCTCGCAGGGCTGAAGAACAAACTCGCTGAGTACGACGGTGCGTCAGTTTACTTCACCGGTGACGGTATCGACGCTTACAGGGAAATAATCGAAGAAGAGATGAGCGGACATCATTACGTATTCGCGGATGAAGATCTTCGTTACCAGCATTCCGGAAGCGTCGCCGTCATAGCTCTGAAAAGGTCGAAAGCCGGCAAGGTGCTCGCGTATAACGAACTCATGCCTGAGTATATGAGGCTGGCGGAAGCGGAGCAGAGGCTCAGGGCAGGCACTCTGAGCGAGAGGATACGAAAGCCGGTGCAGATATGAGCGAAGAGATCATCATAAGACAGGCAAAACTATATGACGTGCCGGCGATGGCGCGCATAGAGAGGGATTCGTTCGACGATCCGTGGAGCGCTGACGAAATTACAAAGGACGTCACTGCCGGCGGCAATGTCTATGTCGCTGTGGCTTTAAAAGCAGACGAGAGAGTGGGCTACGGAGAGATCCGTATGGTCGCGGGCGAGGCTCAGGTGTACAACATCGCGGTCGCGCCCGAATACAGACACGAGGGCATAGGAAAGGAACTGCTTCTTCACCTTATCAGCAAAGCCCGCATGAGCGGCTGCACCCTCGTGACACTCGAAGTCAGAGCCGGAAACACCGCTGCTCTTGAACTTTACAAAAGGATCGGCTTCCGCGAGGTGGGACGCCGGAAAGGATACTACCAAAAGGGAAAAGAAGACGCCATCCTCATGGATCTCAGCCTGGGGCTGGTAGAAATAGAAGTGGAGATATAACTAAGAATGAAAGACGGGAGATTCCTGACACTCGGAATAGAGACAAGCTGTGACGAGACCGCGGCCTCGGTAGTTGCCGGCGGGCGCTTTGTCATGAGCAATGTCATAAGCTCCCAGATAGACATACACACAGCTTACGGCGGAGTCGTTCCCGAGATCGCTTCCAGAAAGCATCTCGAGTGCGTCAATGACGTCATAGGCCGCGCTCTTGAAGAGGCTGACGTCACGCCGAAAGAAATCGATCTCATCGGTGTGACTTACGGGCCGGGACTGGTCGGAGCGCTTCTCATAGGAGTCGCCGCGGCCAAGGCAATGGCGTATGCCTGCGACATACCGCTGGTCGGAGTCAATCACATGCACGGACATATCGCCGCGAACTATCTTGAGCATCATGAGCTAGAGCCGCCTTTCATGGCGCTCATAGTATCAGGAGGCCATACAGAGATAGTGAACGTTCCGGCATATAACCGCTGTGAAAAGCTGGGCGGTACGCGTGATGACGCCGCGGGTGAAGCATTCGACAAGATCGCGAGAGTGATCGGCCTCGGATATCCGGGCGGGCCTAAGATCGACAGAGCAGCGAAAGAAGGCGACCCTCAGAGCATCGCTTTCAAGCGTGTCTATCTTGAACAGGGAAGCCTCGATTTCAGTTTTTCGGGGCTCAAGACACAGGCTCTCAATTACCTGAATCAGGAAAGACAGGCAGGCCGTGAGATCAAAGTGAATGACGTCGCGGCGAGTTTCCAGGAAGCGGTGGTTGAAGTCATAGCTGATAAGGCTGTAATGGCGGCTGAGAGATACGGACAAAAGCAGATAGTCATGGCCGGAGGAGTCGCGTCCAATACGAGGCTCAGGGCGCTTATTGAGGCCAAGGCGGGCGAAAAGGGCATCACCGTACTGAAACCGAGTCCGGTGCTGTGCACGGACAACGGGGCCATGATAGCTTCGGCAGCATATTACGCGTACAGATCCGGAGAGAAACCGACACTCGAACTTGACGCAGTGCCGGGACTGGAGTTTTAGCATATGATCATTATTTCCGGTAAGGACATCAGCAAAGCGTATGGAACAGACATCATTTTTGAGGATGTCTGTTTTGGCGTTGAAAAAGGTGACCGTATCGGCATGGTCGGAGCGAATGGTACCGGAAAGTCTACGCTGCTCGGCATAATCGCGGGTGACATAGAAGCGACGTCCGGAGATCTGTATATAAGAAACGACATAAACATAGGTTATCTGCGTCAGCAGAACCATTTCGGGGGAAGCGGCACGGTACGCGAGCAGGCGGAAAAGAGTCTCAAGCACATGTTCGACATGGAAAAGGAACTCGAGAGGCTGCAGCTTGCTATCGCCGATCATGAGAGTGCAAGCTTTGACAGAGACCTCGAAGAATACACACGTCTTATCGAAGAGTACGAGAAGAAAGGCGGCTATACCTATAAGAGTGAGCTCGAAGCGATGCTTGTCCACATGGGTTTCGATGAAGAGGCTCAGAACAAGGAAATCAGCAAGCTTTCAGGCGGCGAACGTACGAGACTGGCTCTGAGTTGTCTGCTGCTGAGCAAGCCTGACGTGCTCATTCTCGATGAGCCGACCAACCACCTCGACCTGCGCATGCTGGAGTGGCTCGAATCGTACCTTGACGGATATAAGGGAACGCTGATGGTGGTATCTCACGACAGATACTTCCTGGACCGTATAACGAACCGCATATTCGATCTCGGAGGCGGTACTCTCGAAGCTTATACAGGCAATTATTCCGAATTTCTGGTGAAGCGCGAAGAACGTCTCGAGGCAATGCGGCGCGAATACGAAAAGCAGCAGGCTGAGATCGCCAGGCAGGAGGAGATGATCCGGCGCTTCAAGCAGCACGGGACCGAACATCTGGCAAAGCGGGCCGCTTCGCGCGAAAAGCGCCTTGCGATGCTCGAACTCAAAGAGAAGCCGAAGCTGAGGCAAAACAAAATGAAACTCAGTTTTGAAGCGGACTTCAAGAGCGGCGGAGAAGTGCTTGAGGCTGAGGATCTTTCAAAGAGTTTCGGCGGCCGTAAACTCTTCGACCACGTGGGGCTGCTGCTGAGAAAAGGGGAGCGCGTCTGTATCATCGGCGACAACGGGATAGGAAAGACGACACTCCTCAAGATCCTCATGGGACTCGAGAAGCCGGACGACGGATATCTCAGGACAGGATATAATGTCGAATTCGGATACTACGATCAGGGACAGCTTCTGCTTGATGAGAACGAAACAGTGCTGGGCGAGATGAAGAACGCGTATCATCTCTATACTGACACGGAAATGAGATCGCTTCTGGGGCGCTTCCTGTTCACGGGAGACGATGTGTTCAAGCAGGTAAAGGACCTCTCGGGAGGCGAAAAGGCAAAACTGTCGCTTCTGAAGCTGATGCTGTCCGGCGCCAATACTCTTGTGCTCGACGAGCCGACCAACCACCTCGACATTGAATCGAAAGAGGTAGTCGAAGAGGCGCTCATGGAGTTCGAAGGGACACTGCTGATAGTCTCCCATGACAGATACCTGCTCAACCTCATACCTGACCGCATACTTGAACTCACGGAACACGGACTGGTCGAGTACAAGGGCAAATTCGATTATTATCTCGAGAAGAGCGGCCGGGGCGCAGGCAGAGAAGCGGACGGCGAGGCTGTGAAACAGAAGGGCAGGAGCGAAGCGGAAGAACTCGAACTGACGCGAAGGCTCGTGACGGATTCCGAAGCGAGGCGCAAGGCCGGAAAGCAGCAGGAAGCCGAACAGAGAAGAAGGGAACGCAGGGCTGAGGCCGCCGAGAACAGGATACACGAGATCGAGTGCGAGATCGCGGACATCCAGGATGAGATGGCTCTGCCTGAAAACTCCACTGATATCGAGTGGATGCGCGAAAGGTCGACAAGGCTGGCGGAACTCGAGGCTGAAGTCACGAGACTCTATGACGAGTGGATGGAGCTTCAGCAGCAATGACCTTTGTGAAAAAAATCAACAATTTTGTTAAAAAATCTACGATAATTATTGAATAGCCGATAGTAATAATTTATAATTCGATATAGAAGTATTGAGTAAATAAAAGGAGAAAAGACATGGTATTTGAAAAGATCCAGGCTCTTATCATGGAGCAGCTCGATGTCGATGCCTCGCTGGTCACGATGGACACCGATTTCATGAAAGACCTTGAAGCCGACTCGCTCGACGCTGTCGAGATCATCCTCGGAGTTGAGGAAGAATACGGGATCGAGATCCCTGACGATGTAGCGGAAAACTTCACAAAGGTCGGAGATATCGTAAAATACGTTGAAGCAAACAAGTAGTCTGAGAGGAACGGGACATGGGAAAGACGAAAGTTTCCAACGCGATCATCCGTAGGCTCCCGCGCTACAGAAGATACCTAGGTTACCTTCAGACGAAAGGGATAAAAAAGATATCTTCGAATGAGCTCAGTGAGATGATAGGGTATACTGCGTCCCAGATCAGGCAGGACCTCAACACCTTCGGAGAGTTCGGGCAGCAGGGATATGGATACGAGGTCGACAGACTATACAAAGAGATCAACAAGATCCTCGGACTCGACAGAGAGTATAAAACGGTAGTCGTGGGAGTCGGCAATCTTGGCCAGGCAATCACGAATTACACTTATTACTATAAGATCGGATTCAATATCATCGGTCTCTTCGATGTGAATCCAAAGATCGTAGGCAATGTCATAAACGACGTCGAAGTCATGGACAGCGCCGACCTTGAGGAATACGTCAGAAGAGAGAAGATAGATATCGGCATTATCTGCGTCAACAGGGAGAACGCTCAGAGAGTAGCGGACGAGCTCGTTGCCGGCGGTGTGAAGGGTATCTGGAACTTCGCTCCGATCGATCTGGACATCCCGGAAGGGGTCGCGCTTGAGTCCGTTCATCTGTCCGACAGTTTGCACGCGCTTTCATTCATGATCAAAAGGATGAATGAAGAGGCCGCGGAGTAACGGCAGGAAGATCCGGAACAAATAAAAATCCCGTAGCCTCAGCTACGGGATTTTGGTAATTTTGTACCGTGTCGACTATGCCTCTACAGGTGCTCCTACAGGGCAGTTAGCTGCGCAAGCTCCGCAGTCGATGCAAGCACTCTCGTCGATGACGAAAGGTGTTCCCTCTGTAATAGCCTCTACAGGGCAGTTAGCTGCACACAGACCGCAAGCGATGCAATCGTCAGTGATCTTAAATGCCATAGTGTTACCTCCTTCTTGCAAGAAAATATCTACGGATTGAGTATAACACTTGGTTTGAGGCTTGTAAACAACAAAAAAACATAAGAATACAATCCTACCAAAAAGGTGGGAATTAGAGTCATCACGGTTCTATGAAGGTAGTTTCTTTTACGGGTAAAAGCGGTACAGGCAAGAGTTTCCAGGCAACTGCGCTTGCGCAGAGGCGCGGTTTCGATGCCATAATCGATGACGGACTGCTGATTTATAAAGGACAGATCGTTGCCGGCAGCTCGGCAAAAAAGTGCTCCTCAAAGGCTGCGGCAATGCGCACCGCACTCTTTAATTACGAGGATCACCGTGAAGAGGTCAAGGCGGCCATAGAGAGGTACGCGCCTGAGGCACTGATGATAATCGGCACATCCGACAGGATGACGGATATCGTCGCCGCCCAGCTCGGGCTTCAGACACCTGAGGAACGCATATACATCGAGGACGTAACGACTGAAGAAGAGCGCAAGATCGCTGCGCATTACCGGCTCGATGAAGGCGAGCACGTCATACCGGCGCCTGTAGGGCAGCTGAGACGCGACTTCGCAGGGTATTTCATGGACCCGATCAAGCAGTTCATAAACAAGGCTCGCGGAAACGCGGTGGAAGACGGAACGAAGGATGACGATGACGACAAGGACGGCAAGAACGACCGCACCGTTGTCAGACCTACATTCAGCTATTTCGGAAGCTTTTCGATCAGCGAGCAGGTCATCAGGGATATCATCAGGATAGCTGCCGAGAAATACGACACACATCTCGTGGTAGTCGACAGGATGAACAACGGCAAGCAGATCAATATGTCTGTCACGATCGACGTGATGGCCATAAGAGATCCTGCTTCCGTAGATAAATGCATCGAGCTGCAGCGCGATGTTTTTGACGCGCTCGCTACGATGACGGCCTTTACGATAGAGAGCGTCAACGTCAGGATAAGAGATATCGTGAAGGACAGAGAAGAGATGCTCTCGAGGAGGCTCCACTGACATGGGGGTCAGCAGGATAGTTTTAACGGGTATCAGGGACATGGATCTCACTCATACATTCGAGTGCGGTCAGTGCTTCAGATGGGTGCCTGACGGTCCCGGCGCGTATGCCGGCGCCGCGGGCTCTTTTGCTGCGCGCGTTTGCCTTGACGGCAGTGACCTGCTGATAGAATCAACGGGAGGAGACGAGGCGTTCTGGCATAATTACTTCGACCTTGATACCGATTACGGAAGCATCAAGAGGAGACTGGCAGGATCTGAACCGCTGATCGGACCGGCGACGGAGTACGGAAGCGGCATACGCATTCTCAATCAGGATCCGTTCGAGACTATCATCTCGTTCATAATCTCTCAGAACAACAATATCCCGCGTATAAGAAAGAACATAGAATCGCTGTGTGACAGATACGGAGAGCCGATAGAAGGGAGCTGCAGGCACGCTTTTCCAACGCCGGAGGCGCTCTCGGACGCGGACGAAGACGAACTGGCAGCGATGAAGCTGGGTTATAGAGGACCGTATATCATCGCCGCCGCGAGGAAGTATCTGGAATGCGGCTGCCCGCGCGACCGCGAGGAACTCCTCGGATACTTCGGCATCGGGCCGAAGGTGGCCAACTGCATAATGCTCTTCGGACTGAGAGATACTGAGGCTTTTCCGGTAGATACATGGGTGAAACAGATAATGAACGACATGTACGGATTTGACCTCAGCGATACGCGCGGCATGCAGTCTTTCGCGAGAGAAAAATTCGGCGAACTGGCCGGTTACGCTCAGCAATATCTTTTTTACTATTACAGGGACAGAGCGCGCAAATAAATGTGATGAATTCTTCATTCTGAAGTGTTGACACTCAACGCGCAGGTGAGTACAATAGGTTTTGGACATTGGCACTCAAACGTTAAGAGTGCTAACAGAATAGATAATCAGGAGGCATAAAATGAGTATCGGAATCAAGCCACTCGGAGCAAGAGTAGTGATCAAGAAAATGGAAGCCGAAGAAAAGACAGAGGCAGGTCTGCTGCTCAGCGGCAGCGCAAAAGAAAAGCCTCAGCAGGCTGAAGTCCTGGCAGTAGGTCCGGGAACCGAAGACGAGCCTATGCAGCTCAAGGTAGGCGACATCGTCATCTTCAGCAGATACGGCGGAAGCGAGCTCAAATACAAGGGCGTTGAATATACGATCATCAATCAGAAAGACATCCTCGCTACTATCGAAAAATAGCGGCGGGCACCGATAAAAGGAGGAATCACAATGGCTAAAGAATTATATTACGGCGAGGATTCCAGAAGAAGTCTGCTCGCCGGAGTCGACAAACTCGCTAATACAGTAAAGATCACTCTCGGACCTAAAGGCAGGAACGTCCTGATCGAGAGACAGTACGGATCGCCGCTGATCACAAACGACGGCGTAACTATCGCAAGAGAGATCGAGCTCGAGGACCAGGTCGAGAACATGGGAGCTCAGCTCGTAAAGGAAGTCGCTACAAAGACCAACGATGTCGCCGGCGACGGAACGACAACAGCTACACTGCTCACTCAGAGCATCGTAAGAGAAGGTTTCAAGAACGTTACAGCCGGAGCTAATCCGATGATCCTCAAGAAGGGCATCGCGGGTGCTGTAGAGGCTGCGGTAGAGAACCTCAAGGCAGCAGCGAAGCCAGTAGATGACAAGGCTTCGATCGCTCAGGTCGCGGCAGTTTCGGCGAATGACGCTGAGATCGGCGAGCTAATCGCCGAGGCGATGGAAAAGGTCGGCAAGGACGGAGTCATCACAGTCGAAGAGTCCAAGACACTCGGAACATCACTCGACGTAGTTGAGGGAATGCAGTTCGACAGAGGATATCTCTCGCCTTACATGGCAAACAATGAGAAGATGGAAGCAGTTATGACAAAGCCTTTCATCCTGCTCACAGATAAGAAGATCAGCAACATCCAGGACATCATCCCTCTGCTCGAGGGTATCATGAAGGCCGGCAGAAGCCTTCTGATCGTAGCTGAAGATGTCGATGGCGAGGCTCTCGCGACTCTCGTTCTCAACAAACTGAGAGGAACACTCGACGTAGTAGCCGTAAAGGCTCCGGGATTCGGCGACAGACGCAAGGCCATGATGGAAGATATAGCGATCCTGACAGGCGGCGTAGTCATCTCCGAAGAACTCGGTTATGAGCTCAAGGAAGCTACGATCGACATGCTCGGACAGGCTGAGACAGTAAAGGTCAACAAGGACAATACTGTCATCGTCGGCGGAGCAGGCAGCAGAGAAGACCTCGCTGCCAGAGTCGCTCAGATCAAGGCTTCGATCGAGGAGACTTCTTCAGACTTCGACAGAGAGAAGCTGCAGGAGAGACTGGCCAAGCTGAGCGGCGGAGTAGCCGTGATCAATGCCGGCGCTGCTTCAGAGACAGAACTCAAAGAAAAGAAGCTGAGACTCGAAGACGCTCTCAACGCGACAAAAGCTGCCGTTGAAGAGGGTATCGTAGCAGGCGGCGGAGTATCGCTGATCAGAGCGATCGCTGCGGTCAAGGAATACGCGGACAAGCAGGAAGGCGATGTTAAGACAGGCGCAAAGATCGTCGAGAGAGCTCTCGAGGAGCCTGTAAGACAGATCGCCGAGAACGCCGGATTTGACGGAGCGGTCGTAGTAGCCGAGGTCAAGAGGGCGGAAGGCAATGTCGGATTCAACGCCGCGAACGAGAAGTACGAAGACATGATCGCTGCCGGTATCGTAGACCCTGTAAAGGTCACAAGATCCGCGCTGCAGAACGCCGCTTCCGTAGCCAGCATGCTGCTGACGACAGAGGCAGGCATCACCCAGATCAAGGAACCGGAACCTCCTGCACCGCAGGGCGGCGGAATGGGCATGATGTAGTCCTGAACAAAAACAAAAAAGAAAGGCGCTCATGATGAGCGCCTTTCCTTATTTTAGTTTCTTCAGCTTGCGGATAAAGAGGATGTTCAGGATGGCACCTTTCAGTATGCTTGAAATGGAT
>SVDB01000006.1 GCA_015058065.1 Clostridiales bacterium
CACCTCCTTACATAAATCCTAGCATAAGAAAAGTAGACACGCTTTTTTGCATGTCTACTTTGATCTTACAAGTTCACTGCTCACAGGAGCGGGCTCTTTTTTTAATCTTTTATGAATGACCGCAAAAGGATCCGGCGCGTCAGGCTGACAGCCAGGCGCCTATCGCGTCGGTCAGATTGGCCGCGCCTGTCACCTTGACATCAGCGCCTCCGTGATATTGCCTCGCGTTGTTCTCAGGCAGTATGACAGCCTCGTAGCCCAGCCGCGCGGCTTCCTGCACGATCCTGTCGGCGTTCGGAACAGATCTCAGGTTTCCGGTAAGACCGACTTCGCCGACCGCTACGGTCCTGCTGCGTGAAGCCCTGCTCTTGAACGAACTGTAGATCGCGAGAGCTACTGCGAGATCCGTAGAGGTGCTGCCCGTATTCATGCCGCCTACGACGTTCACGTAAACATCGTAGTCAAGCAGGCTGATGCCTGCCTTCTTTTCTAGCACCGCGAGTATCATATTCAGACGGTTCTGGCTGATACCTATGGCCGTACGGCGGGCGAAGCCAACATTGGCCCGGCTCACCAGAGCCTGTATCTCAAAGAACACCGGGCGGCTGCCTTCATAAACTGCCGAGATGACTGAACCTTCTTCACAGGCGCTGCTCTCGACGAGACTGCCCGAAAGGTCAGGGACCTCGATCATTCCCTCAGATGTCATCCGGAAAGCGCCTATCTCGTCTGTAGTGCCGAAGCGGTTCTTGAAGGAGCGCAGTATGCGCAGGTCTCTGTCGCGCTCGCCGCTGAAGCTGAGTACGGTGTCCACCATGTGCTCTATGGTCTTCGGACCCGCGAGTTCACCAGATTTGGTAACATGAGCCACAATGAATACAGGCACGTCGTGATTCTTGGCGTATCTGATCAGCTGCCCCGAGCACTCTCTGATCTGTGTGAGGCTGCCGGCTACAGAATCGGCCGCGGCCGAGTACATGGTCTGTATCGAGTCTACGATGAGGAAACACGGTTTTATCTCATCGCAGGCCGCCATGATGTTTTCCATGTTGGTCTCAGGATAGATGTACAGCGAGTCGCTGATTTTTCCAAGAACGCGGTCTGCTCTCAGCTTGACCTGCTCTTCGGACTCCTCGCCGCTTACATACAGGACAGGCCCGTACTTCTCGGCGACTCTGCCTGCTGCCTGCGCGATGAGGGTGGATTTGCCGATCCCCGGCTCGCCGGAAATGAGGGTGAGGGAACCCGGAACGATCCCGCCTCCAAGTACACGATCGAGTTCGGACAGCCCTGAATCAAGGCGGGAATAGTCGTGCGTGCCGACATGACCCAGCCTGACCGGACGGGATCCTCCTCCGAGACGCCTGCGCGTATCTGACGCCGCCTCTTCGACCGGCGCCACTTTATGTTCTACTATGGTATTCCATGAGCCGCAATAAGAACACTGGCCCTGCCAGGCCGTGTATTCGTTACCGCATTCGGTGCACATGAAAACAGTTTTAGCCTTCTTTGCCATTATCCTTTTTTATCTTTCTCTTCACCGGACTTCTTTGCCGATGGTTTCTTTACGGTCTCCATCTCGAACCAGAAATCCGAGCCTTTGCCTTCCTCGCTTTCCACTCCGTACTTGGCGCTGTGCAGGTTGAGCAGTCCTTTCACGATCGCCAGACCGAGGCCGGTACCCTCGATGCCGCGCTCATGGTTTGCCGAAGTGCGGTAATACTTGTCCCACACATGGCCGATCTCGTCTGACGGGATGCCTACGCCGTGATCGATGCAGTGGAATGTTACTTTCTTGCTGCTCTTGGTGAGCTTTATATCTATGTATTTGCTGTCGCCCGAATATTTTACCGCGTTGGAAACGAAGTTGTTCATGACCTGGATCAGCCTTGAACGGTCACCGACGACATATGCCTGCTTACAAGGGTGGAAGTGCATGTCGAATCCCTCTGAGGAAGCAAGCACGCTGAAGCTCTCATATACGCTGCGCGCCGCCTCTACGAGGTCGAAGGTCTCCATGTGCATCTCGACATTGTTGGACTGCAGATTGGAAACCGAGAGCATGTCGGAAACGAGCTTGTTCAGGCGTTCGGTCTCCGAAATGATGACCGCCAGGTCGGCGTTCCGTTTCGCAGGATTATCGCCTGTGATATCGATGATCTTCTCCGCGTATGAGCGGATCATGGTGAGCGGAGTCTTGAGGTCGTGCGATACGTTCGCTATGATCTCTCGCTGATAGAAATCGGTCTTCTCCATCTCGTAGGAAGCTTTGTTGAGAGCGCGCGCGAGCTCCTTTGTCTCGGTGAATCCCGCGCCGTTGAACTTCACATCATAGTTGCCCTGTGAGAGTTCCTTGGCCGAACGCGTAAGATTCTCGATAGGCGATGACAGCCTCACCGAAAGGGCGAACGCCAGAAGGAACGAAACGAGAAGGACTATGAATGAAATATAGATGAGCATCCGGCGGATTATGCGGACGGTGACCCGGTCCGGATAGAGCGGCGCGATTATGACAAGGACACTGCTGTCGTCCGCGCTTACCTTTGCCGCGTAAGCGAGTCTGGACAGGGCTCCTGATGAGTCGCGCTCCGTCTGTGTTATGCTGTCCTGACCTGATGCCTCAAGATCTCTCTTGATCTTTTCAACATCGTACTTGAAGTCACCCAGATCCTTGGCCGCCCGCGTGCCGTCATATATGAAACTGTCATCTGTCGTATCCAACTGGATGTAGAGGCTGTTCGTATCCGCGACCTGCACTGCGTAAGTGTCAAAATTGCTCAGATCCTGACTGAACTGGTTCTCGAGCGCGTCTGCGGTACGGATGACCTCCTGGGCTCTTGCTCTTTCGTAGTAACTGTTCAGGAAGAAATTTGTCAGCCCCCACAGGACCATGACAAGAAACAGCGCGAAAATGACGAACGACAGAAGCGTCGTCATCTTGATGCTGTTGGTGTCCAGGCTCATGCCGGTCCCGTTCTTGACTTTCTTGCCGGTGTGGTCTGCCATCTGCCGTCCTCTAGTCTTCGTACTCGAACTTGTATCCGACACCTCTGAGGGTCACGATGAACTTCCTGTATGGTCCGAGGCAGTTACGCAGATTCTTGACGTGAGTGTCGATGGTCCGGTCGTCTCCGAAGAAATCGTAACCCCAGATGTCTTCGAGAAGTTTTTCTCTGGAGAGGGCGATGTTCTTGTTCTGCACCATGTAGAAGAGCAGGTCGTATTCTTTCGGAGTCAGGTCGACACGCTTGCCGTCCACACTGATCGTGCGCGCCGCCATATTGACCTCGAGTCCTTCGAATTTCTGTATTGCCGAAGGCTTTCTGTCTGCCGGGTCCCTGCGGTTGAGCACGGCGTTGACCCTTGCCATGAGTTCTTTCGGGCTGAAAGGCTTGACCACATAGTCGTCGATACCGAGCTCGAAGCCGAAGAGTTTATCATATTCTTCGCCCCTGGCCGAAAGCATGATCACCGGGATATCCTTGATCTTCTGTATCTCTTTTACAGCGCTGAAGCCGTCTAACTTAGGCATCATGATATCCATGATGATGAGGTCGTAGTCGTTGAGCTTGACCATCCCGATGGCGCTCATGCCGTCTGCAGCTTCTTCAGCTTCATATCCGCTGAATTCCGCGTATTCTCTGATGACCTCGCGGATCTTGTCTTCGTCATCTACGATTAGTATTTTTTTCATGTCGATTCTCCGTCATTTTTTGCGAATCCATATTCAGAGTAAGTATATCATACCGTGAATATAATTGCGTGGATAACTTGGTTTGCCGATACTCCTACAGATGTGGTAAAATAAACTTCACGGAGAACCGTTGAAAACTAATCACAAATCATGATGCGGTCTGTCCGGACGGAAACAGTCCGGAACTGCAGAGAACGGTCTATTCAGAGAATCAATGATAAGGAGCGGGATATGGTATCAAAAGAACTCACAATCAAAAACGAACTGGGAATGCACATGCGTCCGGCGAGCCTTCTTGCCAAGATGGCTGCGGGTTATGCAAGCAATGTCACAATAAAGTTCAACGGAAAAGACTTTAACTGCAAGAGCGTTATGCTCCTCATGACTGCGCTGCTCAAGTGCGGCTCAGAGTTTGAGCTGGTTTGCGATGGCCCGGATGAAGAAAACGCCCTCGCTGAAATCGCTGCATTCATTGAATCCGGCATGGGTGACTGATAATCGGTATTTTCTCTTAGCCCCCTGCTGTCCCGCAGGGGGCATTTATTAACGGAGGAATGGATATGTATAATGGAATTGCTGCGTCGCGGGGAATAGGAATTGGAAGTATCATCCGCATCATCGAGCAGGATCTTTCCTTTGAAGCAAAAATTGTCACGGATATCGAGGCGGAAAAAAAGCGTTTCCAGAAGGCCATAGATGACTTTGTTGAAGAAACAACTGTCATGGCCGAAGAGATAGGGAAAAACATCGGCCCTAAAGAAGCGGAGATCCTTCTTGGGCATGTCGCTATGATAGCCGACCCTTCGATGTCGGGCGAAATGTTCAGCATGATCGAGACCGGTCAGTGCGCCGAGGCAGCGCTCACTGCCGTGTGCGATATGTTCTACGGCATCTTCTCCTCGATGGACGATGAAATGATGCGCCAGAGAGCGTCTGACATCTCGGACGTCAAGGAGAGCATCCTTAAGATCCTGCTGGGTGTCAAAGACGTTGATATCAGCAAGGTCGCTCCGGGCACAGTGCTCGTTTGCAAGGACCTCACGCCGTCAATGACGTCCCGCATAGTGAAAGGAAATGTTGTCGGTATCATAACCGAGATAGGAGGAGTGACATCTCACTCCGCCATACTCGCCAGAGCGCTCGAGATCCCGGCGGTCCTCTCCGTACCGGGTATCGTGGACGCGGTATCAGACAAGGATTCAGCCATCGTGGACGGCACCGCGGGTGAAGTCTATATCAATCCGGAAGGCGATGTCCTCTCACAGTTCATAATCAAGCGCGAGGAATTCATAAAAAAGAAAGAAGAACTCAAGAAATTCATCGGCAGGGAGACACTGACCGCCGACGGCGATAAGCTCGAGGTGTTCTGCAATATCGGAACTCCGAAAGACGCCCAAAAAGCCATGGAATGTGACGGCGAGGGCGTAGGCCTCTTCCGCTCGGAATTCCTGTTTATGGATAATACTCATCTCCCGACCGAGGATGAGCAGTTTGAAGCTTACAAAGAAGCGCTCGAAACAATGCAGGGAAGGACTGTCATAATCCGTACGCTTGATATCGGCGGCGACAAGGACATCCCTTATATGGACTTCGAGAAAGAGGACAACCCGTTCCTCGGATTCAGAGCCGTCAGATACTGCCTCGCCAATCCTGACATGTACACGACTCAGCTCCGCGCGATAGTAAGAGCAAGCGCGTTCGGCAAGGCAAAGATCATGGTGCCTCTTGTAACAACAGTCGACGAGATCAGAAGCGTCAAGCAGTTAGTCGCCGGGATCAAGGATGACCTCAGGGCAGAAGGCATCGCGTTTGATGAAGAGATAGAAGTCGGATGCATGATGGAGACAGCGGCGTCTGCTGCCATAGCGGATCTCCTCGCGAAAGAAGCGGATTTCTTCTCCATCGGAACCAATGACCTTACCGGATACACCATGGCCGTTGATAGAGGAAACGCCAAGGTAGCGTACCTGTATTCCGCGTTCCAGCCGGCGGTGCTCCGCTCGATCAGAACTATCATTGAATGCGGAAAGAAAGAGGGCATTCTGGTCGGAATGTGCGGAGAAGCGGCTGCTGATCCGCTGATGATACCGCTGCTCATTTCCTTTGGCCTTGATGAGTACAGCGTCAATCCGGTGCTCGTTCTCACTTCGAGGTGCATAATCTCAAAATGGACAAAGGCAGAGGCTGATGCTCTCGCGGCCAAAGTAATGGCTATGGATAATGTAAAAGATATAATGGCAGCGCTCAAGGCGGCAGCCAAGGAATAGATCCTGAGTTAAGGAGAAGATCATGACAGAAACGGATAAAAAAGAACTGATGAAACTTGCCTGCAAGGTGAGAATGGGCGTGATCGAAGCTGTCCATTCCGCCAAGTCAGGTCATCCGGGCGGAAGCCTTTCCGCGGCGGATATGTTCACGTATCTGTATTTTAAGGAGATGAATATCGATCCTGAAGATCCGGATAACGCGGACAGAGACAGATTCGTGCTCTCTAAGGGCCACACAGCGCCGGGACTGTATTCGGCTCTGGCACACAGGGGATTCTTCCCGGTAGAGGAACTGAAGACGCTGAGACATGTCGGAAGCCGCCTTCAGGGTCATCCGAACATGAATCAGACTCCGGGAGTGGACATGTCCACAGGGTCTCTCGGGCAAGGCGTTTCTGCCGCAGCCGGCATGGCTCTTGCTGCGAAGAAGCAGGGAAAGGATCTGAGAGTATACACACTGCTCGGAGACGGAGAGATCGAAGAGGGGCAGGTCTGGGAGGCGATGATGTTCGCTCATCATTACGGTCTGGACAATCTTTGTGTGATCGTCGACAATAACGATCTCCAGATCGACGGAAGGATCGGAGATGTAGTGGATCCGTATCCTATACCTGACAAGTTCAAGGCGTTCGGGCTCCATGTCGAAGAGATCGACGGTCATGATTTTGAGCAGATAGAAAAGGCGTTCGAGTGCGCGAGGCAGGTCAAGGGTGTTCCGACCGCGATAATAATGAAGACCCTGAAGGGAAAGGGCGTCAGCTACATGGAAGACCAGGCCGGATGGCACGGCAAGGCGCCTAACGATGAGGAATACGCGAAGGCAATGGACGAACTCGGAAAGCAGCTCGAAGAACTGGAGGCGATGTAACATGGCAGACATTAAGAAGATAGCGACAAGAGAAAGCTATGGTAATGCGCTTGCAGAGCTCGGAAAGGAACATGAGGATATCATCGTTCTTGACGCTGACCTTGCCGGGGCTACCAAGACGAGCATATTCAAAAAAGCGTTTCCGGACAGACATATCGACTGCGGAATAGCGGAGGGGAACATGATGGCTGTCGCGGCGGGTATCGCGTCCATGGGTATGGTGCCGTTCGCGTCTACCTTCGCGATGTTCGCTGCCGGAAGAGCTTTTGAACAGGTGCGCAACTCGATCGGATATCCGCATCTGAATGTTAAGATCGGCGCGACTCACGGCGGGATCTCTGTCGGAGAAGACGGAGCGTCACATCAGTGCTGTGAAGACTTTGCCCTGATGCGCAGCATCCCGGGAATGACAGTTATCTGCCCAGCGGATGATGTAGAAGCGCGCGCGGCTGTCAAGGCTGCTTACGAATTCGAGGGACCGGTATATCTGAGATTCGGACGCTCCGGCGTTCCGGTGTTCCACGATGAAGAAAACTTCAGTTTCGAGATAGGCAAAGGTGAAGTCCTGTGTGACGGAAGCGATGTCGCAATAATCGCAACGGGCATCATGACCGCTGAGGCGGTGAAAGCTGCGGAGGAACTCAGCGGACTCGGTATCAGCGCGAGAGTCATCAATATGAGCACGATCAAGCCGCTCGATGAGGAACTCGTCCTGAAGGCTGCCCGCGAGTGCGGCAGGATCGTTACATGCGAAGAGCATTCCGTGATCGGAGGTCTGGGCGAGGCAGTGAGCGCGCTCCTCAGTGAGAAGCTGCCGACACCGGTAAAGAGGATCGGAGTAAATGATGAATTCGGACACTCCGGCCCTGCGGCCGAACTGCTGAAGGATTTCGGACTCTCTGCGGAGAATATAGTTGAGACCGTAAAGTCCTGGAAATAAGCGACACAGGTCTACCATTCTTCACGATGGATATTGGCAGAGCCCTCCCGATATGACGGGAGGGCTTTTTTGTACCTGTGACCGGGGCCGGAAATAACTGCTGTTCATATATTGACAACCATATACACGGGTGATAATATTACATATTTGTTTTTTGTTTGCATTTTCATACACGAATCGCTATAATCATAGTGTAAAAGGAGGAAACTGTCGTGTTTAAGGTTGGCGATTACATTGTCTATCCGATGTACGGAGCGGGCATCATAACCGAGATAGTCGAAAAGGATTTTCTCGGCGAGATGCGCACGTATTATAATGTGTCGCTTCCTTATTGCCGCATGGAAGCCTCTGTTCCCGTGGACAATTGCGCCAAGCTGGGGGTCAGGCCCGTCATAGACCCCGGACGCATTGTAGAGGTCATGGCGGTCCTCAAGGGAGAGACCGAACCCATGAACCCGAACTGGAACAAACGATACCGCGAGAACACCGAGAGGATGCAGACCGGAGACATTCTGGAGGTGGCGGCGGTAGTGAGAAATCTCGTCAGGACTGACCGGAAGAAACCGCTGTCCACCGGGGAGAAAAAACTCCTCAGCACGGCCAAACAGATACTTGAGAGCGAACTCATTTACTCTGGCGGCTACACAATGGAAGAAGCAGACGAGATGGTCGAAACCAATATTTAGCGGGAAGCTGGTGAGGGATCGGCCATTTACATTACAGAAAAATGACAGAGAACAAGACAGGCATGACATACGCGATAATAGTTGCGGCAGGCAGGGGCACCCGCATGGGCATGGATGTCCCGAAGCAGCTGCTTTCTTACGGCGGGTCGACGGTCCTTGGGACCGCGGCGGCCGCTTTCGCGCACCATGAAGGCATAGACAGGATGATCATCGTGTCTCCGGCCGACGGTTCTCTGGATGAAAGATACGCGGAAATCGCTTCGGAGTGCGCGAAGAAATCCGGACGTTCGCGTGACAGCATCATGATCGTCAGGGGCGGCAGCGAAAGGGCGGATTCCGTCAAAGCGGGGCTCAGGGCGGCGGAGTCTGACGCGAAGGCGCTTGGGGCAGATCCGGATGATGTCATTGTACTCATACATGATGCCGCGAGGCCGGGAGTGAGCGCTGAGATCATCGACCGCAACATCGAGGCTCTGGCTTCATGCGAGGCTGTGTGCACCGCGGTCCCGTCAACAGACTCCATACGCATGATAAACTGTGATAATTCCAAATATATCGACGCTTTTTCATTGAAAGAAACAATAACTTATCCTATAATGGATAGCGTCATTGCCAGAAGAGACCTGGTCTTCAGGGTGCAGACCCCGCAGACCTTCAGGCTCTCCGGCATCATGAAGGCATACGAACAGGCCGAAAGAGACGGATACACTGCTACCGATGACGCCGCTGTCGCGGAACACGCGGGTGTGAGGGTGGCTCTTGTCGAAGGATCTCCGGCCAATAACAAAATTACTACGAGAGAGGATATCCGTATGGCCACCAGAACAGGTATCGGATATGACGTTCATCGGCTTGTCCCGGGGAGACCCCTTATACTCTGCGGGACCCCGATCCCCAGTAAGCTCGGGCTGGACGGACACTCAGACGCGGATGTAGCGATACACGCTCTGATGGACGCGCTGCTCGGGGCAGCGGGACTGGGAGATATCGGAAGACATTTTCCGGATACCGATGAAAAATACAAAGGCGCGGATTCAATGAAGCTGCTGGCTGAAGTCAGGGACATGCTGGGCGAAGCGGTCGTGAACAACGCTGACGTCACGATAATCGCTCAGGCACCGAAACTGGCGCCTTATATAGAACAGATGAAGCACAATATATCGGGAGTACTCGGGATACCGGCGTCGGCAGTAAATGTAAAGGCCACGACCGAAGAAGGACTCGGGTTCACCGGCAGGGGCGAGGGTATAGCAGCCATGGCCGCTGTTTCAATAGAAGGGAGTTTTTAAAAATGAGATTATCCAAGAACCATCTTAAGACACTCAGAGAGGCACCATCGGATGCCGTTCTTGAGAGCCATAAGCTGCTCGTAAGAGCCAATATGATCAAGCAGGAAGCAGCGGGACTCTACATGTTCCCGAAGCTGGGCTGGAGAACAGTAAGAAAAGTTGAGCAGATCGTCCGCGAAGAGATGGACTACATCGACTGCCAGGAGATCTACATGCCGCACGTAAACCCTGCTGAACTCTGGAAGGAGACAGGCAGATGGTACGCTTACGGACCGGAACTCTGGAGGATCCAGGACCGTAACGGCAACGACTTTATCCTGAACCCGACATGCGAAGAGATCTTCACTGATTTTGTCCGCAAGGAGTGGTCGTCATACAGAGAACTTCCTTTCTCGCTCTATCATATCCAGTTCAAGTACAGAGACGAGTCGCGTCCGAGATACGGACTTCTGAGAACGAGAGAGTTCATCATGAAGGACGCTTATACATTCGACGCTACTGAAGAAGATCTGCATACCGCTTACATGAGACAGTACCACGCGTACGAGAAGATCTTCACACGTATGGATCTTGACTACAGGATCGTAGAGGCTGACAACGGCCCTATCGGCGGCAGCAAGTCCCACGAATTCTCGGCCCTCTCCGACTGGGGTGAGTCTGACATCCTCTACTGCGACAACTGCGGAATGGCCGCTACAGTCGAAAGAGCTGAATGTGTAGACGATGAACCACCTGTCGAAGAGATGCAGCCGGTACAGAAGGTGTTCACACCGGGCACAAAGACCATCGAGGACGTCTGCAACTACCTGAAGCTGCCTGTAGAGAAGTCGATCAAGGCGCTCATGTTCACGACTTATGACACAGACCTTCAGCCTAAGGACAACGTTGTAGCGTTCATCAGAGGTGACAGACAGCTCAACATGATCAAGCTGGTCAACGTACTCAATGTACCTGAACACTACATCGAGTTCGCGGATGAGGATGTCACTGGTCCTATCACCGGTTCCGTCGCGGGATTCACAGGCCCTATGGGACTCAAGAACTGCATCGTAGTCGTTGACTCTGAGCTCGTCGGCACAGTAAATATGTGCGCAGGCGCTAACGAAGAGGATCACCACCTGACAGGCGTGTGCTACGGCAGAGATTATACCGGCGATATCGTTACGGATATCAAGACGCTCCAGGAAGGCGACCGCTGCCCGCACTGCGGAAAGCCGGTCAAGTTCAGACGCGGTATCGAGGTCGGCCAGATCTTCAAGCTGGGTCTCAAGTACTCCGAGAGCATGAACGCTACGTTCAAGGACGAAAACGGCGTGGATCATCCGTACTGGATGGGATGCTACGGCATAGGTATCACCAGGAGCATGCAGGCTATCGTAGAGCAGCATCATGACGACAAGGGCATCATCTGGCCGCTGTCTGTCGCTCCGTATCATGTGATCGTGACGGTAGTCAAGTCGCACGACGAGACACAGATGCAGGTAGCTTACGACATCGAGAAGAAACTCGAAGCACTCGGCGTTGAGGTAATGGTTGACGACCGTGATGAGAGACCTGGAGTCAAGTTCAACGACGCTGACCTCATCGGTATCCCTATCAGGATCACAGTCGGCAAGTTCGCAGCTGAAGGCAAGGTAGAGTACAAGCTCCGCCGTGAGGACGCTCATGAACTCATGACGATCGACGAAGCCATTGCCAAGGCAAAGGCTCTGGTAGATCTCGAAGGAGACGGCAGATGCTTCTTCTCGAGACTTTCCGAAGAAACAATGAACTCTCACTAAACTCAATAAACGGGCACAGCCCGCATAATCGCAAAATCGCAAAATGAAGACAAAACCCGGACTGTGTGAATGACAGTCCGGGTTTTTCTGTATGACAGCGACCGCATTGATTACCGCGGCCATCCTGATCGCAAAATGGAGATGCCGGAACACTGTTGATTGACAGTCATATTTGCGATCAAGTCTGCTATAATATTTCTGCTATAATATTTAAGTAAGTTTAATTTAGTTTCCCGTATAAGTATCGCAACAAGTACCGGATATGAATGTACTGCTCGAACTGTTTACTGTTTTCTTCAAACTCGGCGCCTTTACGATAGGCGGCGGTATTGCCATGCTTCCGCTTCTGCAGAATACGCTGATCGAAGAAAAGAAATGGTTCACCAAGGAAGAATTCGTGGACATCGTAGCGGTGTGCCAGAGTTTGCCGGGAGTTGTCGCAGTGAACATGGCGACATACGTCGGCTTCAAAAAGAAAGGTCTGATCGGGTCGATCGTTTCAACGATCGGTGTGGTGATACCGTCATTCGTTCTGATACTGATCATCGCGCGAGGGATCACAGCGCTTGGTGATAATGGTACTGTCATGGGCGCGATGGCGGGTCTCAGGGCGGCGGCCCTGGGTATGGTGGCGGTAGCGCTGATACAGCTCGCGCCGTCAGCGCTCAAAAACATCTGGGCCATTCTGGCCGCCGCGACAGCGTTCGTACTCATCGCGCTGCTCAACGTCAATACGGCATATGTGATACTGCTGTTCGCGGTGC
Source organism: Clostridiales bacterium (assembly GCA_015058065.1). Lineage (GTDB taxonomy): Bacteria > Bacillota > Clostridia > Peptostreptococcales > Anaerovoracaceae > Crickella. The sequence goes on from SVDB01000006.1 coordinate 12,290, forward strand.
TTGGCATCATAGTCACGCTGGCGGGCAGCCGCAAAGCGGCCGTTGCCGCTTCCTCAAATGATCCGGAAGATGAAGAGGGAGGTGACGGCAAATGATGGTACTCAGACTGTTCCTCAGCTTCTTCAAGGTAGGACTCCTGGGATTCGGGGGCGGCCTCGCAATCGTGAGGCTGATATTCGACAGCATACAGCCGTTCCTCGACATGAGCCGGGAAACATTCGCCAACATCGTGGCGATCTCGCAGATAACGCCCGGGCCTCTCGCGGTAAACACGGCGACCTACGTGGGATATGAGGCGGCAGGCATAGCCGGCGCAGCGGCGGCGACATTCGGAGTCGTACTGCCGGCGTTCATAATAGTCAGCCTGGTCTGCAGGGCAATACAGAAATTCAAGGACAGCAAGGTGGTCAACGGAGCCCTGGCGGGCATCCGCCCGGCTACGATGGGACTCATAGGAGCGGCCGCGGCCACACTCGTAAAACCGTCTCTGGCCGGAGCGGGAAGGCTTGGCACGGGCCTTCTGACAAAACTCGGCGCTGACGCCGGAAGCGGGATCCTGTCCGTGATTTCAGGCTCGCCAGTTGACCTGATTTCTGTTATCATATTGATTGCAACAGTAGTATTGATAGCAAAGTATAAAAAGAGCCCGTTCCTGGTCCTTCTCATAATGGGATGCCTGGGAGCGGTACTCGGTGTCTGATAAAAAATTAAAAGACGGCGGAGGGCGCGGGGATGGCGCGCTTCATCAGATTTCGCCGTGTACAGGAGGAAACATGCAAGTTTACAACACGCTAACAAATCGCAAGGAAGAATTCGTACCTATCGAGCCGGGCAAGGTCAGGATGTATGTCTGCGGACCGACGGTCTACAACTTCTTTCACATCGGAAACGCCAGACCGTTCGTGGTCTTCGATACACTCAGAAGGTACTTCAAATTCAGAGGCTATGAGGTAAAGTTCGTGCAGAACTTCACCGATGTCGACGACAAGATCATCAACAGGGCAAAGGAAGAAGGTATCACAGCTCCGGAAGTTTCGGAGAAGTATATCAAGGAGTACTTCAATGACGCCGAGGCGCTCAACGTGCTGAAGGCTGACGTCCACCCTAAGGTGTCGGAGCATATCCCTGAGATCATAGAGTTCGTTCAGACGCTGATCGACAAAGGCTATGCCTATGAAGCTGACGGGGATGTCTATTATTCGACACGCAAGTTTCCTGAGTACGGCAAGCTCTCCGGACAGAACATCGACGATCTTGAGAGCGGCGCTCGCATAGCCATCGGCGAGGTCAAGGAAGATCCGCTCGACTTCGCTCTGTGGAAGGCCCGCAAGGAGGAATCCGAGATCGCGTGGGAGTCGCCATGGGGAATGGGCAGACCGGGCTGGCACATCGAGTGCTCTACCATGGCCAAGAAGCATCTCGGCGAGACGATCGATATCCACGGCGGCGGACAGGACCTCACGTTCCCGCATCATGAAAACGAGATCGCGCAGTCAGAGGCGTGCAACGGAGTCCCGTTCGCGCATTACTGGATGCACAACGGATATATAAATGTGGACGGAAAGAAGATGTCGAAATCGCTCAACAACTTCTTTACGGTAAGAGACATTCGCGAGCAGTACAGCGGCGATGTCATCAGATTCTTCCTGCTGAGCGGTCACTACAGAAGCCCTATCAACTTCTCGGACGAGCTCATGGAGCAGTCGAAGCAGGGATATGAAAGGATCGCGACAGCCATCGAGACGCTCGAGTTCCTCAAGACGAACGGAACGGACGACGCCATGGCTGATGAGGCCGCCAAGATCGCTTCACTCGATCAGTATAAGGAAAAGTTCATCGAAGTTATGGACGACGATCTCAACACTGCCGACGGTATCGCGGCGATCTTCGAACTCGTTTCGGAGATCAACCTCGACGTAAAGGACGGAGCTTCGAAGTCCTTTGCCGGAGAAGCGCTCAACAGGATCAAGGAGCTTACGGATGTGCTCGGTCTGTTCGGCGGTAAAGATGAAGAGGAAGGTCTCGGAGACGACATCCAGGCGCTGATCGATGAGAGACAGGCAGCCCGTAAAGAAAAGAACTGGGCCCGCGCTGACGAGATCAGGGATCAGCTGGCGGCCATGGGCATCACGCTCAAAGACACGCCGCAGGGAGTACAGGTGATCAGAAACTAATGAGCAAAGCAGATGTACTTTTCGTGAATATGTGTCAGGACATCCTCGACCACGGTTTCAGTACCGAGGGGATGCCGGTGCGTCCGCGCTGGGAGGACGGAACTCCGGCGCACACGATAAAAAACTTCGGCGTGGTCAACCGCTATGACCTGTCGGAGGAGTTTCCCGCGCTCACTCTGAGACCGACGGCCATCAAACTGGCGACCGATGAGATGCTGTGGATCTGGCAGAAGAAATCCAACAGGCTGGCTGATCTGAAGAGTCATGTCTGGGATGAATGGGCAGATGAAGAGGGCACCATCGGAAAGGCCTATGGCTACCAGATGGCAAAGAAGTATAAGTTCAAGCAAGGCGTGATGGATCAGGTCGACAATGTGCTGTGGTGCCTAAAAAACGACAGATACAGCAGGCGTATCATGACCAACCTGTACAACTTCGAGGACCTCTCCGAGATGAGGCTTGAACCGTGCGCGTATTCGGTGACGTTCAATGTCAAGGGCGATACGCTGAACGCTATACTCAATCAGAGGTCTCAGGACATACTGGCCGCCAACAACTGGAACGTGGTGCAGTATGCCATGCTCCTGAAGATGATGGCGCAGGTGTCCGGACTGAAGGCGGGCGAACTCGTTCACGTGATAGCCGACGCGCATATATACGACAGGCACGTTGACATCATTAAAGAGCTGATCGCGAGGCCGCAGTATCCTGCTCCTAAGGTGACGCTAAATCCCGATATCAAGGATTTTTACGCCTTCACGACAGATGACATCAAGGTCGAGAACTATCAGCACGGAGAGCAGATAAGGAACATACCTGTAGCAGTATAAGAAGAGGCGGCATCTCACGCCGGTCAGGCGGCCGGGATCCTGCATCCCGCCGCGTCGATCGCCGTGCGGCGCCGTTTTTGATAGACCGGAGCAAGGCCAATGGAGAAGAAAGACATAGAAAGAATGAACAGCAGCACGCTCGCTTATCTCGGTGACGCGGTATTCGAGGTCATCGTACGCGAAAAGATCGTGCTCGAAAAACCGGGCGATGTCGGCAGAGCTCACCATACGGCGGTCAGATACGTATCGGCAGCCGGCCAGGCGCTGGCCGCGAAGGCAATGATAGCTGAAGGTTTTCTGACTGAAGAGGAAGAGAAGATCTACAAAAAAGCCCGTAATCATCGTTCAATGTCGAGACCTCAGAACGCCGACCCCCGCGAGTATAAGATCGCGACCGGCTTCGAAGCCCTGCTGGGCTTCCTCTTCCTGTCTGACGACAGGCAGAGGCTCCGCGAGATCGCGGCCGAAGCCGTCCGTATAGTCGACTCTTCGAAATAGAAACAGTGACTGGCATGAAACTGCGTTTTTCAGACAACTGCAAAGTGTTCAACATGCATACCGACGGGATACCGTTCCTGTCGTTTGACATGCTCGATGAGCTTGGAGTGCCGAATCTTTACAGCACCAGATACATCAGCTACGACCCGGCGTCAGGCAATGGGGTAAAGGGTCTGCGGACCGCTGTCATGAAGACGGAAATCCTCGCGGAGGCCGCGCCTGTGTGCCGGGCCAACAGAGAGATCCTGGCGCGGCAGCTTGGCACGACGCTTACAATGGAGCTCGCGACTGACCAGAAGCACACCAATTATGTATATGTGGCTTCTGAAGAGGACCTCGGGGTCGCGGTCACTGACGCGCTCCACAGACAGTACGTGGACGGCATAGTAACGGATATCCCCGGAGCGCTGCTGACAGCCTACGGCGGTGACTGCCCTCCGGTCTACATAGTCGACCCGGTGCGGAAAGTTTCCGGGCTCGTGCACGCCGGATGGAAGGGCACTCTCGCGAAGATCCCTCAGGTGGCGGTCGCGCAGATGCGCGTGAAATTTGGATGTGATCCGGCGGATATGTACGCCGCGATAGGTCCGGGAGTCTGCAGGGACTGCTACGAGATGGGAGATGAGGTATACGAGGCGTTTGCCGCTCAGTGGAGCGCCGCTGACGCGGACAGGATACTCAGCCGGTATCCCGCGAAGGACGGGGATGGCAAAGAGATACCCGGGGGCAAGTACCATCTCGATCTCAGGGAGGCGAACCGCATGACGCTCGAGAGGGCGGGCATACCTTCAGGACGCATAGCGGTCTCAAACGTATGCACTATGTGCAATGTCGATACATTTTATTCATACAGGGGCCGCCGCCTCGAAAACGAACAGGCGGCCATGCTGGTGAACAGTTTCAGATAAAGTCAGCGCATGATGAACTGTCGCGCGGAAAGGATGGCGAAATGAACCTGATCGTTGCTGCGGACAATAAGTGGGGCATTGGCAAGGACGGCGGGCTGCTGGCGCACCTTCCTTCAGACATGAAGTACTTTAAAGAGCATACGCAGGGCAAGGCCGTGGTCATGGGGCGTAAGACCCTTGACTCGCTTCCGGGCGGAAAGGGGCTCCCTAACCGTGTCAACTATGTGCTGACAACGAATCCCGACCTCAAGGCGGAACGCTGCGTGGCGGTCCATTCGGAAGATGAACTGTGGGACGCGATCTCGAGATATGAGCCCGATGACGTCTATCTCATCGGCGGCGCATCGCTCTACAACTGGTTCTATACCCTTTGCGACAGGCTTTATGTCACAAAGATGGACGCCGACCTCGGCGCGGACACATTCATAACCAATTTTGATGAGGACCCGGGCTTCGAGATCATCTCCGAGAGCGAACCGATCACGGAAAACGGGATAACATACAGATTTGTGGTGTATCAGAAAAAGGCAGACTGATGAGCAAGAGAGACAACAAGAGATTCAACGACGCTGACAGAAAGAGCGCGCCGAAAAGAGGCGGCAAGAACCGCCGTGACTATGGAGATAATTACGAGCCGAAGAGCAGGACTGCGGGAGCGGGAAAGCCGGCGGGAGCGCGCAGGGCATCCGGCGCGGCGAAAGCGGCCACGGGAAGGACACGCGGAAGCAGCCCGCGCAAGGCGCTCGGTTTTGACCTGGACAGAGAGTATGAAGCTCAGAAGCCTCAGGTAGGAACGGACGGGCTCGAAGTGATTGCCGGCCGCAATCCGGTGGTCGAGGTCCTTTCGGGCGAACGCGACGTTGAGCGCGTGTTCATAGCCGATGGCTCCGAAGGTTCGGTTTCGAAGATAGTAGCCCTCGCGAAAGAAAAGGGCGTCATCGTGGATTTCGTTCCTAAGGAAAAGATCGACGCTATGGCACCGGGAGTCAAGCACCAGGGAGTCGCCGCGAAGGTCAGCGAGTACAGATACGCTGAGATGGATGAGGTGTTCGCACGGGCTGAAGAGTCCGGCGAGGATCCGTTCATCATCATACTGGATGAGATCAGCGACCCGCATAATCTCGGAGCGATAATCAGGACCGCGGAATGCGCGGGAGCGCACGGGGTCATCATCCCGAAAAGGAGGGCGGCTTCGCTCACACAGACAGTTGCTCTTTCGGCGGCGGGAGCGATCGAGAACATGCCTGTCGTGCAGGTGACCAATCTGGCGCGCACGATAGAAGAACTGCAGGGAAAAGGCGTCTGGGTCGGAGCGGCCGACATGGACGGCGAAACATATTACAAGGCGAACCTTACGGGACCGATCGCCATCGTCATCGGAAACGAAGGCAAGGGCGTCGGCCGCCTCGTGAAGGAAAAGTGCGACTTCGTCCTTTCGATACCTATGTACGGACGCATCAATTCGCTCAACGCGTCGAACGCCGCAGCGGTCCTGATGTACGGGATCAGAAGGGCGAGGACAAAATAATTTTTGAAAGCGCAAAGAAACCGCTTGACATTGCAATCACTGCAAAGTAAACTAATTGAGCGACTTTAAGAAGAAAATCGGAGCACTGGGCGACCGGGCTTCGAGTTTTCGATTGAAAACGACAGAAATTTCAAGCATTACATAGATCACGGAGGAACAAGATGGCAGCAGGCGTTAGACAGAAAGTCATCCTGGCATGCACAGAGTGCAAGCAGAGAAACTACAATACCATGAAGAACAAGAGAAACAATCCTGACAGGATCGAACTCATGAAGTATTGCAAGTTCTGCAACAAGGAGACTCTTCACAAAGAGACCAAGTAATTCTGTAGACTAGTATTAACGGAGACAGAACATGGCAAACAGCAGCAAGAACGGAAGCGATCAGGCAAAGGCGACCAAGTCGAAAGAAGATCTCGCCAAGGCCGCGGCAAAGGCTTCCGCAAATAAACAGAGTCAGAACAGCCGTAACAAGAACGCACAGGGCAAGAAGACAGGGCTCATCGCGTATCTCAGAGGCGTCAGACAGGAGTTCAAGAAGGTCGTATGGCCTACTAAGGAAGAACTCGCGACTGACACCGTCGTGGTATTCGCCTGCGTGATTTTCTTTGCAGTAGCATTCTGGCTGATCGACACGGGATTCCTGGCAGCCCTCAAGGGCCTTCTGGGCATCACCCTGTCCTGACCCAAGGAGAAATAAATGACAGATAAGATCGATAACATCGAAAATATCGAGACCACTGAAACCAGAGAACCGGTCAAGTCCAGCGTTTCCCCGCTCGAAGGCGAGGGGCTCAGAGGCGACGGTACCGCTAAGTGGTATGTCGTGCACACCTATTCCGGTTACGAAAACAAGGTAAAGAACAGCATCGACAGGATGGTGGAGTACCGCGGGATGCAGGATCTCATCCAGGAAGTCGTCATACCGACTGAAGACAGGATCGAGATCAAGGACGGAGTCAAGAAGGTAAAGACCCGCAAGCTCTTCCCGGGATACGTCGTCATCAAGATGGTCGTAAACAACGAGACCTGGTACCTTGTCCGTAATACCGAAGGCGTCACGGGTTTCGTAGGTCACGGTTCCGATCCTATTCCTCTGACAAAAGAGGAGATCGTCAGGATGGGGATCGAGAAACTCAGGATCGACCTGGATATCGAGGTCGGCGACACGATCCGCATCATCGGAGGAGTCTTCGAAGGCCAGCTCGGCATAGTCGAAGCCATAAATCCGGAGAAGCAGATCGTAAAGGTACGCATCTCGATGTTCGGAAGAGATACGCCTGCTGAGATCGAGTTCTCGCAGGTGAGCAAGCTGCGCTAGCGGCCTGCAAAAAAATTTAAGAAAGGAGACAGCAATGGCAAAGAAGATCGACGGCTACATCAAGCTGCAGATCCCTGCCGGAGCAGCAACACCTGCACCACCGGTTGGCCCGGCTCTCGGACAGAAGAGCGTCAACATCATGGACTTCTGCAAACAGTTCAATGCAAGGACATCGGACCAGCAGGGAATGATCATCCCGGTCGTAATCACGGTTTACACTGACAGATCATTCGATTTCGTATGCAAGACTCCGCCGGCAGCAGTCCTCATCAAGAAGGCAGCAGGCATCGAGCACGCATCCGGAACCCCTAACAAGGAAAAAGTTGCATCCATCACGCTCGCACAGGCAGAAGAGATCGCAAAGACAAAGATGCCGGATCTCAACGCAGCATCCCTCGAGGCAGCAACAGACATGATCAAGGGAACAGCTCGCAGCATGGGAGTCACGGTAGTTGAGTAATGAAGTGGGAGGCTAACGCCGCAAGTACCACAAGGAGGAAAAATGAAAAGATCAAAAAGATACGCAGAGATCGCGAAGTCTTATGACAAGCACGAACTCGTAGACGTAGCAACAGCAGTAAAGCAGCTCAAGAGCTTTAACAACGCAAAGTTCGACGAGACAGTTGAGATGCACTTCCGCCTCGGAGTAGACGGCAGACACGCAGATCAGCAGGTAAGAGGAGCTATGGTACTCCCTCACGGCACAGGCAAGACCAAGAAAGTTCTGGTTTTCGCTAAGGGCCCTAAGGCAGAGGAAGCACAGGCAGCAGGCGCAGACTATGTAGGCGCTGAGGACATGGCTGACAAGATCAAGAACGAGAACTGGTTCGAATTCGACGCTGTAGTCGCGACACCTGACATGATGGGAGTCGTCGGACGTCTCGGTAAGATCCTCGGACCAAGAGGTCTCATGCCAAACCCTAAGTCCGGCACAGTTACAATGGACCTCAACAAAGCCCTGGCTGACATCAAGGCAGGTAAAGTTGAGTACAGACTTGACAAGTCCAACATCATCCACTGCATCATCGGCAAGAAATCCTTCACCGAAGAGCAGCTGACAGAGAACGCTAACGCTCTCATCCAGGCTATAGCGAAGGCTAAGCCGGCAGCAGCCAAGGGACAGTATTTCAGAAGCATCACTATCGCAGCAACGATGAGCCCTGGCGTCAAGATCAATCCTGCAACAGTGACCCTCTAGTCTGAAAAGACAAAGAAAAACGAATATCCAACCTGAGACAGCGGGTGCGAAAGCTTAATTTCCCGCCGAGGTACAATTCATAGATTTGAACCCCGCTGTCTTCATGACCGCGGGGTATTTGTACCTACATGACAAATTAGGCGAAGGGATATCGCCGGAAAGGAGAAATAATGTCTGTAGAAGCAAAGAAAGCCAAACAGATCGTCATCGACGAGATCAAGGAAAAATTCGAAAAGGCCGGATCCATCGTAGCAGTTGACTATCTGGGACTCACTGTAGCCGAAGCTGACAAGATGAGAGCAGATCTCCGTAAAGAAGGCGTCGACTTCACAGTATACAAGAACACACTGATCAAAAGAGCGATCGACGGAACAGAATTCGCCGGCCTCGCTGACGGTGAGACTCTCAAGGGCACAACAGCGCTCGCGTTCAGCGGCGATGATGTTACTGCCGGCGCAAGAGTCATTGCAAAGGCCATCAAGGATTTCAAGAAGATGGCATTCAAGGGCGGATACGTAGAAGGTAATGTTTACGATAAGGCCCAGATCGAGGAGTTTGCAAGCATCCCGGGAAGAGAAGTGCTCATCGCACGTTTCATGGGAAGCATCCAGAGCCCGATGACAAAACTCGCGCTCACACTCAAGGCGATCGCAGAAAAAGAAGCGTAATCAATCAGAAACACACAACAGGCGGCATTGCCGCGTAATCGAACATTTTGAAAATTTGAAAAAGGAGAAAAACAATGGATAAGACTCAGATCATTGAGGCTCTGAAGAGCATGACCATTCTTGAGATCAACGAGCTCGTTAAGGCTCTTGAGGAAGAATTCGGCGTAAGCGCAGTAGCAGTAGCAGCACCTGCAGCAGGCGGCGCAGCAGCAGCAGAAGAAGAAGAGAAGAGCGAATTCAACGTCGTTCTGAAGGAGATCGGACAGGAAAAGATCAAGGTTATCAAGGCTGTCAGAGAAGCTACAGGACTCGGACTGAAGGAAGCAAAGGCTGTCGTAGACGGAGCTCCTACAGTTGTAAAGGAAGGCGTTCTGCCTGACGAAGCTAACGCTCTCAAGGAAGCTCTCGAGGCTGTTGGCGCTGTAGTAGAACTTCAGTAATTCTTTAGAAGCATAAAAACTACTATGCTGAGTAAATGCCCGGCAGCGAAGACTCGCAGGCCGCCGGTACTTAACGATTGACGAGCGACAGCGAAGTCAGAGTTTAGTACCGCTGCAGGCCGGAGCGGGCGAGAGCCCGGTCTTCGCGGATGGGCATTTACGAAGCAATACAAATTGGACCGTGCGATATCGGTCCGACCCACGCAATAAAATGAGCCCCGGCTATCGAGGCTCATTTCGCGCGTTTACGGGAGACATTTTTCTGGTGTTTTTTGCGAAAATGTATGTATTTTTTCAAAAACATTATGGAAGCCGCGCGCCGGAGCGTGCTCCCGCACGGAACCTCCGGTCTGCCGCATAGCACAGCGGCATCCACGGTATTGGTATTTTACAGAAAGAAAAGTAAGGAGCATAATACAATGCCAACCCCAATCAAAGTTGGAAGAAAAGAGCGTATGACCTTTGCCAAGATCCATGAGGTTTGCGAGATGCCTAACCTCATCGACATTCAGACAAAGTCGTACAAGTGGTTCGTCGAAGAGGGTCTCGGAGAGGTCCTTGATGACGTATCGCCTATCCGCGACACGACCAATACATTGAGTCTCGAGTTCGCGGACTACCATTTCTCCGACACTCCTAAATACGATCAGGAGGAGTGCAAGGAGAGAGACGCCACATACGCTACTGCCCTGACTGTCAAGGTCAGACTGATCAACCGCGAGACCGGCGAGATCAAAGAGCAGGACGTATTCATGGGCGACTTCCCTCTCATGACTGAGAAGGGCACATTCGTATACAACGGAGCGGAGAGAGCCATCGTAACTCAGATGGTACGTTCTCCGGGACCGTACTTTGACGTAACGACGGACAAGTCCAACCAGAGACTGTACAGCTCGCAGGTCATCCCTAACAGGGGAGCATGGCTCGAGTATGAGACAGACTCGCAGGGCATCCTCTACGTCAGAGTCGACAGAACAAGAAAGCAGCCGCTGACATCCTTCCTCAGAGCTCTCGGCATCATCGATCCTGAGGCTCTCGCTCTCAGCAGCAACGAGGACATCATCGCGATCTTCGGAGAAGATGAGAGGCTGCAGAACACACTCGACAAGGATACGACAAAGAACAGCGCTGACGGACTCAGAGAACTCTACAGAAGACTGAGACCGGGAGAGCCGCCGACAGTTGAGAACGCGAGATCCATGCTGATGGCGCTGCTCTTCGACGAGAGGCGTTACGACCTTGCCAAGGTAGGCAGATTCAAGTACAACCGCAAGCTGGGACTCCACGACAGACTCGTTGACACAGTCGCGGCTGAAGACGTCATCGACCCTAACACAGGTGAGATCCTGGCAGAAGAGGGCGGAGAGATCTCCAGATCCCTTGCCATGGTGATCGAGGACGCCGGTGTCAAGTCCGTGCTGGTATACAGCAAGAACGAGGACGAAGAAGGCGTAGTGACCAAGGTCATCGGAAACAACTTCGTAGACCCTGCGAAATACGTCAGCATCGACCTCACTCCGTACAGACTGTCCGAGAAGGTATTCTACCCGGCTCTCATGGAGATCATCGAAAAGGCTGAAGGTGACGAAGACAAGCTGAAAGCGCTCATCGCTTCCGGAAGAAAAGAGCTGAGCCCTAAGCACATCATCCTCGAGGATATCATCGCTTCTATCAGCTATCTGATCAACCTCGGTCACGGCGTAGGCGAGACTGACGACATCGACCACCTGAGCAACAGACGTCTCAAGACAGTAGGCGAGCTGCTGCAGAACCAGTGCAGGATCGGATTCGCGAGAATGGAAAAGACGATCAGAGAGAGGATGACGACAGAGAACTCGACACCTCAGCAGCTGATCAACATCAGACCTGTAACAGCGGCGATCAAGGAGTTCTTCGGATCTTCGCAGCTGTCGCAGTTCATGGACCAGAACAACCCGCTGGCAGAACTGACTCACAAGAGAAGGCTGTCCGCGCTCGGACCGGGCGGACTCTCGAGAGAGAGAGCCGGCATGGAAGTCAGAGACGTACATTATTCCCACTACGGAAGAATGTGCCCGATCGAGACTCCTGAAGGTCCTAACATCGGACTCATCGGTTCGCTTACGACATATGGAATAATCAACCAGTACGGATTCATCGAGACTCCGTACCGCAAGGTCGACAAGGAAAAGGGTATCGTCACGACTGACGTTGAATACCTTGCCGCTGCTGACGAAGACCTCATGATAGTCGCGCAGGCCAACGAGCCTCTCGATGAAGAAGGTCACTTCGTCAACAACAAGGTCGCCGTCAGAGGCATCAAGGGTGAGATCACCATGGTACCTAAGACGGAAGTTGACTACATGGACGTATCGCCTAAGCAGGTAGTATCCGTCGCGACGGCAATGATCCCGTTCCTCGAGAACGACGACGCTAACCGTGCGCTGATGGGTTCCAACATGCAGAGACAGGCTGTTCCTCTTCTCGTTACCGAAGCGCCGTACATCGGCACCGGCATTGAGTATAAGGCCGCCTGTGACTCGGGAGCCGTCGTACTGTGCAAGCACGCCGGTACAGTCACATTTGTCGACGCCAACTATGTCAGAGTCACAAGAGACGATGACGGTACAGTAGATGAGTACAAGATGCTCAAGTTCAAGCGTTCCAACCAGGGAACCTGCATCAACCAGAGGCCTATCGTCTCGTTCGGCGAGCACCTCGAGGCAGGCGAAGTGGTAGCTGACGGCCCGTCCACAAGCATGGGCGAGATCTCCCTCGGAAAGAACCTCCTGATCGGGTTCATGACATGGGAAGGCTACAACTACGAGGACGCTATCATTCTTAACGAAAGACTCCTCATGGACGACGTGCTGACATCGCTGCACATCGAGAAGCATGAGTGCGAGGCCAGAGACACCAAGCTCGGACCTGAAGAGATCACCAGAGACATCCCGAACCTCCCGGGCGACATGCTCAAGGAGCTCGATGAGGAAGGTATCGTCAGGATCGGCGCCGAGGTCAAGTCCAACGACATCCTGGTCGGTAAGCTGACTCCGAAGAGCGAGACAGACCTCACTCCGGAAGCGAGGATGCTGCGCGCCATCTTCGGCGAGAAGTCCAAGGAAGTCAGAGACTCGTCTCTCAAGCTGCCTCACGGCGAAGAGGGCATCGTCATCGACGTAAGAGTCTTCGATAAGACGAACAGCACAGAACTCCCTCCGGGAGTCAACAAGATAGTCAGGGTCTATGTCGCTACAAAGAGAAAGATCAACGTAGGCGACAAGATGGCCGGACGTCACGGTAACAAGGGCGTTATCTCCAGGATCCTGCCGCAGGAAGACATGCCGTTCAAGGAAGACGGTGAGCCGCTGCAGGTCATGCTGAACCCTCTGGGCGTACCGTCCCGTATGAACGTAGGACAGGTACTCGAGGTGCATCTGGGACTCGCCGCGAAGTCGAAGGGCTGGTACGTTTCGACGCCGGTATTCGACGGAGCGCACGAGAGCGATGTTATCCGCATGCTCAAGGAAGAAGGCTATCCTGAGACAGGTAAGCTGAGACTCAGAGACGGACGTACGGGCGAGTACTTCGACAGCCCTGTAACAGTGGGCTACATGTACATGCTCAAGCTCCACCATCTGGTAGACGACAAGATCCACGCCAGATCGACGGGCCCGTACTCACTGGTCACACAGCAGCCTCTGGGCGGAAAAGCCCAGTTCGGCGGTCAGAGATTCGGAGAGATGGAAGTATGGGCGCTCGAAGCTTACGGCGCCGCTTACACTCTGCAGGAGATCCTGACAGTCAAGTCCGACGATATCATCGGACGTACAAAAACATACGAATCGATCATCAACGGAGTCAATATCCCTGAGCCGGGTATCCCTGAATCCTTCAAGGTACTCATCAAGGAACTCCAGGCGCTTGCTCTGGACATCAAGACCAAGGCCGGCGACGACAGCGAGATCAAGCTCAGAGAGACTTCGGAATATGACGGAGCGCTTACATTCGACAGAATGATCAGCGAGAACGACAGAAGAGCCGAGCGTGAGAGAAGAGAGCACGAACAGGACCTCGAGGCTGCTGAGGCTGCCGCGGGATTCGGCGCTGATGAAGAGGACGACTTCGATTCAGCGGAGATCTCTTCGATGATCGAGGCTCTGGCCATGGCAGGAGTTCCGGCGACGGAGCCTGACATCGACCTGGCAGACGCGGTTGAGATGGACAGCCTTGAGGACCTGGCTGAAGCTGAGTCCATGGAGACGTTCGAGGATGAAGAGTAAAGGAGGGGAGGACATATCATGAATACAGATAACAATCAGGATCTCAGAAATATCGAATCCCTGCAGATCAAACTCGCGTCCACAGAAGAGATGCTCAACTGGTCACACGGCGAGGTCACAAAGCCTGAGACCATCAACTACAGATCGCTCAAGCCGGAGTTTGACGGACTGTTCTGCGAAAGGATCTTCGGACCTACAAAGGACTGGGTCTGCGGCTGCGGCAAGTACAACAAGATCCGTTACAGAGGACTCGTCTGCCCGTACTGCGGCGTAGAAGTCACAAAGGCAAAGGTCAGAAGAGAGAGAATGGGACACATCTCCCTCGTATCCCCGGTATCGCACATCTGGTACTTCAAGGGCATCCCTTCAAGGATCGGTCTGGTACTGGATATGACACCGAAGGAACTCGAGAAGGTGCTCTACTTCGCTTCCTACGTAGTGACCGACCCGGGCGACACACCGTTCGCGTATAAGCAGATCATCGAGGAAGAAGAGTACAACGAAGCGCGCGAGATCTACGGCAAGAACTTCGAAGCCGGCATGGGCGCTGAGGCTGTAAAGAAGCTCCTCATGGACATCGACGTCGATCAGAAGGCTGAGGAACTCAGAGATCAGCTCAAGAAGGCTTCCGGCCAGAAGAAGATCAGACTCGTCAAGATCCTCGAAGTCATCGAGGCGTTCAAGCAGTCCGGAAACAGACCTGAGTGGATGATCCTCGACGTGATCCCTGTCATCCCGCCTGATCTGAGACCTATGGTCCAGCTCGACGGCGGCAGATTCGCGACTTCCGACCTCAACGATCTGTACAGAAGAGTCATCAACAGAAACAACAGACTCAAGAAGCTCGGTGAGCTCGGCGCTCCTGACATCATCATCCGTAACGAGAAGAGGATGCTGCAGGAATCCGTCGACGCGCTCATCGACAACGGCAGAAGAGGCAGAGCCGTTCAGGGAGCGGGCGGACGCAAGCTCAAATCCCTGTCCGACATGCTCAAGGGCAAGCAGGGAAGGTTCCGTCAGAACCTGCTCGGTAAGAGAGTAGACTTCTCCGGACGTTCCGTAATCGTAGTAGGACCTGACCTGAAGTTCTATCAGTGCGGACTTCCTAAGACGATGGCTCTCGAGCTCTTCAAGCCGTTCATAATGAAAGAGCTCGCCAACAGAGAGCTCGCTCAGAACACAAAGCAGGCGAGAGTCATGGTAGAGAGAGCGGAGCCTGAAGTTTGGGACGTTCTTGATTACATCATCAAGGATCACCCGGTCCTGCTCAACCGTGCCCCGACACTGCACAGACTCGGTATCCAGGCGTTCGAACCTGTACTCGTAGAGGGCAAGGCCATCAAGCTGCACCCGCTCGTATGTACCGCTTTCAACGCTGACTTCGACGGAGACCAGATGGCCGTACACGTACCTCTCTCGGTAGAGGCTCAGGCTGAGGCAAGATTCCTCATGCTGTCGGTCAACAACATCCTGGCTCCTAAGGACGGATCGCCTATCACGGTCCCTACACAGGACATGATCCTCGGATCATACTACCTGACACACCCGGGTACGGTCGAGAGAGACCGTCCGGCTGAAAAGGGAGACGGCAAGAGCTTCGCTGACTATGATGAGATGATCATGGCTTACAACGCCGGAGTCGTCGGCATCCACGCGAAGGTCAAGGTCAGACGCTACGCGTATGAAGGAGATCCGGGAAGACTCGTAGAGTCCACAGTCGGAAGATTCATCTTCAACGAGGGACTCCCTCAGGATCTCGGATTCGTTGACAGAGAGAAGGATCCGTACTCACTCGAAGTCGACTTCCTCTGCGACAAGAAGGCTCTCGGAAGAATAATCGCGGCTTGTTTCAAGGCTCACGGAAACACCGAGACAGCCCTCATGCTAGACTACATCAAGGATACCGGTTATCACTACTCGACAGTGAGCGCTGTAACCATCAGCATCTCCGACATGGAGATCCCTGAGGCGAAGGCGACCATCGTAAGCGAGGCGGAGCACAGGGTAGACCAGTACGAGGCTCTCTACAGAAAGGGACTCATGTCCGACAAGGAGAGATACGAAAGCATCATCAGCACCTGGAGAAAAGCTACTGATGATACAGCCGACGCTCTCATGGAAAACCTCGGATCGCTGAACAACCTCTACATCATGGCGAATTCCGGAGCCAGAGGTAACAAATCTCAGATCAGCCAGATCGGCGGCATGAGAGGACTGATGGCTAACGCGACAGGTCATACTGTAGAGATCCCGATCAAGTCGAACTTCCGTGAAGGTCTTTCGATACTGGAATACTTCATTTCGTCGAACGGCGCGCGTAAGGGACTTACCGATACGGCTCTGAGAACGGCCGACTCCGGATACCTGACAAGACGTCTTGTCGATATCTCGCACAGCATCATCATCAATGAAGAGGACTGCGGAACGACAGAAGGTATCGAAGCCAGAGCGTTTAGGGACGGCAAGGAAGAGATCGAAAAGCTCAGCCTGAGGATCGCGGGCAGATATACCAGCGAAGACGTGATCAACCCTGAAACGGGCGAAGTCGTGCTGGCTGCCAACGAGTACATCACCGACGACATGGCCGAGAAGATCGAAAAGATGGGCATCGAGAGCGTGATGATCAGATCGGCGATGACCTGCAGGGCGAAGACCGGTCTCTGCGCGAGATGCTACGGAAAGAACATGGCCACGGGCCGCATGGTGCTCCCGGGCGAGGCTGTCGGTATAATCGCGGCTCAGTCCATCGGAGAACCGGGTACACAGCTGACCATGAGAACATTCCATACGGGCGGCGTTGCCGGTTCCGACATCACTCAAGGTCTCCCGAGAGTAGAGGAGCTCTTCGAAGCGCGTAAGCCAAAGGGTCTCGCTGAGATCTGCGAGGCAGACGGTGTCGTGACAGCGATCGAACCGAGAGAAGACAACAAGACTGACGTCATCGTCGAAGAGAAGGGCGGCGAGAGGAATTACATCATTCCGTTCGGAGCCAGACTCAGCGTCGAAGTCGGACAGGAAGTCCATGCAGGCGATCAGATCACGAAGGGACCTCTCGATCCTCACGATATCATGAGGCTCCTCGGAGTGCAGGGCGTTTATGAATATCTCCTGAGAGAAGTACAGAGAGTGTACAAGAATCAGGGTGTAGACATCAACGATAAGCACATCGAGATCATCGTCAGCCAGATGCTCTCGAAGTACAAGGTCGAAAAGCCGGGAGACACAAGGCTCCTGCCTGGCGGCCAGTACTCCAGAAGAGACATCGAGGCTGCCAACGAGGCTGCTGAGGCGGAAGGCGGAGAGCCATGCACTGCCAACAGACAGCTCCTCGGTATCACGAAGGCCGCTCTCGCGACAAGTTCGTTCCTCTCGGCTGCTTCCTTCCAGGAGACAACGAGAGTGCTGACAGACGCTTCGATCAAGGGCAAGACCGACAGACTCGAGGGTCTCAAGGAAAACGTCATGATCGGAAAACTCATCCCTGCCGGAACGGGAATGAAGCGTTACTCCGAAGTCGAAGTAGACTACGGTGAATTCGATGAATACGTAAACGGCAAGGCTGAACGCGAAGACGAACTCGTGATCGCGGGTCTCGAAGAGGAAGAAGCCGCAGCAGCGGCTGAGGCCGAAGAAGAGATCAAAGTCTACGGTGTAGAAGCGATCGTCGAATAGACTGCGTATAATGAACTGAAAGGACCGCATGCATTTGTATGCGGTCCTTTTAACAGACAAAATACACGCAAAACAGCCGGAAAGATACTTTCGCTCGTGTAACACCAATACTGGAAAATGACCAGACAACACGATTATAAGGAGAAAAATGGCGCTTGTCGTGTCAACAGGGAAGAAATCAGCAACTCTGAGACACGATTAAAATGCGAAAAAAGGTGTCAGTCGTGTAGATCAAGCTGAAATCGCAGCCCGGCGACACGACTGAGAGGAGATATAAGGTATAAATCGTGTTGGCACGGTGCAGATGGTTTTGCTTATGCCTGTGCCGCTTGATACAGCTGTTTTTACAGTGAAAAAATTGCCTTAAAGCATTGACATTACTAATGTTTGTCAGTAAAATATACAAGTTCGAGTGCGCCCTTACGAAAGGGCGTATTTGAAGAAAAAATACTAGAAGAAAGGAGAAAAGAATGCCTACAATCAACCAGTTAGTACGTCAGGGCAGACAGAGCTCGGTAAAGAAGTCGACAGCTCCTGCGCTCGGTAAGAACATGAATACTCTTCATAAGACTCTTACCAACGTTAACTCCCCTCAGAAGAGAGGCGTATGCGTAGCAGTCAAGACCGTGACACCGAAGAAGCCGAATTCGGCTCTCCGTAAAGTCGCAAGAGTTCGTCTCACCAACGGAATGGAAGTTACAGCTTACATTCCGGGCATCGGACACAATCTGCAGGAGCACAGCGTTGTTTTGGTCAGAGGCGGCAGAGTAAAGGACCTCCCGGGTGTCAGATATCACATCATCAGAGGAACACTCGACGCTTCCGGCGTTGCAAATCGTGGACAGGGTCGTTCCAAGTACGGAGCAAAGAGGCCTAAAGTAAAGAAATAAGGTTTTCAATGATTTTACGGCTTTGCCGTAATGTAGAAAACCTTCTAATTTTCGACACAAGGCCGAAAATTATCAGTAATTCAATAATGTACGTAGGCAATCTTTTTATAAAAGAGCGCCGCGGGGACTGCTGCATGAGTAAGGTGACCGTATCAGTCATCCGAAGAAAATCGTGCAGAGTCAACGAGTACCGACTTATTTTCCAAAGGAGGGAAGAGAAGTGCCAAGAAAAGGTAACACACCAAAGAGAGACGTTCTTCCTGATCCTGTCTACGGCAGCGTAGTAGTTGCGAAGCTGATCAACAGCATCATGCTCGACGGAAAGAAGGGCGTAGCCCAGACTATCGTCTATGATGCGTTTGACACGATCAAAGAGAAGACAGGCGAAGATCCTCTCGAAGTATTTGAGAAGGCAATGAACAACATCATGCCGGTTCTCGAAGTTAAAGCAAGAAGAATCGGTGGTGCGAACTATCAGGTACCTATCGAAGTAAGACCTGAGAGAAGACAGACACTCGGTCTCAGATGGCTCACAAAGTACACAAGAGCAAGAGGCGAGAGAAAGATGTCTGACAGACTCGCAGGCGAGCTGATGGATGCTGCCAACAACACAGGATCGTCCGTAAAGAAGAAGGAAGATACCCACAAGATGGCAGAGGCCAACAAGGCGTTCGCACACTTCAGATTCTAATTCTGCAAGTGCATAGTTATTTCAACAGTTAAGCAGTCAGAAAGGAGGGAGTGATGGGAAGATCGTTTACTCTTGAAAAGACGCGTAACATCGGTATCATGGCACACATCGATGCCGGAAAAACGACAACAACAGAGAGGATCCTCTTCTACACAGGACGCACCCACAAGCTGGGTGAGACCCATGAAGGCGCAGCCACCATGGACTGGATGGAACAGGAGCAGGAACGCGGAATAACCATTACTTCCGCCGCTACAACTGCTCAGTGGAAGGACACCAGGATCAACATAATCGATACTCCGGGACACGTCGACTTCACAGTCGAGGTCGAGAGATCGCTGAGAGTTCTTGACGGAGCCGTCATGGTGCTTTGCGCCAAGGGCGGTGTCGAGCCTCAGAGCGAGACAGTCTGGAGACAGGCCGAAAAATACGGAGTCCCGCGCATGATCTTCGTCAACAAGATGGATATCATGGGTGCCAACTACTTCCACGTATTGGACATGATCCGTGACAGGCTCAAGGCAAATGCCGTCGCGGTCCAGCTGCCGATAGGTTCAGAAGCTGGCTTTGTCGGCATCATCGACCTGATCAAGATGAAGGCTGAGCTCTACCATGATGACGACCTCGGCAAGGTTTATGAGGAGAAAGAGATCCCTGATAACATGCTCGACGAGGCCGTGGCGTGGAGAGACAGGATGCTCGAAGCCGTAGCCGAGTGTGATGAAGACCTCATGATGATGTATCTCGAGGGAGAGGATATCCCTGAAGAGGACATCAAGAGAGTCATCCGCCGCGAGACCATAAAGGGCAATATGTACCCTGTGTTCTGCGGTTCGGCTTACAGGAACAAAGGCGTACAGCTCATGCTCGACGGAGTCGTCGATTACATGCCGTCGCCTCTCGACATTCCTGCGATCAAGGGCGTCAATCCTTACACAAAGAAGGAAGAAGAAAGACCGGCAGACGATAACGGTCCGTTCTCGGCGCTCGCATTCAAGATCATGACCGACCCGTTCGTCGGGAAACTGGCGTTCTTCAGGGTATATTCGGGAACGATCGATTCGGGCAAGCACGTATACAACGCGACAAAGGACCGCAAGGAAAGGTTCGGCCGCATCCTGCAGATGCACGCCAACCACAGGAACGAGATCGAGACGGTCTACTCGGGCGACATCGCTGCTGCGGTAGGACTCAAGTTCACGACCACCGGCGATACGCTCTGCGACGACAAGCATCCAATAGTGCTTGAGTCCATGGACTTCCCTGATCCTGTCATAGAGATCGCCATCGAGCCTAAGACCAAGATCGGTCAGGAAAAGATGGGAATAGCGCTTTCCAAGCTGGCTGAAGAGGACCCGACATTCAGGACATATACGAACCCTGAAACGGGACAGACCATCATCGCAGGCATGGGCGAACTCCATCTCGAGATCATCGTGGACAGGCTCCTCAGAGAATTCAAGGTCGAGGCCAACGTCGGCAAGCCGCAGGTCTCCTACAAAGAGACGATCACACGCAACGCGGATGTGGACTGCAAGCATGCCAAGCAGACGGGCGGAAGCGGCCAGTACGCTCACGTCAAGATCAAACTGTATCCGAGGGAGCCGGGCGAAGGATTCGAATTCAAGAACTCCATCGTCGGCGGAGCGATCCCGAAAGAATACATCCCTGCTGTACAGAGCGGCATAGAGGAGGCCATGCAGGCCGGACCTCTCGCCGGGTACAACGTAGTCGATGTCGGTGTCGAGCTGTATGATGGCTCGTACCACGAAGTCGACTCCTCGGAGATGGCATTCAAGATCGCCGGTTCCAAGGCTTTCAAGGAAGCCGTCATGAAGGCCAAGCCGGTCCTGCTCGAACCTGTATTCAAGGTCGAGGTCACCGTACCGGACGGCTACATGGGAGACATAATCGGAGACATCAGTTCGAGACGCGGAAGGATCGAGGGCTCGGACATCGAGAACGGCGCGGCCGTCGTAAGAGGCTACGTGCCGCTCTCCGAAATGTTCGGCTACGCGACCGACCTGCGTTCAAAGACACAGGGACGCGGCGTTTATACAATGCAATTCGATCATTTTGAAAAGCTGCCGGAAAGTCTGGCAGAGAAAATCATCAGATAAATACAAGGAGTAAAAAATGGCTAAGCAGAAATATGAAAGAACCAAGCCGCATATCAACATCGGCACGATCGGCCACGTTGACCACGGCAAAACGACTCTTACAGCAGCGATCACATCCGTACTGAACAGAAAGTACGGACTCGGCTCTGACGTAGCATTCGATCAGATCGACAAGGCACCGGAAGAGAGAGAAAGAGGAATCACTATCTCGACAGCACACGTAGAGTATGAGACACCGAACAGACACTATGCTCACGTAGACTGCCCGGGACACGCAGACTATGTAAAGAACATGATCACAGGAGCAGCTCAGATGGACGGAGCTATCCTGGTAGTAGCAGCAACAGACGGCCCAATGCCACAGACAAGAGAGCACATCCTTCTGTCGAGACAGGTAGGCGTACCATACATCATCGTGTTCATGAACAAGTG
>SVDB01000051.1 GCA_015058065.1 Clostridiales bacterium
TCCCAGAGAGGCGAAGTTCCGCGGCTTACCGAGTGCCAGTCATCTACCTCCGCAGGAAGGTTGATCTGCCAGCGCCTGTTGATCTCTTCGATGATCATGTAGATACGCGGCAGAAGCTGCTTGAAATAATCGATCCCCCACTTTTCAAGGGCTTCAGGCAGCACGGTATGGTTGGTGAACGATATGGTTTTTCTGGTGATATTCCATGCGTCGACCCATTCAAGGCCCTCTTCATCGATGAGTACTCTCATGAGTTCAGGAATACACATGGTCGGATGCGTATCGTTGATATGGATCTGTATCCTGTCCGGGAACTTGTCCCATTCGTCAGTTCCGTAACGCGACTTGTATTCTCTGATTATCATGCCGATCCCGGCAGCGACCATGAAATACTCCTGTCTGAGACGGAGCTGCTTGCCTATTCCGTTGGTGTCATCCGGATAAAGTATGCTTGTGATAGCCTCTATCTCACTGCGCTCTCTCATCGCCTTGCTGTAGTCGCCAGCGTTGAAGGCTTCCATATCGATGGTATCGTGTACAGGCTGCGCGTCCCAAAGGTGGAGAGTGTTGACGGTCTGTCCGCCGAATCCTATGATAGGCACGTCATAAGGCACCGCCCTGATGGTGGTGTAGTCAATGTGCCTGTATTTCATTACTCCATCTTTGAGTGTTCTTTCGACCTTGCCGCCGAACCTGACCATTACCGAATCATATGGCTTGGCCTGCTCCCAAACGTACCCATCATCCAGCCATGCGTCCGGAAGTTCTATCTGGTAGCCGCTCTCTATCCTCTGCTTGAAGAGTCCGAACTTGTATCTCAGACCCATGCCGTCACCCTTGATGCCGAGTGCCGCCATCGAGTCGAGGAAGCACGCCGCCAGTCTTCCAAGACCTCCGTTTCCGAGGCCCGGATCCGGCTCGGTATCGAGCACCTTTTCGAGATCTGTTCCGAAGTCCGCAAGTCCTTCTTCCGCTTCGCTGCGGATGCCGAGGTTAAGGAGATAGTTGTCCATCAGTTTTCCGATGAGGAATTCCATCGAGAAATAATAGACCCTTTTGTCCTCTTTCTTCTTTTTCTTAGCTGACAGTATCTCAACCGCGTTTGCTCTCTCGCTTGCCTCGCGTTCCACGAGTCTTGCCAGCACGGCGAACTTGTCTCTGTCATCTGTCAGATGCTCGGGATCTCTCCTGAACATCATGTTTGCCAAACGTTTGTATTCTGTCTTGAAATCGTCTTTGTTTCTAATCATCTAGTCGTTTTTCGCCTTTCTTTTGATTTCTCTCTCAGGTCTCTTCCTGAATATCGCGCCGCCTACGACAGGCATCTTTACTCTGATCGAGTACGGCATGCCATGAGCAGGCTTCTTTATGGCGCGTATCTGGCGGGTGTTCACCCTGCCGCTTCCGGCGTATTTCACATCGTCGGAATTGATTATTTCCTTATAGAATCCAGGTTCAGGCACGCCTATCTCAAACTCGTCAAAGGCTTGTACTCCCATGTTTACTGCGCAGATCAGGAGTTCTCCTTTCTCATCTTCCGAAGGAGCCTTTCCGCGTCTCATGTAAGTGAGCACGCTCTGCTGCCTGTTATCAGGATCTATCCAGGTGAAGCCGTCCCAGCTGTTGTCCACCGACCACAGCGCCGGATGCTCCGTATATATGTGATTCAGGTCCTTTATGAATACCTGGAATCTTTCGTGGTTTTCGTAGCCGAGCAGGAACCACTCCAGTTCCTCGTACTCGCGCCACTCTATGAACTGCGCTATCTCGTGCCCCATGAAGTTGAGTTTCTTTCCCGGATGCGTCATCTGATACATCGCGAGAAGTCTCGCGCCGGCGAATTCTCTCCATGTGTCTCCCGGCATGCGGCCTATGAGGCTCTTCTTGCCATGCACCACTTCATCGTGCGACAGCGGCAGTATGTAGTTTTCGCTGTATGCGTATGTCATCGAGAAGGTAAGCTTGTTATGGGCGCCTTCTCTCCAAGGGAAGTCCGTCGACATGTATTCGAGCGTGTCATTCATCCATCCCATGTTCCACTTGTAGTGGAATCCGAGTCCGCCGTCTTTAGGAGGCTTCGTTACGAGAGGCCACGCCGAACTTTCTTCAGCGATCGTGACAGCGCCTTTAACGCCGGTCCCGACCATGTAGTTGAATTCCTTCAGGAATTCTATCGCGTCAAGATCGCCGTCCCCACCGTATTTGTTGAACCTCATCTTCGACTTGTCGCTCACTCCGAAGTTCAGATACAGCATGCTCGATACGCCGTCGACCCTGAGGCCGTCCGCGTGATACTCCTCGAGCCAGTACATCGCGTTCGACAGCAGGAAACTCCTTACCTGAGGTCTGCTGAAATCGAATTTATATGTGCCCCAGTCAGGATGCACCGTGCTCTCGTATAGCATTCCGCCGTTGAAATCTCTCAGTCCGTGATCGTCCGGGCAGAAATGTCCCGGCACCCAGTCGAGTATCACCCCGATGCCCGCGGCGTGGAATGATTCGATAAGGTATTTGAGATCATGCGGCGAACCGTATCTGGAAGTAGGCGCGTAGAAGCCCGTCACCTGATATCCCCATGACGCGTCCAGCGGATGCTCCATGACAGGCAGGAATTCTACATGCGTGTAGCCCATATCCTTTACATAAGGCACCAGCGTATCCGCGAGTTCCCTGTAGGTATAGAAATTATCTTCACCCTCGGGGCGTTTCCACGAGCCGAGATGGCATTCGTAGATGTTCATCGGAGAGGCGAAACTGTCCTTCTCTCCCCTCGCATCCATCCACTCGCTGTCTTTCCACTCATACCATAGTTCGGTAACTATCGAGTCCGTTCCCGGTCTCCTGACGGCCATAAAAGCAAACGGATCCGCTTTTGAGATGTGCTTTCCGTCCGCAGTTTCGATCTCGTATTTATAATGATCGCCTGCCTTGGCTCCGGCCACGAAACAGGTCCAGACCCCTGTATCACCGATATGCTCCATGACGGATGAAGCGCTCCAGCCGTTGAAGTCGCCAGTCACTCTGACCGACCTCACGTCAGGAGCCCACAGCGTGAACTGTACTCCTCCGTCTTCGATATGCGCGCCGAAAGTACGGTAAGCGTGATAGAGCTTGCCTGTGTTGTATAAATACAGCAGTTCTTCTGTGAGCTTTTCTGATGTCTTGCTCATCGCCACTTCCTCTTTTATTTTAGTAGATATTGACGTCGTAGTTGATCGGACGTGCCTGCGGATAGAATCCCGCGTAGAAGTCCAGTTTTGACAGTGTTCTGATCGTGATGATCGCAGCAGTGTACAGCATCACTACAAAGATGAGCAGCGGCAGGGTCCCCGCGGCTTCCATGAACGCGAAGGTATCATATGTACCGTGGATTATCATAGGGACCAGAAGAGCAAGCGCAGTATACGCGACCGAAGCGGTCTTCTGTCCGAGAATGCTCGCTTTCTTTGAATACGCGTATAAAGCTCCCATAAACACTCCACAGAAAGCATGCATAGGGACAGCGGTGAAAGCCCTGATGATCGCCGTGGAAAAGCCGCCTCGCATAACATAATCTATGTTTTCCAATATGGCAAAACCGACAGCGGCGGTCATGCCGTAAACGACACCGTCAAAGCGATAATTGAACGCGTTGCTTCTCCAAGATCCCAGTCTCAGCGCCAGGAATTTAAGGATCTCCTCGTCAACTGCTGCCACGAGGAAAGATATGCTCAGCGCGAATTCGATCGTTCCCTGAGGATACCGGATAAACTGTATCCTGTATGAATTTACATATCCGGCTATAAAGCACGAAATGGCGCCGAACAGCAGGACTTTAAGGATCATAAGAAGAGGCTCCTTCTCGACCCTGTCCTTTGTGTATACGTAAATGATCAGCATAAGGCCCGGCAATATCGCCAGCGCCATAAGATTCCTGTCAATGTACATTCTTTTCCCCCTTTAAAGCTTATGTCTGTTGTTTTTATAGAGCAGGAGTATATACCAGATGCACAAAGCGAGCAAAAGGCCTCCCATTATTTTAAGAATTATGGCCATATCTCTCCGCCCTCCCTTTTCAGTAGATCTCTCTGATACTGCCGCTGACGAACTTATCGTAAAGCGCCTCGAGATTCGCTATCTGCTCACGAAGTTCAGCGCCATTGTCAGTATCCTTGATCTGCAGTCTTTCAGGCATTGTATGTACCAGATGCATCACAGGCTTGTGGAATGTCTGGGTGCCGTCCTCGCGAAGAGGCTCGTAAGGCTGATGTTCCGCGAGATACATGTGTTTCGACGTGAATATCGCGGTGTATCCGGCGATACCGGTGGTCTTGTGATAAGCCTTTGAGATACCTCCGTCGATAATGAAGAGCTTGCCGTTAGCCTTTATCGGAGTTTCGCCCTTGATGATCTTGACCGGCACGTGGCCGTTCAGGATCCTTCCGGTATTAGGATCGAGTCCGAAATCCTTCAGGATCTTATTGGCTGTTTCTTCTTTCTCGATAAGCCTGTAGTAAGGTACCGTATGCTCTTTATGTGTGGACTTATCTGCGATGAAGTATCTCTCAAATGTCGTCATCTTGTCTTTTCCGAATAGCGGAGAGTCTTCAGACAGCCACAGATACCACATGATCGATGCCGCTTCAGCCGACGTTCTGCCTGCAGGCTGCTTGCCGCGCGCGTCTCTGATCATCTGGTCGAGTTTGCGCAGGTATGCCGCGCCTCTGTATTTCGCTCCGTCGATCTCGACGTTCTTGAAATTGCCTCTTTCGTTGAAGATCATGCAGCCGTGATAGAAGAGGTTCCCGTTCATGATCTTGTACAGCGAGCCATGCGAGAACATGTAGTTGATATGTCTCTGAAGTTTCTCCGAGTTGATGATCGAAGACTCAAGAGCCACCATGACCTCCTCTTCTTCAGGAGTCAGCCTGTACGGATCCGCCGGATCAACTGTAGGCAGATTCATGTCTCTCATCGGATACTCGACACCTTCGACCTTTACGGTACCTTTTTCGAAGTCGATCGCTTCGAGCAGGTTACGGTGTTCAAGATGATACTCAGGATGATCCTTTATCGCCTGCCCCTCTACCTTGAACTGGATGATAGAGATCATCTTGTGCATCTTGGCGGCGAGTTCAGGCGGGATCGGATCATATCTGTTGGTTTCGAGTACATTAGGCTTGAAAAACTCGCAAGGATCGTCCTTGTAGATATGCTCGGCCAGTGACGCCAGCGGACGCAGATTGAATCCGTATCCGACCTCGAGCATGTCGAAGTTGTTATAGCGTACGTTGATGCGGATCATGGTCGCTATGCATGGTCTGTTGCCGCAGGCGGCTCCCATCCAGAGGACGTCATGATTGCCCCACTGAATGTCTATGCCGCGGTTCGCCATCAGATAGTCCATGATGACATGGGACTTAGGACCTCTGTCGAAGATGTCTCCGATGATGTGGAGCCTGTCCACGGTCATGTTGGCGATCGTTTCAGAGAGGTCGTGGATGAACTCCTTTGCCGCGCCGTATTCGATCAGAGTGTCGATGATCTCGTCATAGTATTTATGTCTGTCGGTCACATCGTCAGCGAAAAGAAGCTCGTCCATGATATATGACGACAGCTGAGGCAGACGTTTCTTCACCTTCGATCTGGTGTATTTGTTTGTGACTACGCGGCAGATCGCGATGAGTCTGCGGATGGAGACTTTGCACCACGCGTCGAAGTCGTGCTCGCTCTTCTTTCTCCTTGCCATCTCGCCTTCAGGATCATAAATAAGAGCAGCCAGATCGTCGCATTCGCTCTCGGTGAGGATATTACCGAAAACTTCGTCTATCCTCATGCGGATCATTCCGGAGCCGCTCCTTACGAAATGATGGAAAGCGTCATATTCGCCGTGGATATCGCTCAGGAAGAACTCAGTCGCCTTAGGAAGCGCCAGTATGGCTCTGAGGTTGATGATCTCCGTCCTCGCTCTTCTGCGGTTCGGATACTTCTCTGCAAGAAGCTGAAGATAC
This sequence comes from Clostridiales bacterium, assembly GCA_015058065.1. Taxonomy (GTDB): domain Bacteria; phylum Bacillota; class Clostridia; order Peptostreptococcales; family Anaerovoracaceae; genus Crickella. The sequence goes on from SVDB01000051.1 coordinate 5,991, forward strand.
TTGATGTCAGGCATAATGTCCTCCGTTCACTGATCGGTCAGTCGTCGATCTTCATGATGTCGGCTCCGAGCGCCTTGAGTTTTCCGACAAGGTTCTCATAGCCTCTTTCTATGTGGAATATCTCGCTTATCTCTGTAGTCCCCGTCGCCGCGAGTCCCGCGAGCACCATGGCAGCGCCGGCTCTGAGGTCGGTCGCCCTTACCTTGGCTCCCTTCAACGTCTTGCCTCCCGGCACTAAAGCTTCTCTGTTCTCTATCAGTATGTCGGCGCCCATTCTGTTGAGCTCCACGACATGCATGAATCTGTTTTCGAATACTGTCTCCCTGACGACGCTGCTGCCGCTGACTGTAGCCAGGAACGCCATGAACGGCGACTGGATGTCAGTCGGAAAGCCCGGATACGGGAGAGTTTTTATATCTGTAGAGTTGAGGTCTCTGTCCCTGGCATCTACATAGATGCCTTCAGGCCTTACCTCAACATCGACATTGCACTCCTTAAGTTTTGCCATAATTGGTCTGACGTGACCCGGAAGAGCGTTCCTGATGAGGATGTCGCCATGCGTGATGGCTGCCGCCAGCATGAAAGTACCGGTCTCGATCCTGTCAGGTATCGCTTCATGTATGCATCCGGAAAGCTTTTTCACGCCCTCTATCCTGATCATGTCGGTACCCGCGCTCTTTATGCGCGCTCCCATCTTGTTGAGCTGGTTCGCCAGGTCGATGATCTCAGGTTCTTTGGCGGCGTTCTCAATTATGGTGGTCCCCTTCGCGAGTGTCGCCGCCATAAGGATGTTCTCGGTAGCGCCTACGCTCGGAAAGTCGAGGTAGATGACATCGCCTTTCAGTCCATCTGGTCCGGCGGTAACAGTTACGACCTCGTTCTCATCATCCTCGACGACTTCGGCGCCAAGCGCCCTGAAGCCCTTGAGGTGAAGGTCTATGGGTCTCTTTCCTATCGTGCATCCGCCCGGCATCGGCATAACGATCTTGCCGTGTCTCGCGAGCATCGGGCCCATAGTAAATAAAGATGCTCTCATTTCCTGCACCATTTCTCTGTCGCCTTCACAGGAAATGATCTCAGGCGTGGAGATCCTTATGACACCTTCTTCCGTGTCATCGATCTTCGCGCCGTATTTGAGCAGCATCTTCTTCATAACGCTGACATCTGCGAGATCGGGGACGTCCTCGATCACGCAGGTGTCTTTTGTAAGTATTGTCGCGGCAAGAAGCGGCAGCACTGAATTCTTGGCGCCGCTTATCCATACCTCTCCGTGGAGAGGGCCGCTGTTATTTACAAGGATCTTTGACATTAACAGTCTCCTAAGATACAGAATTTACGCAGCTTTTTTCTCAGCCTTTTTAGCGGCTTTCCTTTCTGCTGCTTTCGCCTTTTTGGCGAGTTTTCTGGCGGTCTTGACAGCCGCCCTTTTTGCTGTCCTGTTTGCTTTTCTGGCAGCCTTAGCGGCAAGCCTCTCAGCACGCACTCTTGCTTTCTTTGAAGCCTTGACAGCCTTCTTTTCGGTCTTCTTCGCAGCGGCGCGGACCTTTGCCTGAGCCTTCTTCGCGAGAGCTGCTTTTTTGAGGTCCTCTTTCTTAATGGCTTTATTTGCCTTCTTCGCGAGGGCAGCGGCTGCTGCGGCTTTTTTCTTCGCCTCTTTTTTGACCGCTTTCTCCTTTTTCAGGAGCGCGGCCGCGGCGGCTGCTGCGGCCTTTTTCGCTTCTTTCTCTTTTTTGAGTAGAGCTGCGGCTGCGAGGGCTGCGGCCTTCTTGGCTGCCTTTTTGGACGCTTTTTCCTTTTTCTGACGAAGGGCTGCGGCTGCGGCGGCTTCTTTCTTCTCGACCTTAGCGGCTTTCTTGAGAGCCTTGCTTTCAGCTTTCTTCAGAGCCAGTGCGGCTGCGGCGGCCTTGGCTGCCTTCGCGGCCTCTTTCTTCTGGATCTTTCTGGTCGACTTATCCGCCTTCTTATGAGCTTTCTTCTCGCGCTTCGACTGCTTGTTGAGCTTCTTTATCGTCTTCTTGGAGAGTTTGATCTCCTTTTTCGCTTTTCTGCGCTCACCGCGGGCCGATGTGGCGAATAAACTTCCGCCTGTCAGAAGTCCGAGCAGTGTCTTTACGAGACCGAACGCGGCAAGTCCGACTCCGGCAGCGGAGACTGCCTTGACAGCTCCGGATGTATCAGCCGCTACGGCACTGACAGCATTGAGAGCGTCGTCGCTGAGTTTATCAAATTTGCCCTTTGCTCCGTCGACAGCGTCTGTGCCCTTGCCTACAAGGACCTTGGTTCTCTTGAGGAGTCCGACCGCGTGAAAGGCCATGATCGCCAGAACTACGATGAACGCGACCAGTACAGCTACAAGGCAAAACGCAATGATCTGATTGATAGTCATTTCTATTCTCCTTAATTCTCTACTTGATCACTTTATCGAGTATCTTACCGGCTGTCTTTGCTCCCATGGCAGCGATCCCGGTCACTTTTGAAGCGCCTTCTTTAACAGCGCTGGATACCTCCTGCACTTTCCCCTTGGCGCTTGCGGCTGCGCTTGTGCCTCCGTCGATGATCGAGTTGGCTTTTTTGATGGTTTCAGTTACATTCGCGACCAGCACGATCAGGAAGACGACCAGCACGATCAGCGCGATCAGAAGCACTCCGATCAGCACGCCCTTGATGCTTACTTCTATCATATGATTTCTCCTTTATTTAAAACCTCGGCAGGCTGTCCCGTAAAAGCCCGCAATTATTGATAATATTATATATTGAAGAGCCTCCGTATTCAAGCAAAGCCGTCTCCTTTAAGCGGATAACGCGCAACAAAAAGAGGCTTTTTCAAGCCTCCCTTTCATAGTATTTCAGTATTTCCGCCGTATATCCGCCGTCCGCTGAGTGCACGGCTATCCCGGGGAGCATTTTCAGTTCAGGCCCCGCGCCCTTTATCCCATGGATCAGCACCATATTGGCCGCTTTTCCCGCGCAAGGCACTATGGTCTGCATTTCTTTGGGTTCTATACCTGCTGCCCTGAGTTCCGTGATTATGTCTGCCAGCCTGTCGGGTCTGTGGACCATATACAGGCTTCCGCCTTCTTTCAGCATCGCCGCTGAAACTGCCGCGAAGTCCCTGATATCCGCAGTTGTTTCGTGCCTGGCGATATAGCGGTCATCGGGGTCCGCGGCACCGGGCTCATCAGGAGTCCTTCTGAAGTAAGGCGGGTTGGTCACGACCGCGTCAAACTCTCCCGCGGCGTCGATGTCCTTTATGTCACAGCAGACAAAATCGATATCTTCAGAAAGGCCGTTCATGGCGCAGGCTCTTTCCGCCCTCTCTATCACTGAAGGATTCACATCGTAGCCTGTCAGCCTCGCTCCGCCCAGCTTGTGATGGATGATGAACGCCACTATTCCGCAGCCGGTGCCGAGATCAGCTATCCTGAGTCTGCCCCGCGCAGGGGACAGTCCCTTCGCGCCGGTATCCCCCGCAGCGAAAGCCGCCAGCAGCACAGCGTCCACCCCGTATCCGGAGCCTTTTGTCTGTATCACCTTTATGCCGCC
>SVDB01000052.1:0-3925 GCA_015058065.1 Clostridiales bacterium
GTCCACGGGAATTGGTCGACCGGGGTCGCTTCGATGAACTCGTAGCCGTTGGCGGTCAGGAATTTGATGTCGCGGGCCAGCGTGCCGGGATCGCACGAGACGTAAACAATGCGGTCGGGCTGCGCGGCAGCCACTGCGGCGAGCAGAGCCTCGTCGCAGCCGGCACGCGGCGGATCCAGAACTGCCACTTCCGCTTTTTCAATTTTCAGCAACGGCTCGCGCTCTACTCTCTCGTTCACTTCATTCCATTTATACAACTTCGCGAGCCCCATCATCCCCGGCAGTTCTTCCTCCGCCGGCCCGCAGATATAGCGGGTATTGATGAGCCCGTTTATCACCGAATTGCGGTTGGCATCGATCACGGCAGGCTTCACTGATTCGATGCCTATCACCTTCGTCCTGTCGAACGCGTCCGGATCAGAGCGACGAAGTTTATCGAGCAGCCAGATGCCGATAGTGCCTGCTCCGCAATACAGATCCAGGACAGTTTCCCCGCCTTTCAGATCAGCGTATTCAGCCGCCTTGTCGTAGAGCTTGCCCATCTGCTCAGGGTTGACCTGGAAGAACGACTGCGGACTGATCTCGAACAGCAGGCTGCGGCCGTCTTCTGTGATCACTTCTTCGGTGATCGTCGGCTTGCCTGCTATTACGCGGCACTTGCCTTTATGGATAACGGCAAGCGATTCAAGGCTGAATGCCTGAGCGTTTACCATTCCTTCTGTCTCTTCATCCGCGTTGAGGCTGTAGACAGCGTCATCGAGCATTTCAGCCAGCTTTTCGATCTGCGGGATATCCTTGCTCTCAGATTCCAGCACAGCCATGATCTCGCCTGTGCCGAAAGCCGTTTTTACGGTCATCTGTGTTACGCATCTGACGCCTGTTTTCCTCAGGAACGCTCTCAATGCGTCAGCGCATACCATCGCCGCGTCAGACTGCAGCATGCAGTCCTCAATATCCATTACAAAGTGGCTTTTCGCCTTCCTGAAACCCACTTCTCCATGAGGTCCGGCCGCGAAGACAGCTTTATTGCGGTAGTATTTTAACGTCTCCGCTCCGACGCACTCATTGACTTTCGGATCTTCGAGTCCGCCAAGGCGCTTCAGTTTTGCCTTTACCTGGTCCTCTTTGAGATGTCTCTGGGCGTCATATGACAGTTCCTGCATCGCGCATCCGCCGCACTGTCCGAAGTACGGACATTCAGCTTCTATCCTGTCCGGCGACGGAACGGTCACCTCAGTCAGAACAGCTTCAGCGGAGGATTTCTTTGCCTTTGTTACACGGGCCTTTACCGTATCTCCCGGGACTGCTCCTGCAGCTTTCGTGCCGCCAGAAACCTTTCCTCCTCCGCTCACAAAAACGGCACAGCCTTCATATCTTCCGAAGGCCCTGCCGTCATCAAGCATATCCTCTATCAACAGTTCTATTAACTGGTTTTTTTCCATATTTTACCACCCGGTCCTGTCAGCGGTGATCCTCATCACCGGTTCCTTCGGCGAGCGCGCGCAGCTTCGCGAAGCGCTTGCTGATCGCCGCCTTTCCTACCGGCGGCGACAGCGACTCACCGATCTCGGTGAGGCTCGCCTCCGGCTTGTATAATCTCAGGTATGCCGCTTCTTTCAGAGGCGCCGGCAGATACCTCAGCCCCTTCGTCCAGAAATCAGACAGCGGATCCGTTATCTCATCTGCCTCAGGCATTCTTCCGGTCTCATCGGCAGCGATCCTGACCAGCCAGGCCCTCTGTTCCTCGGCAGCCTTCAGCGTCCTGTCGACGTTCGCGTTGTCGCAGTTCAGGATGCGCATTATCTCGCCGTGCATGCTCTTGTTGACCCTTATGCTTTCAAGTTCGAGCACCGAGCTTCCCGCTCCGATGATGCCCAGCATATCACTTATATACGCTGCCTTCTTCATGTAAACGACGTAGTTGTCGCCACGCTTTGCGACCGAAGCCGACAGATCATCGAACGATCCTATCAGCCTCTTCAGGTCTGAAGCCGTCTGCTCCTTATCGAGCACGAACTCAAGATGATAGCTCTTGCGCGGATCAGACATGGTGCCGCAGCTCAGGAACATACCCCTCAGATAGGACCTCTTGCAGCACTTCGATTTGACGATAGGCTGATATATCCCGTCGCTGAAATAGTCGTCGCCCTCGCGTATCAGGACCATTCCTGTCTCGCGGAGTATCTGCATCGACTTCTCTTCGGGGCTGATGCTGATATAATAGGTGTTTCTGCCCTTTTTGCCCTGACTCCCCGGTCTCAGCGAGCCTCCTATCGCAAGGTCGACCTTGTTCCTGAAGTATGTCTCGATGAGCACCTTAAGATGCCTAGCGACGGCCGCGCTCTCAGTGGTCGCCACAATAGCAAAACTGCCGCCGGTGATGCGGATGGAACCCGATACTCTCAGGAATCCGGCGATCTCAGCCAGCATGCAGCATTTTTTGGCGGGGCTCAGCCTCGCCAGCTCACCTTTTACATCCGATGAGAACGACAAGTCTGCCCCCTTCTATCCCCTTTTGTTCTGAAGATCGAGGTCTCTGTGATCGACTCTGACCCTCATGCCGTCTTTTCTGAATTCTTCGGCTACTGCGTTCGCGATCGCTACCGATCTGTGATGACCGCCTGTGCAGCCGAAAGCTATATTGAGATGATACTTGCCCTCGTTGATGTATCCCTGGACCATTGAAGTAAGCAGCGCGTGGACCGAATCCACGAACTGTCCCGCCAGCTCGCTCCTGAAGACATAGTCTCTTACCTTGCGGTTGTTGCCCGACAGCTTTTTGAGGCTCGGCACGTAGAACGGGTTCGGCAGGAACCTGACGTCAAACATCACGTCAGCCTCCGTAGGTATGCCGTACTTGAAACCGAACGAACTGATATTGACCGCGAAATTCGATGACCCTGAGCCTCCGAAAAACATGCGGTCGAGTTCGGCGTTCATCTCAGGCACCTTGAGGTTCGTGGTGTCCAGGATCAGATCCGACTTCTTGCGTATCTCGGAGAGTTTTTCTATCTCTTTCTCTATAACGCTGGCGCTTGCCTGACCTCCCGTCAGCGGATGGTTCCGCCTTACCTCGTTGAATCTGCGTACTATCTCAGATACCGCGGCCTCCATGTACAGAACTGTCAGTTCTATATCCGGCGTCTCTCTGAGCGAGTCGATCACTCCGATGAGTTCCTCGAAGAAGTTGCCGCTGCGCAGGTCTGCTACAAAGGCAGTCTTCTTTATGTTGTTCGACGCCTCGGATGCCATCCGCAGGAAGTCGTGGATCAGTACAGGCGGCATATTGTCGACACAGTAATAGCCCTGGTCCTCGAACCAGTCAGCTGCTCTGCTTCGTCCCGCGCCGGACATTCCCGTGATTATTACGACTTCCATGTTTTCAGCGTCCCTTTCGCTATTTCTTCTCTATATTCACTATCCGGTCAGTATCTATGCCCGCCTCGATCGCGAGAGCAAGGCTTTCGGCAAAGCGTCCCACGTATTTCGGTCTGTGCGCGTCACTGTCTATAACGAACTTCACGTCATACTTCTTGTAGATCTGAAGGTCGCGCACATCCGGATGCTTGTGCCTCGCGTTGATCTCGACTAGAGTACCGGTCTCCTCGCACGCCTTCGCGACCGCGTGCTCATCTATGAACGCCTTGTCGCCCGGGTGCGTAAGGATGTTGATATCGTTGTTTTTGAGCGCCTTGATGATGCGCTCCGTATTCTGCAGTCTAAGCTTTTCCTTGAGTACCTTCGGCCATGGCATGCGGAACGCGATGAAGTTATGCAGCATGTGGCACTTCGGCACATAATGGTATCCGGCGTTCACGAAGTCGAATTTGCCGAAATCTTCAGGTGACACATCGAGTCCGTTCGGCGTATCCACGATGTCTGCCTCTACTCCCAGATATATCTTGAGTTTAGGAAACGCGAGCAG
>SVDB01000052.1:4025-6211 GCA_015058065.1 Clostridiales bacterium
ACTCTCTCCGCTATCGCTGCCGGGTCATCCGGAGTCAGTTCCATATCAGCGGACAGGATCAGCATGCTCTCATCCTGAGCCCTGCTGTGCCTGTACGAGAAATCCATGTCTTCAGCGCTGATGTCGCGCGCGTTCGTCCCGTCAGGATTCATAACACGTACTGATCTTACGACATCCTTTATCTCGCCGCCGTAGGCGCCCGCGTTCATGAATACGGCGCCGCCGATGCTTCCGGGTATGCCGCTGGCGAATTCGAATCCACTAAGACCGTTCTCGGTCAGAAATGCCGCGGTCCTCGACATGAGGGCGGCGGCGCCTGCTCTGACCCTGCGAGGATCATCCGCGTCGCGTCTTACGCTCTCAAAATCACCCGCAAGCTTGATCATAATGCCCGGATACCCCTCGTCTGAAACAAGCAGATTGGATCCGTTGCCTATGATCATATGCTCCGCGCCGGTCTCCGTGACAGCTCTCATCACTGCTGAAAGTTCCTCTTCATCGCTGACGAGGACCAGTGCCGCCGCGGGACCTCCTATACGAAAAGACGTGTGCCTGCACATCGGCTCATCTCTGAGCACGCGTTCTTCAGGCACAGTCATGCTTATCTTTTCTATCGTCTGTAAAACATCTTCACGCATCAGTCGTCTGTCTCCTGACCGTTGTCAACCGCGTTGTCGAATACCCGCGGGCTCCTGTCAAGGTCGCTCTCGTGATCGTTGGTATCATACGCGAATTTATGCTTGTAAATATCCTTCTTCTCTTTTTTGAATCTCGTGAACAGCGACTGCTGTTTCTTCGGATCCGGTTCGAGATCGACCTCATCGTCCTCGAGTCCGAACGGCTCAAGGCTGTAGTAGTATGAGGTATGCGTATTCTTTTCCTTGCGCTTCAGGCTCGTCCTGGTCAATTTGTCGACATACCTGTAAAATACCGCGAATACCGGGACTCCGAACGCCATGCCTCCGAATCCAAACAGGCCTCCGCCTATCAGCACTGAAACGAGGACCCAGAAGCTGCTTATGCCTATCGCGTTGCCGACGATCTTCGGTCCGATGATGTTTCCGTCGAGCTGTTGTATCACGACTATTATGATGATGAAGTACAGCGCCTCTATAGGTTCTTCGAGCAGGAGTATGAATACCGACGGTATCGCTCCGATGAACGGGCCGAAGAACGGTATGATATTTGTGACTCCGACTATGAGGCTTATCATCAGCGCGAATGGTATGTTGAATATCATCAGCACTATGAATGTCAGAACTCCGATTATGAATGAATCGATGATACGGCCTACGATGAATCCGATGAACGTCTCGTTGACTATGTCGGCGAATTCATAGAGCGAGGCCTTGCGCTTCTGGCTGCATGTCGCGTTGACCATCTTGCGTGTTATAGCGAACAGCCTCTCCTTGTAGTTCAGGAGATATACCATGATCAGCAGACCGATGAACGCGTTGGCTACATACTTGAAGGCCTGGATGACTCCGTTGGAGATCATGGTCGCTATGCTGGCGGCGTTGCCGCTGAGTATGTGTTCCTGTATCCACTGCATGACTTCGTCGTTCTCGGCGTGAGCCAGGTTGTCTACCCAGGTCGCGATGAACGGGAAGTGGCTGAGATGGGTATTGCACCAGCGTGAAAACGCCAGCAGCCTCGAAGGCATGGTATTGATCAGTGACAGCGCGCTCGCCACTACCTGCGGTACTACGAAATATATGAAAAGTCCGACCAAACCCACCACGATGATCACGCAGACGAGCGATGCCACAGTCCTCGCTGCGGCAAGTATCCTTGACCTTTCGCGCTTGTCGATGACCAGGTCTCCGTCGTCGTGTACTATCATCGCGCCTACAGAGAAGCCCTTGTGTTTAGCCCCCTTAAGCATATGCGCGTAGCACCACTTGACGCAGGCGTTGTATACAGGGCAAAGGATGAACGCGAAAATGCCGCCTATGTATATAGGCGCAAGTGTCCTGTTGATATTCTCGAATCCGATAACTATCCGGTTCTTTGTGATCCAGCTGTTGAAGATGATCAGCAGCGCGCCGCAGATCAGGATAGTGAAGGCGGCTTTTGAGTAAGGACTATCCTTGAATTTCTTGAACATCCTCTTTCCTCCGGTTTACCCTTTATCAGTCTGTATATTTTACCACTAATGGGCACTATTCTGCAGGAATAATCACATA
>SVDB01000052.1:6311-8048 GCA_015058065.1 Clostridiales bacterium
GTTTCCGCTGAGACTGTTTTATCCGGAGCAGGCTTTATTTCATCATCCTCATCATAGGATATGCCGTTGAACGCAAGATTCTCTTCGACGGTTCCCGGCACCAGCCACAGCGTCCGGTTCTCGCCCGCTATCTTAGCGGTGGACTCGGTCGCGCGCCTTACATTGACTGTCATTCCTGAACTGACCGGGATCTCTGCTGTTGTTTCCAGTATGTCATGCCCGCTGAACCTGACTTCGCTTCCGTCTTCGTTCAGCGCGGCTGCGTCTCCGCCGGCGGTCAGTTCTTCCATGACCGCGCCTGCTGTACGGGCAGTCGTAGCGTACTCGACATGTTCTACGCCTTCGAATGTGAGGTAATCTATGTATACCGTCTTAGGGACAAGATAGTCCCATGCCTGATACAGCGCGAAGAACGCCATCAGCATCACTGCCGCGGTGAACACTCTTCTGTGCCTGTCGCCAAACAGCGCCCTGCCTGCGGCTGACTTCGGAACATAAGGAGGCTTCGGATATTTTGAAGGCGATACGAGAGCTGCCGGAAGCGGTCCGTATTCCTTCTTTTCCGCAGGCTCTTCTGTCTTTTCCGCAGCCTCTTCTTTTTCCGCTTCTTCAGACTCCGGAGCCTCTTCAGGTCCGGCTTCCGCCTCAACGGCCTTTTCATCAGCCCACATGAAATCGATCTTCGCGAGTTCTTCGGCCTCTTCGGCCTTCAGCTTCTCGCCCTCATTTTCGTAATCGAAATCAGGCGCGATCCTCGCTGCTTCCTCTTCGAGCTTCGCGTAGCGCGCCTCGATCACTTCCCTGATCTTTTCCCTGATCAGTTCGCGCTCGAGCTGTATCGTTTCCCTTAAAGTTTCTCTTGCCGATTTTCCGGTATTGTCTGCCATTCTGTGTTCAGCGTCATGTCCGGCCGTTCAATTACGGTCTTATCACGCCTTTGATCTTGCTGCTGTTCTTTCTGTATACGTTGCGGATGACCGCGCCGGGCTTCTTGCTTCCCCAGGCTGCTGTCGGGCCTGCATTGCCTTCGATGGTGAAGATGTAGTCGCCGTATGTCCCCTCTACGAGACCGACATGCATGTTCCTGCCGAATACTATTATGTCTCCAGGCTGGGCGTCATCGATGCTGACCCATTTTTTATACTTATTGGCATAGCTGGAGTATGTAGGCACATAGCCGAGCGGTCCGTATTTCTTCGCGACCGTTACTCTGTCGTACTGACCCGCCTGATCGTAGCACCACGCAACGAAGGCTCCGCACCAAGGAGTCTTGTCAGTGTTCTTGAACTTCGTCTTGTAATACCATACCCAATATGTCTTGCCGGTCTTTATACCTACCTGGCTCTTCGCGACGTTTATTACCGGGTCGCCGTCTCCGTCTGGTATGTCGAGCCTTGTCACACGGCCGTACGCGTCCGCGTCGTAAGGTATGTTGTTGATGGCGAAGGCCTCATTGGTGATGATGGCTCCGCCCTTCCTGACATAGTATGTGTTGCCGTTCCAGCTGACGAAACCGGCGGTCTTCTTCCACTGGCCTGCAGCGTTGGAGTAATTGAGCTTGCCTTTCCACTTATATACGCCGGTCATTATGACGCCGTATTTATTGGCACGGTAATATTTCTTCTTTATTCTGAAGGTCTTGCTCGTGCGGATCCTGCCGCCTTTTCTGACATAGTACTTCTTTCCGAGATCGGTCACGAATCCGGCTTTCTTGCGGATCTTGCCGTTAGAATACTT
>SVDB01000052.1:8148-9344 GCA_015058065.1 Clostridiales bacterium
CTGTGGTCATCAGGCTTGCCGCTCCAGTCATAATCGATCTCGTCAAAGTGATCGTAAGTGGTAACTCCCACAGCAGTAATTCCCTCATTCTGACGACCCCACCTGGATGTAAGCGTCTCAACGAAAAGGACATACTTCGTATCCCCTACATTGATGAAGAACCTTTCGCTTATATCCATGAAGCCGTTCTCATCAGGAGCCGCGGAGAGGCTCCCCGCTCCCATCGACTCCGCGTTTCCGAAGTCGGCTTTTCTCCAGTCGGCGAAAGCCATCACCTCATCGATCCCTTCCGCGCCGGGCAAAAGTTTCTTCAGTTTCTCCGCGTCGCCGCTCTTGAGAGCGTTCATCACTGCCTTCGCGTTGTCAGCGCTGAATTGCTGCATGGAATAAAAGTCGAGCTCTGTGAGCTGTTCCTTCTCTATCCTCTTCTCGTATGTCCTCTTTGCCGTCATGAAAGTGACCAGCGCGAATATCAGCGCAAGGACTATCAGCACGGCTATGAGTGGTTTTTTCGATCTGTTCTTTTTCATATCGTCCGTTACCGCCTTACGTGGTTATGATATAGCATTTGTCCGCGCTTGTCTAATACTGTATAATCTTGGTATGACAGATGAAGAAATAAGAAAAGAATTACAGAAAAAGAAAAGAAAGCAGCGTGTCACCAGAAGGCTCATCGCCTGCTTTGTCGTTCTCGCGCTCACAGTCGCGGCAGGCTGCCTCGCGGGCAGGGCTCTGGGGAACAGAAAATACGAGAAAGAACTGAGTAAATATGTCTCAGTCACCGCTGATATGCCTATCATCGAAGTCGCGAAGAAAGAGCTCGGCAATCAGGGCGGCGAAAAGTTCTGGACCTGGTACGGTTTCAGCATGCGTGTGGACTGGTGCGCGATCTTCGTATCGTGGTGCGAAGACCAATGCGGATACATAGATGAAAGCAAGGCTCCTTCGTTCGCGATGGTGAGCGACGGAGGGAACTGGTTCGTCAGGAACGATCAGTGGCTCGACAAGGGCAGCGTGCCTGAACCGGGTGATCTGATATTCTTCGACTGGGAGAAGGACGGCGACAGGGACCATGTCGGGATAGTCACTCAGGTGATAGGCGACAAGGTGTTCACGATCGAAGGCAACTCGAGCGACCGCTGCAGGCAGAAAAGATATTCACTGGATAACCCAATGATATACGGATACGGACAAAT
>SVDB01000007.1:0-30014 GCA_015058065.1 Clostridiales bacterium
CACCTCCTTACATAAATCCTAGCATAAGAAAAGTAGACACGCTTTTTTGCATGTCTACTTTGATCTTACAAGTTCACCGCATGATGCAGGTCACTTTTTTATGCTTTTTTCCTGTTCATAACAGATTTTCTGATGATAGATGCTACCATGACCGCCCCTAGTAAAAACATGGATGTATACATCAGGTTCATGATCCTTGAAAAAGGCATGGCGCCTGAAGCGAAAAAGGATACTGCAGCCATCACGGCAGTGATGATCCTGTAAGCGGCAGTGCCTTCATGGCTGAAGGCTCTGGTGACATACCAGAACCCCATTGTGGCTCCGGAGTAGATACCTGTTGTCATCACTATGGCGAGTCCTATTGCAAGAGCGGGCGCGAATCTTTTTGCCAGAAACAGATTCGGTATCTCGGATCCGTATATATACCCGATATTTTTGAACTGCGCCAGTACAAGAAGGATGCATGCCATGCCGAACATCGCCACCTGCATGCCGGCCGCGGCTTTAGCCTCTCTCACATCGGACATCCTGCTGCCGCACGAGACCCACAGGGTTATAAGAACCGTAGAATTTACGAGTGCGTATTTCGCTGCTGCCATAGCGGCAGAACCGGCGCCACGGTATATATCAAGAGCAGGTGCCAGATCCATGCCTTCAGCGATGCTTCCGTCGGACATTATGAGCGACAGAGCACCCAGCAGTACCATATAACCGACGATAAGCGGTCCGATAAACCCCAGCACGTCCAGGATCTTGCTGAGGCCAAGCAGAACGGTAAGCGATACCGCAGCAAGCACAAGCCCCCTGCCCAGCATTCCCGGGAGTTTAAAGTATTCTTCAAACACAGCTCCGACTCCGGACAGCATCATGGTGGTCCCTATGTAAAGCATCGCGACCATGAACCAGCGGTAAAAAGTACCGATCCATTTGCCCAGATAGTATTCAAATACATGTCCCATCTCGGCAAACTGCTCAGTATACGCTGTCGCCTGGATCTTCATGCCGCAATATAAAAACAGAAGCAGGGAAGCAAACATTCCCATCAGTCCTGAAAAGCCGAAAGACGTGAAGAACTGCATCGTTTCCTGTCCTGTCGCAAAGGCTGCTCCTATGAAGAACGAACAAAATGCTCCGCCAAAGGATATCAATCTTTTAACTGATAATTTTTTCATTGATCATGGATAAAAACCCGGGGCTGAATGATCAGCCGCCGGGTACTGACCGGAAATCCGGTTACTTAACTTGATTCTTGCTTATTACAGCGCTGCGAGATTTCTGAGTCTCTCTGCCTTGGAATCGCAGAGCTCCTGCAGCGCCGCGATCTCCTCATCACCGAGATGTCTGAACTTCTTGAACCTCTTGATGAAGTCGCCGAGCGGCTTCGGATTGTCGAGGCTGCGGTTGAGCGTGAACTTGCCGTTCTCCACCTCGAAGAGAGGAGCGTAGTTGGTCTCAACGGACAGGCGGCAGAGCTCGATGCTTTCGTCTGACTTGAATCCCCAGCCTGTTACGCAAGGGTTGTATACATGCAGGTATACCAGACCGCTCTTGACTGCCTTCGCCTTCTCGAGCTTTGTGACCATGTCAGGGATGAACGCAGGGCTCATAGTCGCCATGTAAGGAAGGTCATGCATTGCCATGATCATAGGCATGTCTTTCTTGTTCTGCTTCTTGCCGCCCTTGCCGTCTTTGCTGACAGGGGTAGTCGAAGTCCACGCGCCCTTGGTGGTGGATCCGCTCCTCTGGTAGCCGGTGTTCATGTAGCCTTCGTTGTCGTAGCAGATGTAGATGATCTTGTCGTCTCTCTCAGCAGCTCCGGACAGAGCCTGGAAACCGCAGTCAACAGACGCTCCGTCGCCGGCGAACGCCACGACGTTCACATCTTCGCCTATCCTGTCATAGTGCATCTTGATGCCCGCGAGCATCGAAGCAGGGTTGTCGAGGAGAGGGAAGAATACCGGGATCTTGGCTCCGGACTGCTTGTCCCATCCAACGACACCGACACCGCCCATGCACCCCGGAGGGATAGCGAAAATGGTGTTAGGACCCAGGACCTGCATGCAGGTACGGAGGGTAAGTTCTACGTTACATCCGAGGCACGCGGAGATGCCCGGAGAAATCTGGTCTTCTGATCTAGCCAGCAGTTCGATAGTTTCTCTCTGATTCATCTCAACCCTCCTTAAATTCCCTTATCTTCACGATTCAGCCATACTGTGTAGTGCTGTGACGGATCTCCCGCCTGAGCGATCACTGTATCGATGGCGTAATCGATGTGTTCACCGGTAACGTCCTCACCGCCGAGTCCCGCTATGAACGGTACGTTCGGAACGAGCTCGTTGTTTCTGAACATTGCCGCGCATACCTCTTCATAGATGATGCCTGTGTTCCAGCCGAACGAAACGTTACGGTCAATGACTCCGAAGGCCTTGCGTCCCTTGAGCGCCTGAGCGATCTTGTTTCCAGGGAACGGACGGACGATCCTGACCTTGACGAGTCCGACCTTCTTGCCGGCTGCTCGGGCAGCGTCGACGCGGTCCTTAGCGACACCCGTCATGGATCCCATGGTCACGATGACATACTCCGCGTCCTCGCAGCGGTACTCTTCGATCGCTCCGCCGTAACTTCTTCCGAACTTCTCGCCGTATTCGGCGTCGATCTCGTCGATCAGCTTCAGCGCGTTCTGCTGAGCCATCATGTGCTTGAGTCTGTACTCAGCGAGCAGATATCCGTTCGTGAGCGGGTCAACAGCCATCGGCTTCTTAGGGTCGAGCTTGATGTGCTCAGGAACGTACTTAGGCAGGAAAGCGTCTACGTCGTCCTGCTCAGGGATCTCGACTCTCTCAGCCATGTGCGACAGATAGAATCCGTCGAAGCATACGTTGATAGGCAGCAACACGTTCTTGTCCTCAGCGAGTCTAAACGCCATGATCATCGTGTCGAGGATCTCCTGGTTGTCTTCGCAGTAGATCTGCAGCCAGCCGGCGTCTCTTACGGACAGAGTGTCCTGAGGGCCGCCCCAGAGTGTCTGCGGCGAGATCATCTCGCGGTTGGCGACAGCCATTACTACCGGCAGTCTCAGTGTGGACGCGCGGAAGTAAGGCTCGTACATCAGCGAGAGTCCCTGCGAGGCACTTGCCGTGAATACGCGGGAACCCGCGAGCGAAGCACCGGTCACGACGCTCATCGCCGAGAGTTCGGATTCAACTTCACTTACGCTGGCGTCCAGCTTGCCGTCGATAACGAAATCGGCGAGGTATTCAACGATAGGTGTCTGCGGTGTGATCGGATATGCCGCGATGATGTCAGGGCGGCACATAGCGGCTCCTATGGCAGCTGCCATATTACCATTCATTACCTGTACTTTAGCCATTATTCATCACCCTCCTTGACATTCTCCATCGTGATCGCCTTGACCTTGCACTCGTGCGCGCAGACGCCGCATCCCTTGCAGTAGTCAAATGTGATCTCATAGCTGCCGTCTTCTTTTCTGATGATCGCCTTTACAGGGCAATACAGGAAGCACAGACCGCATTTTACACATTTCGCGGTATCCATTACCGGGTAGCGTGTGCGCCATGCTCCCGTATTAACGATCTTGAGCCCTTCAGGGCCGATCGGTACGATGTAATCACTTACATATTTCATGGTCGTCCACCCCCTTATCTGAACTCGTGGATATGCACTTCGTCATATCCGCGTCTGAATGCTGCTACGTTCTTGGCTCCGAAGAACTGCTCGATAATGCTTTCGAGCGCTTCCTTGTCGACCCAGCCCGTTGCCTTAAGGAAAGCTCCGAGCATGATGGTGTTTGTGATAGGTCTTCCGAGCATCTCTACCGCGATGCTTGTAGCATCGAGCCACGCGAGGCATTTGACGTTAGGGTCGGTGATGACATCCGTCGGATCCTCAGCACGTGTATTCAGGATCACATATGAATCCTCGGCAAGTCCCTCGAATACCGGAGCCGAGACCAGAAGGCTCGGATCGAGAATGAGCGTGCAGTCAGGATGATATACCTGATTCTTTGCTCTGATCTTTTCTTCGCCCAGTCTTACGAAAGACGTGACCGGGGCTCCCTGTCTCTCAAATCCGAAGAAAGGTGTGGAATTGCCGTACCTGCCGCTGCTGACGGCTGCGTGGACCAGCATTTCTCCGGCCTTCACGGTTCCGAGACCTCCAATTCCGTGAAGTCTGATTTCTTTCATATCCGTTTACCTCCTGTCCTCTTAGTCAACTTCTCTTATGACCACGGCATCCACAGCCGTAGCCTTGCGGCCATCGCCGTACAGCATCAGAGGGTTGATGTCGATCTCCCTGATAGCCGGGTCTTTTTCGACCATGGCCGACACTTTCATCAGTATGTCTATTATTTCTTCCCTGTCATATACGCTGCCGCGCAGACCCTTGCACGCCTGTGCGAGAGGTGTCTCGTCAAGCATCTCCTCAGCGTCGTCCCTCGAAATAGGGATGACTCTCATCGAGACCGCCTTGAGCAGTTCTACGAGGACGCCTCCGAGCCCGACCATCAGAACCTGGCCGAACTGAGGGTCCGTGCTGACTCCTACAAGGGCTTCGAGTCCTGACGGTATCATCTGCTCCGCCACGACTCCCTGTATCCTCGCGTCAGCCTTGAATGCCAGAGCGTTTGCCATTATCTTCTCATAAGCAGCCGCCATCTCTTTCTCACTGCGGATATTCAGCACCACGCAGCCCGCGTCTGTCTTATGCAGGATGTCGTCGGAAAGGATCTTCATGACTGCCGGAAATCCGAGTTCCGCGGCAGCAGCCGCGATCTCAGGTCCAGTGCCTTCGGTAAGGATCACCGACTTTACAGTGCATATGCCGTTGTCCGCGAGATACTTCGCGCTTTCGATCTCGTTATATGCCTTCACAGCCATTATTCCTCACCTGCCTTTCTCCTGCGGTAGAGCGCGTAACGCGTCATGTTGTCAGCCGCCTTGACCGCCTTGTCAGGAGTGTTGAACGTGCAGAGCCCGTTCTCCTCCATGATCTTCCTTGCCGGCGCCGTATATTCTCCCGCCATCACGCAGTAGTAGACAGGCTTTTTCTTTTCTGCAGGGATGGACTTTTCCATCTCTACCAGCGCGTTGGCCAGTTCTATCTGCGGCAGGAATGTCGGAACGACCGTGATGAACGTTACGGAGTCGACCGCGTCGTCCTCGAGTACTATCTTCAGACCGTCAACGTGATTCGCCACTGTTGCCGAAGCCGTGATGTCCGCGTATCCCTCAGGGCTGCAGATATTGGCCATCGGGAGCTGTGACGCTCTCAGACGCTCCTTGGTCTCCTCAGATACGAGAGGCGTCTCGAGGTGCTTCGCCGCGGCGATAGCGTCCGTGCAGTAGATGCCCGGGCCGCCTGCCTGTGAATAGAGGAAGTGGTTCTTTCCCTTCGGCAGCGGCAGCGCGTCGAGCGCCTGCATGGTGTCGATGAGCTCATCGATGGTCTCTACTCTGATAACTCCATACTGCTTGAACATCGCGTCATACACGTTGTCTGCTCCTGCCATGGAGCCTGTATGGGAGTTGGCCGCCTTGGAGCCCTTCTCGCTCCTGCCGACCTTCAGGATTACTACAGGCTTCTTCGCGGTGATCCTGCGCAGTGTCTCCGCGAGTTTCTTTCCGTCTCTGTAGCCTTCCATGTACATGCCGATGACCTTGGTGGTGTCGTCATTCTCGAGATACTCGAGCAGATCCACAAAGTCGACATCCGCCATGTTTCCGATGGAGATGAATTTGTTGTAAAGCACAGGGAATACTCTTCCCGCTGCCTCCATCAGTATCGCGCTCGCCAGAGCTCCGCTCTGCGAAATGAACGTGATGCCGGTCGGCTCACCGAATTCCGAGAAAGGAACTCCGGTATCTACGAAAGTAGTATCGACTTTAGTCCTGTTGTCTATGACGCCGATGCAGTTAGGACCGATGACTCTGACGCCCCATTTTTCGGCGGACTCCATGAGTCTTGCCTGACGTCTGATGCCTTCTTCAGTCTTTGTCTCCGCATAGTCAGCGGCGGCGCATACGATGTACTTGACGTCGTGCTTTTCTTCCATGCGCTTGTCGAAGTCATCCATAATGTTATAGATGAGCCTCGCGGGCATGATCAGGACCACGAGGTCTACATTGCCCTCGATTTCCGAGAGCGCACCGTAGCATTTATAGCCAAGGATCTCGGTCTCGTTCGGGTTGATCGGATAGACGTTCCCCGGATACTCTTTTTCTTTCATGTTCCTGAGGGCGACGTAACCGGCCTTCGTAGGATTGGTACTCGCGCCGGCGATCGCGATGCCGTCAGGTTCAAACAGTTTCTTCATGTTTTCTCCCCTTGATCTATCAGTCGATGATACCCACAACGGCCATGTCTACAGGCGCGTTGCCGTCACCGAGAGCGAATCTGGCATTCGAGCCCTGTGTCACGAGTACACAGTGATCTACTCCGCAGCCGAAAGGATCCGCAGCTACATATACTTCCTTGCCGACGACCTCGTTTCCCTTGGCGTCGAAGGACAGAGGCCTGACGAGTATCAGGCTCATACCGACAAGGCTCTCGTTCTTTATCGTCGAGACTACCTTGCCCGTAACCTTGCATATAAGCATAGTTGAACCTCCTTAATAATCAGTTACGCGTATTCAATGTTCGAGGATATCTCCTCTGACGCTGTCATCCGTGATCCTGCCGTTCTGCGCGGCGATCCGGCCGCCTTTTATGGTCATGACCGGCCACGCTCTCAGCTTTCTGCCCTGGAAGAGGGAGAAGTCCGACCGCGAGAGAAGATCTCCCGGCCTTACCGTCCTTTCGGTATTGAGATCGACGATGACTATGTCTGCGTCACTGCCCGGCATTATGGTTCCCTTGCGAGGGTATACGCCGAATATCTTCGCCGGGTTCATGGTCATGAGCGGAACGAGTTTGTCTAGCATGACTTCCTGCTTGAAGATGCCCTCGTTCAGCACCGATACCAGATGGGTCCCGAGCGTCGGATATCCCGCGCCCGCGCCCTGCATGCCTCCGCGTATGTTTTTCTCAGCGGATGTCATGACTGTGTTGTCGGTACCTATCGTATCGATGAGGCCGCTCCTGATGCCGTCCCAGAGAGCCATGCGGCTTTCCTCTTCTCTGATAGGCGGGAGCATCTTTCCGTAAGCGCCGATGCCGCTGCCCGTATCGAGAGCGAGGTAAGGCGAGGTGGTCTCAACGAAGAGCTTGTCATGCTTCAGCAGTCTGAGGCGTTCCATCGCTTCCTTGGTGGAACTGTGCACCACGTAGGCGCGCACGCCTATCTCCTGCGAAAGGTATGATGTCCTCTGTACGGCTTCACCTTCGGCCAGATTAGGATGTGTCTCGTTCCAGTCGTCAAGGGTCCTGAGTGTTTTTCCCTGCCACTCATCCGTGGCGTAGTCGCAGATCGACTGGTTCTCGCAGTGGACGCTCAGTATCGGGTTGGCCCACGGAGGCAGTTCCTTCATCCTCTTCATGAGTTTGACGATGAAACCATCCTCCTGATTAGGGTAAATGCCCGGTACGCCGCACATGTATACCTTGTACGAGTTCAGGCCCTGCGCCGAATACTTATCCAGCTCGGCGACCTGCTCATCCGTACGGATGCTCAGATGAGGTATCATGTCGGTCCTCGAAAGAGCCGGCACCTGATTTCTGAGTCCCGCGATCAGCGGAAGGTAACTGCTCTCCTGGTTGAAGTACGTACCTATCGTGGTGACTCCTCCCAGCACTGCCGACCTTGTCTCGCTCTCGAGTTCAGACTCGAATCCGGTGAACAGGCCCAGATGCGTATGCGGGTCGATGATGCCCGGCATAACGTACTTGCCTGTCGCGTCGACCACATCTCTCGCGGGCGGGGTCTCGCTTGTGATCGCGGCGACTTTTCCTCCCTTTACGCAGATGTTCGTCTTTATCAGACCCATTTCAGGGATCACGCAGGTGCCTCCCTTGATGAGAAGGTCGTACACGTTCCCTTCAGATCCCTCGCGGACCGGCCGGGACGCGCCCGACGCGGCGGGTGCAGTGTTTGTAGTTCCTGCATGCGCGCTTCCGTATTTGACTACTTTGATCCCATACCTGGCTGCCGTTTCTCTGGCAATATCAGTGAGACGCTCTCCCTGTCCGAGGTGCAGTTCCTTTTGCCCTGACCTGGCGATTTGCATTATGTCCTGATTGGTATAGATCTTTCTCACTTTTATCTCCCCAAAGTGGACGCGAGCACCTTCATGCCTTCGCTGACGGCGCCGCTCATGATGGCGAGTTCGGAATTGACGAGGACCATGTCGAAGCCCTTGTCGAACCAGTTCTTCGCGGCTTCAAACGTGCCCGCGAAAACTCCGAGCCTCTTGCCGGCTTTCGCTGTCTTCTCGCGTATCATCATGATGGTGTCCACGAGTTTCGGATTGCTGAACTGGCCGAATATCCCCATGTCCATCGAAAGGTCTCCCGGCCCGATAAAGAACATGTCGATAAAGTCAGTCTCGATTATCCTGTCCAGATTCTCGAGCGCCTGCACGGTCTCGATCTGCACTACTACGTTCGTGGTGTAGTTCAGATCGCCGTTCGGTGTGCCGAGCTGTCCGATGCCGTCACCGTAGTCCCAAAGTCTCGACGGACCGCAGCCTCTTCTTCCGAGAGGAGGGTACAGGCTGAACTGTCTGATGTTCTCGATATCCTGAAGTGTCCTTACCTGAGGTATGAGGAGCGCGTCAGCGCCTATGTCCAGCGCTCCGGAAATGTATTCGTATCCGATCATCGGCACTCTAACCATGCCGTAAGTCGGCGTGCCCTGGAGTCCCTGAAGCATCTTCTGCAGAGTCTCGAGCGTGATCGCATTATGCTCCGCGTCGATGCAGACAAAGTCGAATCCGAGGTGTCCGACAAACTCTGTTATGACAGGATGAGGTGTTCCGATGAATGTTCCGACCAGCTTTTTGTCAGAGCAGATGATGTCACGGAACGGCGCCTTGTCTATCGTAGGCGTAGCGAGCTTGCGTGCCACAGGATTCCCCTCAGGTACGCCTGTACCGCCTGCTCCGTATCCGCCGCCTTGTCCGCTCTGACCGCTCTGTCCGGAAGCTGCCGCAGGCTGCGGTCTCGACTGAGCCGCCGGGGCAGGACTGCCTCCGACGCGGATCTCGATGCCGGCCTGCTTCAACGCGTCGCGCGCGAGATCGGTCAGGACAGGCTTTTCGTCAAGAACGATAGTCTTGATGCCTTTCCTGCTGTACTCGAGCACGTCCGCTCTTGTCAGTACTTTTTGCATTTTCTATGTCTCCTGATCAATAAAGAGCCTTGAGTGCTTCATCCGGTCTCGCGATGATATTCGTGTTGACGACTGTCGAGAGTCTCGCCGCTTCTTCTTCAGCAGCTGCTACAGCGGAACGGACCGAGCCGATCTCGCCCTTGACTATGACAGCGATCATCGCCTTGCCTGTATTTTCCTTGCCGACAACTTCTACGTTGGCAGCCTTGAGCGCGGCATCAGCCGCCGCGATAGCCGGAACGAGGCCGACTACTTCGATGTATCCATAAGCATCCATCCTTGTTCCTCCTTATTTATCAAGTTCAAGTGTTGTTACGACAGCAGCTCCTGCGGACGGCTTGGCGATGACGTTCGCGCAGTGCACCTTGCCTGCCTGATTAGCTGCCTCTACACCGGCATCAACTGCCGTTCTGACAGCGCCGATCTCTCCGGTCGCAGCGACGGTAACGTATCCGCCGCCAATTACTTCTATGCCTGCAAGTTTGACATCAGCGGCCTTGACCATTGCGTCAGCTGCGGCGACTGCAGGAGTATATCCTACTACTTCAATAAATCCCCATGAACGCATGACCTTTACCTCCTTATTCCTCATAGCCGAGAGCGGCTGCGAATTCCTTTGACGGGTGAGCGATCGCGAGGCACGAGATCAGAGCGCCCATGTTGTTGGCTGCCGCTGCTCCCGCGTCAACTGCTGTAGTGACAGCTCCGACATCGCCTCTGACGACGATGGTGACCATCGCTGCTCCTACCCAGACTTTCTTGACGACCTCTACGTTAGCTGCCTTTGCCATTGCGTCCGCTACCGCGAATGCCGGCACGTAGCCTTCCGTTTCAACAAATCCAAGAGATTTCATGATTTGTCTCCTTTCCTGTTTCTGACCTATTTCTGAACTTTCGCCATGACCTCTCTCATGCACTGAGCGACGAATGTGCACTCTTCAGGTGTGCCGATGGAGATCCTGTTCTTATCAAAGTTGCCTCTGATGATGATGCCGTACCAGAGCAGCTCATCTGCGAACCACTTAGCGTCTACATGCGGATCGAAGTAGATGAAGTTGGAGTTGGACGGCCATACTCTGAATCCGAGATCGTTCATCGTGTCGATGAGAATCTTTCTGGCCTTCTTGTTGCCCTCAAGAGTGAGCTTCTGGAACTCATGGTCGTCGAGAGCCGCTTCAGCTCCGTAGAGTCCTACTCTGTTGCAGCAGAATCCTGTGGAGTCGCGCATCAGGTACTCGATGATCTCCTTGTTGGCCATCAGGTATCCCATTCTCATTCCGGCCATGCCGTAGAGTTTCGAGAATGTCCTTACGACAATAAGGTTAGCGTCGTCCGCGATGGCGTCGACCATTGTGCGGTAGCTGTCATCTTCTACGAAGTCGATGTACGCTTCGTCAACTACGAGCAGTACGTGGTCAGGGAGTTTCTTCTGGAACTCATGGAGTTCATCAGAATCGATCAGCGTTCCGGTCGGGTTGTTCGGATTGCACAGGAAGATGACTTTTGTCTTATCTGTGATCGCGTTCAGGATGCCCTCGAAGTCCGGTGTGTAGGTCTCTTCGAACATAGGCACTTCGACCAGCTTGCAGCGCTGTCTCTTTACATAGTTGTAGTAGTTAGGGTATGTAGGAGGGGTGAGGATGATCTCATCGCCGTCCAGCATGAATACTTCAGCGATGAACTGAAGACCTGCTGTAGCGCCTTCTGTGACCATTACCTCATCAGCTGTAAGGCCGTGGAGCTTAGCCAGTTTTTCCCTGAGCGCCTGAGCGCGCACATCAGGATATCTGTTGGCGATATCGCACTGCTCCTTCATGGCTTTTACGGCCATTGGTGATACTCCGAACGGGTTCTCGTTTGTTGCCAGCTGGAGTACGCGTGTGACCTCCGGTCTGATCTTCTTGTTCTGCTCATCCGCGCCAACGACGTACGGCGGAGCCTGCTTCGCAAATTCACTTATCAGATCATAACAAGACATTTTTAATACCTCCGTATTCTCATATGTGATGTCCTGAACGGACTGCTTGCTATCCTGAAATCACACTAACACGCGCTATCCTTTTGTTCTGTCAATTTCTTTACAAAACATGCCCGCAAAGCGTTGTTTTTCAGTGTTTTTTTGCAATATAAAAGACCTCCGCGGAGGTGCTTCCGCAGAGGCCGTTATCATTATTATCGTTGCCGTTTCAGACCCTGGCCTTTGCGTGCAGAGCATCTGTGTCCTTCAGGATATATGTCCCTTCGTGCTTTTCGATTATGCCTTCTTTCATCAGGTTGGATATCACATTTGATACGCATACCCTGGACAGCCCCGTGACATCGGCGATGTCCTGATGAGTGAACTTCATGGTCAGTTTTCTGTGACCGTCTTCACCGTCTGCATGCTCCTCTGAGTACAGATTGGCCATATGCATCAGATAGAAGCTTACTATGCATTCCGCGTTGCGGAAACTCATAAGCTCCATCTGCTTGGTCAGTATCCGGTTGACACGGTTGGATTCCAGAAGCATGTTATGCATGAGGGCCATGTCCTCGTTGATCTTTTTTATGACGATCGGCTTTGGAAGGATAAATATGCTTACTTCGTCACTCACCGACACTGCCCTACAGGAATTCGCCCTGTCATCAAAAAGGCTGAGGTTGCCGAATATGCAGCCCGCGTCAAGCGTGATGATCGTTCGCGCGTCACCTTCGGTAGTGAAAATCCTGAGCGCTACACGGCCTTTATCGACTATATAAACATAGTCCGATACTTCATCCTGTTCGTAAAAAACATGTCCCTTCTTAAAGATCTTCGGCTGTACTCCGTCCGTGAGTGCCGACCAGTCTATCTCCATCAGCATCCACGGCGAGTCCTCGGGTCTCAATATCCTTTTAGCCATGATAATCCCTTTCCGGCTCAAACAAAAACCGCCCTCTCCGTAATTATAGTACGGAAAGGGCGATTTGTCACTTGAGAGGTACTATCTCATTTGACGTCTATTTCTGAGCTGCCTCAAACTTTTCAAGAGCTTCCTCGTAAGTCTTGCCCTTCATGACTTCTCCGTTAGGGCCCTCAAATGCACGGCCCCAGCCTGTGACTACGGCTGCCGCAAATACCACGAAGAGTAAGATGCAGTGCCATGTGTGAGCAGCGAGATTGATCGGGTTGAGTGCTGGTACGAACGAGAACTCTTCCATGAGACCATTCACGCAGGAGATGCAGATGAAGATGAATGCGCTCGTTACAGGGACCAGTACAGGAAGTCCGCTTCCGAAACCGTCGAGCAGGTTAGCTCTTCTGTAAGGATGCAGTTTCTTCTTGGAGCTGATGTCGGCGGCGATAGGACCATACATAAGGATGGCCGGACCGTTTGCGGAGCCAAGCACGATCGAGGAGATCATGAGGCCGATACCGCAGATCCATTCTGTTCCAGGTACAGTCTGGTTGAGCTTGCTGTTTGTGAGAGCGTTGATGACCTTGTCGAGGAATCCGCTTGCTGTGAGGACTCCGACGATGCCGGCTACAGCGTAGTTGTATCCGACTGTTCCGATCATGTTGTTGACACCGTCGCTCAGGAAGCCCTGAAGAGCTCCGTCCTGTACGGACATGATGTCAGCAGGAACGATGATGCCGGAAACGAGTCCGATAGCTGTTCCGGAAAGGATTCCCCATGTAGCAGCGATGTAGATGCTTCTGGTCTTGAACGCTGTGAAGAGCAGGATCGCTACAGGGATCAGCATGATGAGTCCCTTAGGATCGCTGTTTGCTTCGAGGAGCGCCGCGCCGTCTGCCGCGGAGAGACCTGTGCCCTTAGCGCCTCCGAAAATACAGAAGATGATCAGAGCAGGGATCGCCGCAGCGAACGCGTATTTCATTCTTGATCCGACTACACCGGCGATGTCAGCGAATCCGTCCTTGTTCATATACTGCTGTGTCTGAGCAGATACGATCGTGGTGTCTGATACAGGACCAACGTTGTCGCCGAAGATAGCTCCGGAGAGAATAGCTCCCGCAAGGAATGCCGGGTGCGCGCCGAGAAGGAGTCCGGATGGGTACAGGATCGGGAATGCTGTGAACAGTGTTCCGATCGAAGTACCTGTCGCTGTCGCGATGATGCATGTCGCTACGAATGCGAAGCCTGTGAACATTCCGCCCTGAAGACCGAGCTTGTCGCCGAGCCATACGAAGCCCTGAGCAACTCCGCCTCTGGTCATGAGCTTACCGAACATTCCTACGAGGAGCAGGATAGCGGTCAGCTCAGCAACGAGTCTTGACTGCATTCCGGTAACGACTGCCTTCCAGTAAACCGCCCACTTCTTCGAGAAGAGTGAACCGATCATGAGTGCTGCGAATCCGCCTGTGCACAGATCCATCATGTTATAAGTCTTGAAGACTACGAAGAACAGGATGCATCCAAGCACGAAGAGGATCAGCGGAATCAGGGCAAATAGATACGAGCCCCTAAATTCCAGTTCGTATTTTTTCTTTTCCTCCATAATAGTATCCTTTCATTTCGTCAAATGAGTGAAATACCTACCTATTTTGGAAACTATCACAACGTCTTTTTTCATGTTGTAATTCACTTTACACACAGGCGAAAAAACAAAAATAAACAATTGGAGGGATTTTCCGGCTGCTATAGAGCTTTTCTATAGCAGCGCAACAAACATCCCTCCAACATTTTGTTTTTGATTAGAAAATGGCCTAAATCAAGGCATGCCGTTCCAGCGCTTCCTCGTCTTGAACAATATATCTGTGCTTACTTCCTTTTTTTAGTATCCCTTCCTTAACAAACATGGACAGCACTTTAGAAACCGCCTCCCGGGATAGACCTGCCGCTTCCGACAGTTCCTGATGGGTAAACTGGAAAATCAGCACCTTTTTCTCATCATTGCCATTCTTTTCAATTATGTAGTACTGATTTGCCAGATTGACTAAATGAAAAGCAACTCTCTTTGTCGCGTCTCTGACACCGGTAAGACCAAGTTGCTTAGCCAATATCCTGTTTATCCGGTTGGATTCGTACAGTATATTTCTCACAAGGTGGTCGCTTTCATTGATCCGTTTGTCAGCAACTTCCTTGGGGATAGCGTACACATGCACCTCATCACTCATAACGGTTGCAGTAAAGAGTCCTCCTAGATCCAGCAGTTCAGCGTCCCCGAAGACCCCTCCCTGATCCAGTACGATGACCGTAACAGTTCTTCTTTTTTCCATCGTGAGATTCAGTGCTACCCGGCCGCATTCTATAAGATATACATTCCCACTTTGTTCTCCGGCTCTAAAGAAGGAGTGTCCTTTCGCATAACAAACCGGGCTGAACCCGCTAACCAGTTCTGTCCAGTCAAAGCACATCTTCACCCAAGGTGAATCTTCAGGTTTATAATTACTGTCTCTCATAGTTTCCCCACTATCTGTTTGCCGAAAAAGGGTTATCCTATAAATATGACCGGAATCTATGAAAAGAGGGCAATCTGTTGCAGCTAGATTGCCCATATCTTTTCATCCAGTAAAAGTCCAATAACTAGTCTTCTGGTTTCTCTTTAACTGGCTTCCCATCTTCTCCCTCAAACTTGCGTCCCCAGCCGGTGATGACCGAGAAGCAGAGAACGAGGAACAGACAGAACGGATAAACTGTTCCAACAGCAATGCTGACAGGGCTTACAGATTCAATGAATGAATAATTCTCTACGAGTCCGTCAATGACCATAGCGCCAATGAACAGGAACGCGCTGAGTACCGGTACATTGATAGGGAGAGAGTTCGCGAATCCGTCTGTAAGATTAGCTCTGCGGTAAGGATGCAACTTCTGTGTTTTGCCGATCTTGTCTACGACCGGTCCGCACATTACTACAGATGATCCCGCGTTTCCTCCAAGAACGATAGTGGAAACGATCACGAAAAATGCTATACAAGCCTCTGCTCCTCTTGGAGTCCTTGCCATATTGCTGTTGGCAAAGAAGTTGACTATAGCATCCATTGCACCGGATTCGTTGAGAACTCCAGTGATCGCAAACAGTGACATCGTGAACGTAACAGTCGTCATGATGCCGCTCACACCTTCATAAATGAAGCCTTTCATTGCTCCATCCTGGAAGCTGATTATGTCCTTTGGTGTTATCAGTCCCGCGATAAGAGCGATTATCGATCCGAGTACTACGCCAATTGCTATCGATTTGAATACGTCTCTGGTTTTCATAGCGACCACCACGAGTACAACGACCGGAATAAGCATCACAAGTCCTTTAGGATCCATGTTCGCCTGAAGAATCTCTTCAGCGCCGTTCGCAACAGTTCCGCCTCCTCCGAAGACTCCAAACAGGACAGACGCGATTGCAGCGCCGACGACTGAATACTTGAATCTGGATGCGACGACACCTCCGATATCGGCATTGCCTGCCCGCTTTGTGTATGTCTGGGTCGTTGAAGATGCGATCGTTGTATCCGATACAGGCGCGAGGTTATCGCCGAATACCGCTCCGGAAATGATAGCTCCGGCCATGAATGCAGGATTTGATCCAAGCAGGAGCCCTGCAGGATAGAATACCGGGAAGCAGGCAAATACCGTTCCGATAGATGTTCCTGTCGCGGTAGCGATGATACACGCGGCAAGGAATGTGAAGACGCAAAAGCCTCCTCCAGAAATGCCTATCTTATCACCGAGCCATACGAAGCCCTGAGCAACTCCGCTGTATGACATGAGTTTTGAGAACATGCTGACAGTGAAGAAAATCAGTACCATCATAGTCGATACAGGTGCGCCGAGTCCCGTAGGTCCGGACGCGGCTCCCCAATACTTGCCCCAATCCTTACATAAGAACGCCGCCAGAATCAGACCGGCAAAAGAGCCCGCAGCCAACGCATCCATGTCATATACATGGAACACTGTGAAGCAAAGGATAGCAACGACAACAAATACCAGTAAAGGTACAAATGCCACTCCCTTTCCTCCGTGAAACTCTACACTATACTTCTTCTCTTCCATAACCTAAAACTCCTTTCTCTTGTGAAAACAAGCGTATTGACTATTCAACTCACACGTTCTTTATTACTTTTCAAGGAATTCTTTTACGGTTTCCAACATATAGTCGATCTCATCAAAACCAGTATAACTATGCGCGGAAAGCCTTATGCCTCCTACTCCGGACACATATCTGAGTGAACAATAGATATTCTTTTCATCGAATAGATCTTTCAGCCGGTGTTCTACTTCGATTCCGCCTTTAAGGTTAAACGTGCATATTCCCGAAAGATGTTTCTCTTCTGTTGTGCCGCAGATCAATGCCCCTATCTTCTGCAAACCTTCCTGCATATATCTTCTTCTTTGAAGCACGGCAGCCTCGATCATTTTGATTCCCTCTGCCTCTATGCACTCCATGCTTTTGACCAATCCGAATGCGCCTTGATAATTTAGCGTTGCTCCGATTTCAAATTTGGCTGCTCCGGGTACATATTTCAGGTCATCATAAGGACTTCTTGCAGGGCTTTCGAGATAAGGTCCCCAGCCGCTCTCAGGCGGCATGGCATTGAAGTATCCGTAAAAATCAGGCTCAATCGTATCGACGATTTTCGGATTTATGTACAGGAATCCGGTTCCAAGCGGGTTCCTCAGCCATTTATGTCCCCCGGCACAATACACATCTACATCACGCTCGACAATATGTGGATCTAAAGCGCCTACCTCCTGTATGCCGTCAACGATGATATACGCGCCTATGCTTTTCGCAAAATCCGCAAGTTCATCTATGTCCACCCTATATCCGTTGATCTCCTGTACAGAACTCACGACAATGGCTTTGGTATGGCTGTCAGAGGCTTGTTTGAAATCATCCACAGTCACGATCCCGTTATTTGTTTTGACCGGACGAACTTCAAATCCTGTCTGCGCCTGATGCCTCTTCCAGCACATGACCGTACTGAAGAATTCAAGATCACACACCAGCACATTGTCATCCCGTTCAAGAGGTAGCGCGTTTGCTATCAGTCCCAGCCCATGAGATGTGTTTTCAACATAAGCGACAGAGTTCTTTTCGAGATTCAGGACACGCTCTATAATGCTTCTTCCTTCTTCGTAGCGATCAAAAAGGTCGCAGGTAAACTCCGTGGGATCTCCGGTCAATTCCGCAAACCCGCGCAGTGTCTCCTCTGCGACTCTGACTACTTCAGGATGTATCTTGCCAATGCAGGCACTGTCCAGATAAGCTGTAGATGCCATTGGATTTCCTCCTATAATAAGATGATCCCGCTCTATTCCTTTGTTGCTTTTGAGAAATTATATTTATGTCAGCGTGACTAGTATGTAACATCAATCACAAGTATATTTTTTAACAAAAAATTTTTTTAATAAGCCGTTTTTATGCATAAAAAACGGCGCCGTTGATACTGACGCCGTATATGTAATCGTTTGATAAATAACCGCAGATATAGTTACAGATATTTTGAAAGCAGTTCTATATCATCCCGCTCGAGTACCAGGCTGTCCGCCTTCAGCGTTTCAAGCAGCTGCTGAGGACCGGAAACCGCGGTGACCGGCAGCACCTGGAACGGCTGAGCCAGTAGTATGGCGACCGATATGATTATCGGTGTCGTTTCGTATTTCTCAGCCATGGCTTCAAGCGTGTACGCGAGATCCATGTTTCTTTCATTCACATAACCGCCCTTGAGTGTATCCGACAGTTTTCCGGTCAGAGCCTTGTTGAAGAAACCGCCGGCAGTCGCGCTGTACGGCACCAGGGTCAGTTTGCTTTCGCAGAGCCATCTGTAATACTCGCTGTCGACACCTTCCAGAGACATATCACCGTTCAGCTTGTATCCCGGGTTAGGATACGCGAGGCTCCACTGATTGCTCAGAGCCGAAAACCCTTTGCCGGTTTTCTCTTTATACGCGAATGCTTCCTTCATTCTCGGGAGCGTGAAGTTCGAGGCGCCGTAATACCTTGTCTTTCCTTCCTTTATGAAGGTCTCGCCAATGTCTATGAGTTCCTCGACGGGAATTTCCGTATTGTCTCTGTGGAACCAGAACATGTCGACATGATCCGTTCCCATCGTATGCAGACTCTCTTCGAGGTCTTGTCTCAGATGCTCAGCGTCCACTCTCCATTTGCCTGTTCTTACATGCGGGTGCCCGGCCTTGGTGGCGAGAACGACATTGTTCCTGTTGCCTGTCTTTCTGAACCACTCTCCCAGGAATTGCTCCGCGCAGTTCTCTGTATCCGGGAGCCATCTGCAGTACACGTTTGCCGTGTCCAGAAAGTTGCCGCCCGCGTCAAGATATGTGTCGAGCACGCGGAACGCGCTCTCCTTATCGAGCCTTTCCTTGAAGTTTCCCGTGCCCATCACGATGCGGGTCACTTCAAGTTCAGTGTCGGAAAATCTTACCTTCTCCATATCCGTCCTCTTTTCTGCCTGTCCTACTTCTCCACAGCGACCGCCTCGATCTCAATAAGAGCACCGAGAGGTATCTTAGCGATCTGCAGGCATGTGCGCGCAGGGTGATCGCCTTCGAAGTATTCTTTATATATTCCATTCACTGCAGCGAAGTCGTTTACGTCATTCAGATAGATGTTTATCTTGAGCACGTGTTCAAGATCGCTTCCGGCCGCTTCGAGCACCTCGCGCAGGTTGTCCAGGGCGCCTCTGGTCTGAGACTCTATGTCGCCGCCCAGAAAGCAGCCTTTTTTCATATCATAGCCGCACTGTCCCGAAACAAATATGAAGCCTCCTGCCTTAGTCGCCGGTGAGACAGGCGCGGGCGAGGTCTGTCCCTTGAAAGTGATGGTTTCCTTGTTCATAAGCACCTCCCGAATCATCCGGATACTTCATCCGCCATCTTTATTTGATGATACTTCAGAGGGCAGGCGCAATTCTGTATTTTGATTTACATACCAAAACTGTAAAGCAGTTTATAGACTGACCGGGCTTATATCATTAAATTGATTTTGGGGTAGTTTTTTTCGGAGGAGGGAACTCTATGGACTACAGATCTATCGACACACCGGCCGTGCTCGTGTATATGGATATCATCGAGCGTAACATCGCTGAAATGCTCGATGGAGCGCGGGCGGCCGGACTGTCACACAGGCCGCATATCAAGACCCATAAGTGCGTTGAACTCGCGAAGATCCAGATAGCCGCCGGAGCTTCGGGGATCACCTGTGCCAAGCTGGAAGAAGCCGAGATCATGGCCGCCGCAGGAATAGAAAACATTCTGGTGGCATATCCGCTTATCGGCGAAATCAAGTGGGATCGCTACGCTGCGCTCCATGCTGTTTCCCCCGGACTTCTTACCATCGTAAACAGTATCACAGGAGCTAAGGGTCTGTCTGATGGCGCTCTTAAGAGCGGGGAAGTGTTCGATGTCCTTATAGAAGTGGATGGCGGCACCTCCCGCGGCGGTATCGCTCCCGGACTGCCTGTGCTCGCATTCGCTGATTCCCTGAAAGACCTAAAAGGGATACGTGTGTGCGGTCTGATGTATTATCCCGGCGCGAATTACAAAGAGCATGATGACGCCGGCATCATTGCCGCCGCTGAGCGTGAGAGGAACGATGTCATAGGTACCGCCAGACTTCTGCAGTATCACGGATACGACATGTCCGTTCTTTCCGGAGGCAACAGCGTATCATCAAAGGTCCCGGGATATCTCGTTGGTCTTACCGAGATACGCGCGGGCAATTACATTTTCAATGACTGCCAGCAGCTGTACTTTGACCGCGTCACTGAGGATCAGTGCGCTCTGAGGGTGCTGGCGACCGTTGTCTGCAAGACCGGACCGAATACCGCGATCCTGGATGCAGGGACCAAGATCCTCTCATCTGATGTTTTCCACGGAACGGACTTTGGGTATGGCCGGATCTGCGGATATAAAGAGATAACCATAACGAATCTGAACGAAGAGCACGCGTTCATCAGTTCGCCGGAGCCGCTCCCATTCGAGGTGGGTGATAAGGTTCTGATCATTCCGAATCACGCGTGCGTGATCCCTAACCTCGCGGGTGAGATGTATAAGATCCGCAATGGCGAGTACGAAGGGAAGTTAACAGTCGACGCGAGGGGAGCATGCCGCTAGGGTGCAGGGAGGAATTATCATGAGCAACAACGACAGATTCTCTAAATTTGAGCAGCAGCGTCAGTACTATCCTGTTCTGGGATATAAGACTTTTCTTAACACCGCGCAGAACGGTCTTATTCCTACATACGCGTCCCAGTCGATGCAGGAGTACATCGAGAGGCGCCACCTGAACGCGCTGGATGTCATAACGATGTCCGCGCAGTGGGACGATCTGGATATCGTCAGAGCAAAGATCGGGCGCATGATAAACGCTAAGTCGACCGAGATACTTTTCGGCTCAAGCATGTCTGAGCTGATGAACATATTCTCGAACGGTATCGGTCTGAAAAAGGGCGACAACGTCATCATCTATGACAGCACCTACTTTTCGACATCATACATCTGGTTCAACAAAAGGGAACAACTGGGCATCGAGGTCAGGATAGCTGAGTCGGACGAGGGCAGGACGCCTTGTGAAAAATTGTTTGAGCTTGCCGATGAAAACACGAAAGCGATCCTGGTCTGCCACGTCGATTTCGGATCGGGATTCAGGCATGACCTTGCGCAGATCGGAGCCTTTTGCAAAGAACGCGGGATCGCATTTGCTGTCGACGGGACTCAGGCCTGCGGAGCGATGAAGGTGGACGTCAAGGAGATGAACATCGACTTCTACGCGACTTCGACCTACAAGTGGCTGCAGTGTCTGCTCGGTCTCGGCTTCGCGTATATAGACGAGAAGTTCCTGCCTAAACTTTCCCAGAGCGTCATAGGATGGGTCGGAACTGTAGACAAGCTCCATAACGACGCCATGGTGCTGGAGCTGTGCGACGAGGCTCGTAAATTCGAATGCGGCGGCATCAGTTTTATTGCCATCGAAGGTCTGACCAGGGTAGTCGACAACTATCTGAGGCTGGGCGCTGATGATATAGAAGAATACATACTCTCACTTGCGGATCACTGCTATGAGCGGGCGGAGGGTCTGAAAAAATGCAGGGTCTACGGTCCTGTTGGCAGGGAGAACCGTTCCGGCATAGTAACCGTCACTTTCCCGGAAAGCTTTGGCATTTCGCGCGAGATGCTGGACGCCCACCAGATAAACGCGATGATGCAGGGCAGCTCGAGAGTAAGGCTCGCGATGCACTATTACAATAATACCGGAGACATAGACAGATTCTTCGATTTGTTGGAGGAACTCGAAGCAGAAGGCAAATAGCGCAGACCGCAGCTCCCTGTTTCTGTCATTTATCGTTCGACACCGCGTTAACCTTATATACTCCAAGCAGTATAAGAACTATTCCTACAAGATACACCGCTGAAAACGGCTCGCCCAGGATCAGCACTCCCGCAAGCAGGGATACCACCGGTACCACATTCGAAAAGACCGTCACCTTCGCTGCGTCCAGATATGTGACCGAATAGTTCTGAAGAACAAAAGCGAATACTGAAGAGATCACCGACAGATACAATACCGGAAGCAGTACATATTTATCTGCCGCTGAACTGCACAGGAGCGGGATGAATCCACTGCCTTCCTGCACGAGCGCCATGCCCGTGTAGAAGATGAAGCCCATGGTCATCGAAACGAAGGTCCTCTCAAACGGCGAAAACTCGTCGGATATCGATCTGCTGTAAAGATAGAATCCTGAACCTGCGAATATCGCGATCATCAGGAACAATATCCCCATCGGTTTAACAGCGCCGAGGCCGGCCTGCGACAGCGAAATGACCGCAACACCCGCTACTGAGCACAGTATCCATGCGTAGGCACTTTTCGGCGGTTTCTCACGCAGAAAGACGCCGGAACCTATCGCCGTAACGACAGGGATCAGTGATATCATGATGCCTGCGAACGAAGAGTTTGTTAGCCTTATGCCGTTCGTTTCCCCGATAAAGTAAATTATCGGATGGAAGAGGCCCAGCATTAACAGTCCCTTGAGGTTTTTCCCTTTAAAGCTCAGTTTTACGATCCCCGCTGCCGTGAGCAGCAGCATTATGATGACGCTCGACCCGAATCTCAGTACCAGAAGCATCGCAGATGTCGTATGCTCAAGCCCGATCCTTGACGCCATGAAACTGAGACCGAATATGAAGTTAGACAGGAAGGCCGCGATGGTGGCCTTTTTGACGTTTTTATCCTGATTATCCATTACTTCACCATCCGAGGTCATTTCTTTTCGTCCGGAAGCGGTACTGCCGTGCACTCTGAGTGACTGAATTCCTGCCTGCCGATCCTGCTTATCCTGAATCTCGCGCCGCAGTTCGGGTCCGGGCACGCGATAACACTGTCAGAGAGCATCCAGTCATTTTTATGCAGTTCTCTCTGCTTTGCCGGAAGCATCGGCAGGAGAGCGGAAAGCGCATACATCGAAAACGAGCCTCCTTCAGGAAAGACCAGATTTTCTCCGATCACATAGAAAGCGTCGCCTTCTTTATGACTGCATACCATCGGTTTATCCGATCCGAGCACTTCGACTTTCAGATCATACAATTCAAAACGGTCATCCATACGATTTTCCTCTCTTTACGGCTACTCAAGGATCCAGTCGGTCTCACGGCCACACTCTTCAGCGAAGGCGCGCCAGTCCTCCGGCAGCTCGTTTATCGTGCTCGCCCTCATCAGATCCATGATGCTGAAGGCTCTCATATCCACTTTTTCCGCGACTGACGGATCCTCACCCAGCTTGAGTATCATAACTTCTTTCACTCTGTTCCACTGAGGGGACCCCGCTCCGTATTTTCCCATGTCACACAGCCTTTCTGCAGATCGTCAACGTTTATTCAGAATCCTTATATCACAGGACCGGCTGTCATGCCGTAATCTGTTTTACAAAATCAAGACCCCGGGCGGACCCGGGGCCTTTGTAAATTGCTTATTATCTGCCTACAGTCTGGCCGCTTCCATGATCGCCTCAGCGAACGAAGGATGCGGATGGATGATGTTCGCTACTTCTTCGAGCATCATTCCGCGGCCGATCGCTACAGCGAGTTCGCCGATCAGGTCAGAAGCTCTGCCGCAGAGCAGGTGAGCTCCGATGATCTTGTGGTCGTCAGCTCTCGCGACCAGCTTTACGAAGCCTCTGTCGAGTCCGGCGATTATGGTCTTGCCGTTAGCCGACATAGGATACTTCTTGGTGACTACGTCGATGCCGGCTTCCTTGGCCTCTTCAGCTGTCAGTCCGACTACCGCGATCTCAGGGTCCGTGTAGATGCAGCTAGGAACGGTGCCCATGTTGATGGTCGCCTGGCAGCCGTTGATCATGGCTACAGCGTTGCGGCCCTCTGCCGCGGCAACGTGCGCGAGCTGTACTCCGCCGATGCAGTCTCCGATAGCGTATACACTCTTGATCGGAGTCTCGTATTTCTCGTCCACCTTGATGAATCCCTTGCCGTCTTCAAGGTCAGGATACTCCTTGAGGAGCTCGTTGCTGAATACACCGGCTGTATTTGGTCTGCGGCCTACGCACATCAGGACCTTGTCCGCCTTGACACTGATCTCCTCGTCCTTCTTGTTCTTCAGAGTGACGACCAGCTTGTCGCCGTCCTTCTCGATCTTCTGGACAGGGGATGAAACGTGGACATCGACGCCCTTCTTTTCGAGTGTCATCTTGATGCTGCGGCCGATCTCCTTGTCGATCACAGGCAGCAGCCTGTCGAGTCCCTCGATCACCGTTACGTGGTCACCGAGATCCGCGTATATAGTAGCGAATTCGATTCCGATGACTCCGCCGCCGATTATAACGAATTCAGGGATCTCTTCGCCGCCCATGTCGATCAGCTCCGTGCTGTCGATGACTCCCGGAAGGTCGTGTCCCGGGATCGGCGGCGTGAAAGGCTTGGAACCTGCCGCGATCAGTATGTTCTCAGCAGTGTACTCTTCACCGTTGACCGTGACGCGGTGAGGCGCGATGACCTTAGCCTCGCCCTCGAGCAGATCGATCTTTTTCTTCTTGATCAGACCCGCGATGCCGTTTCTCAGTGTGTCGAGCACTTCATCCTTGCGTTCGCCTATCCTTTTGCGGTTCGCGTGAAGTCCCTCGACTTCGACACCGATCGCGGCGCCGTTAGCGGCATCTCTGTAGACATCCGAAGAATGCATCAGCGCCTTGGTCGGGATGCATCCCCTGTTGAGGCAGGTCCCTCCGACGCGGTCTTTTTCGGCAATCGCGACTTTCATGCCGAGTTCGGCTGCGTAAAACGCCGCTTCATAGCCGCCCGGGCCCGCTCCGATGATCAGGAGATCATAATTGAATTCGCTCATTTGATAATTCCTTTCTTTATATTAAATGTGTTTAAATAGACTTTGCCATAAGACCTAGTATCTCGCACGCGGTCGCGGAAGCGCCTTCAGGCAGTTCCGGCGTCAGAGAATTGATCTCTCCGGCGTCATACCTGTGACCTTTGACAAGTTCTTCGACTATATCGAACACTTCGGTCTCGAGAGCGTCCGAGTATATACGGCAGTCGCTTATGTAGCCGCCTTTCATGGCGAGCTGTATCTCGACTCCGCCCCACTCAAACCTGTGATCTATCACCTTTTCAAAAGGGATCCTCGTTCCGAGTCTCCACTCTTCGGAAGCATACTTTCTGAGGAGGCCTTCCGGTATCTCAGGCAGGGCCTCTGCGATCGCCTCGCCGCCGTACTCCCTTTCTGCCGCTCTGACCATCGCGTCCTGCATGGCCGAGATCAGCATCGCGGTATCAGCGCTTTTCAGAGGCTCATCCAAATGCTCTCTAAGATTTGTAACGCGTGACCTTACCGACG
This sequence comes from Clostridiales bacterium, assembly GCA_015058065.1. Taxonomy (GTDB): domain Bacteria; phylum Bacillota; class Clostridia; order Peptostreptococcales; family Anaerovoracaceae; genus Crickella. The sequence goes on from SVDB01000007.1 coordinate 25,082, forward strand.
CGACGCCCTTCGATCTCAGCTTTGCCTCCGGAACTCTGAGGTACTTCGAGAGGTCGTCTCCGGCAACATCCATCATTATCGTGCCGTGATGATAATTATATCCGCCGGATGAATAATAAGCGTGGCCCGAGAATTTCTTTCCGTCTATCGTAAGATCGTTTCTTCCGGTCTTTGACGCGTCCACTCCCAGCAGTCTGCAGGCGAGCAGGATGACGTCGGTCTGTCTGCCTATATCGAAGAGACCGTCCTTAGCGATGAAGGTGAAGTTGAGATTGCCCATGTCGTGGTAGACCGCTCCGCCTCCGGATATCCGGCGCGCAAGGCTTATCCCGTCGCGTTTTATCGCTTCGACATCGCACTCCTTCCATGGGTTCTGGTTTCTGCCGATAACGACCGTCTTCGCGTTTTGCCACAGAAAGAGTGTCACCGTACCTTCTTCCGCGTTCATGGTCATATGCTCTTCGGCGGCGAGGTTGATGTACGGATCGACACAGTCCGTCTTTACTACTTTAAGGCTGCACGTCGTTCTCATCTGTCGCTTCGGCTTCTTCCTGAGCTTCTTCGTCAGTCTCTATGCTGTCCTCGCGCTCCTCGACCGCTTCCTCTTCTTCAGGGGTCATCACAGCGCCTTCCTCTCCGTAAGGGTTGATCAGTGTTTCAGGATCTATAGGTTCCGCGTGAGGTATGTCCGTCTTGTAGAAGACCCAACCGCGGAAATCTTCGCGTCTCAGATTTCCGTTTTTATCCACGATCAGATTTCCCATCCACTCAGTCTTTATGACTCCGTGCCTGTGATCCCACTCTACTACACGATCAGTGAAAACAGTGTCCTCAGCGTCATACTCATATCCGAACAGTTCGGCATATTCCCTGTCATAGTGGCTGAACACGTAGTACGTAAGGATGACCTGATCGCCGTCTATCACGATATCTTCAAAGTCGTCTTCGCCGGCGTATCTGCCCTGCAGCGCCGCTTTCATCTCGTCAGCGGAACTGTAAGTGGTCCTTTCGGAATGTATGGTCACGAAGCTGATGACATAAGCAATAAGGGCAGCGATCAAAATGCCCCCTATAATGTACAGGATCCTGCGGTTCTTCCGCCTTATTCTCCATTCCTGCGCCCATGCGGCCGCGTCTCTTCTGTCCTGGTCCATACCTGAATTTTATCAACAAACCTCAGTCTTCTCAACAGGCTCTCAGAAACAAAGGCCGGCACTTTATGTGTCGACCTTCATTCAAATCATATAGTCAGATCTTTCTACTTCATCAGCAGACCGAGAATGTTTACTACATCCTTGGCATCAACGCCGTCGAGAAGTCCACCGACTACGTTGAATATGTTGCTGCCTTCAGACTTAGCTGTCTCTGTCTTTGCTGTCTTGCCCATCTTGGACATCAGTATAGGAGCCAGAATAGCCATGATCTTGAGGATAGTCTTGGTATCAAGACCGCTCTTCTTCTTAGCTGCAGCTGCGACTTCTTCCTGTTCGGCTCCGAGCAGGTGATTTACGATTTTTGCTCCGTCATTCATATCGACGTTCTTAACGGCCTTTTTGAGATCGTCAGTGTCGTCTTTGCTGTGATCCAGCAGGGCCTGAAGGAATCCGAACTGAGTATCCTGATTCTTCATCTGTCCCTGCATGCCTTTGAGAAGCATAGGCAGTACACTCTCGATAGCCGACTCAGCGCCTTTCTCATCAACGTTGAGCATTCCGCTTACCTGCTCGAGAGCTCCGCTGTTTAGCATCATCTTCATGATGGTTTCCATATCCATGGCTTATATCCTCCCTGCCGCCTGGCAAATACAAAATATAAAAGTCTCGTTTGTGGTTAAATTTTAACTGCTTTATGTTAGTTTTTCAATAGTATGCGTATTACTTCACCGCGACACCGCATTCGCGTTCCATTATCTTCGCGAACGATCTGATGCATGTGTGCACGATCCCGGTGCAGTAAGTCTTGCGCTCAGGATCCGTGAATTCATAATCTGCGATCAGTTCAGGGCAGATGCTGCTTACGTATTCCTTCGCGACATCTTCGTTGAGCTCTCTTACAAGATCGATGCACTTTCTGAAAGCAGGATCACCCTTGACCGTTCTGCCGAACACCTTGCCGAGACACATCGTAGCGCCCGCGACGGCTCCGCAGACATTGCCGCCGTCACCGAATCCGTACGGAAAGCCCGTTGACAGCGCGATCGCTTCTTCACCTATACCGAGTTCATAGTGTCTGTTCAGGACCTCGAGCACCGACTCCGAGCACATGAAGCCCGTCGTGAAATTCTCTGTAGCGTCAGCGAGCATTTTTTCGAGATAAACCTCTTTTACCATAGTCATTCCTCCATCCCTTGCTATTTCTTTTTGCGCCTTGCCTTTTCAGCGGCTCTCCGTTTCGCGGTCTTGGGTTTCATTATGCTGTACCCGAAGCTTCCGAGCTCTTCCGCTTCCAGCTTGTAATACTTTCCGTGATTGAAAGCCACCAGCTCCATCGCGCCGAAGTCATAGGCGCCTTTTTCATCTACGTATTTCTCATCAATATGAACGGCTGTGATCTCCGCCATGAACATGTCGTGAGTCTGCATCCTCACAATGTCTTTGACCTTGCACTCAAGGTTTACCGGGGACTCGTCGATAAGCGGTGCCGATACGGTATCCGCTTTCGCGCGCGTCAGTCCCTGCGAGTCGAACTTGTCGACATCGCGTCCGGAGCGCACTCCGCAGAAGTCCATCGCCTTTACCAGACCGGCAGGCACCAGATTGATCACGAACTCACCGCTCTCTTCTATTATATCGTGAGAGTGCCTTGAGCGCTGCACGGAAACGTAAGTCATCGGCGGATTCGAATTGATTATCCCCGTCCATGCTATCGTGATTATATTCGACTCCTCCATGCTTCCGCAGCTTACCATAACTGTTGGCAGCGGGGCGAGGAGAGGTCCCGGTTTTGAATCGATCTTCATCGCGGTCTTTACCTCCTTACCGCCATTATTGCCCGCCATTCTCCGTCCGCAAGCACCTTTATTATATCAAAGCCCGTGTCTTCTATGGTCTTTTTTATGATCTCTTCTTTGATATCAAGTATACCTGAAGTTATGTAGATGCCGCCCGGGTCCAGCTGTGACGCCGCGGCAGGGGAAAGCATCATCACCAGATCGGCCATCAGGTTCGCAACTATTATGTCAGGTCTGTAATCGACGCCTGCCATCAGATCACCCTGAGCCACCCGTATCCTGCCGCACAGACCGTTGCGCGCTATGTTCTCACCGGATACTCTCACGGCCTCTTCATCTATGTCTATCCCGAAAGCCTCACCGGCACCCAGAAGCACCGCGGCCATCGCCAGTATCCCCGTGCCCGTTCCGACATCAAGCACTTTCAGCGGTCTGCCCGCGTCACGCGCGATCCCGCTTTCGAATACCTCTTCGAGCGCTTTGACGCACATCGAAGTCGTCGCGTGCAGGCCGCTCCCGAAGGCCATGCCCGGATCCATCTCTATCACAAGATCTTCCGCGCCGGGCGCATAGTCTTCCCAGCTCGGTTTCACCACGATGCGCCGGCCTATCTTCGCCGGTCTGAAATGCTCCTGCCATTTATACAGCCACTCGCTGTCGTCCCCGGTCGGTGAAGCGCTCATCTCCGCCCTGATACCTGTCTCAGCGATCTCGCGGACAGTCTTTTTCGCCAGTTCCAGCGAAGCATAGCCTTCTCCATCATCATTGAAGTAGATCGTTATCACCGGGCAAGCCTTTTCACCGGCTCCGCCCGCTTTCCGCAGGATCTCATCATTTATATAATCATATTTGTAGACCTCAGGGTGCTCAGCTATATCCGCGGCATCCGCGGGGTCGTCTATCTGCATGGAAGTAAAGCCGCGCCCGATCAGCGCGTTCTCTACTGCTTCGAGTCCGTCTTTGTCCGTTGTTATCTTCAGCTCGATATATCTCATATCATACCGCCTTTGCGTTATCGTTGTGTTTCAGTCCTGAGATCCTTGATCACCAGATAGAGGCAGACCGCTCTGACCGCGAAGCCGCATACAGCTGCCGGTATCCCGAACGCGATGCTGGCTCTCACCGGGATCACGCGGATCACCAGATCCAGCGCGAGAAGAGCAGCGATGGCTTTATGGAAACGTATGGATCTTTCAGGATCACCGCGCAGCACATGCCCGGCTGTCACTCCCAAAGCCAGAGCAGCCGCAAGAATGACGAAGTATACCGCTACCTCGCTAGATGTCATCCTGTAAAGACCGGAAAGAGCGAAGGCTTCGATACGCGGCAGAGCGCTTATCCCTGTGTCGAACAGTATAGAAAACAGATTGCGCGTGCTGAGTATGGCCGGATGGGCAGTCGCCACGAACATGTAAGGCAGCGGAAGGAGCGAGCATATCTGAAATACGCGCACATAGAGGTCCGCGCCTGTCAGTTTTCTTCTTATATCTATCCCGAATTCCACGCGCGGCTTCACTTCCGCACCTCCTCAAGAGTACGCGAAAGCCAGCGTTCGTCGAAATCCTTTGCCGCAGTATCGTCCGCTGCGGTATAGACGATATCTCCGCTTGCGGGATCTATGAACAACACCGTCGTTTTTTCTGCCAGAGGGTCAAGTTTCGAGGATGTCATGGCGTAGAGCCTGCAGAGCGAATTGGCATCAGGCGTGTTTGACTCCAGCATGCAGTCACCGCGGCATACCAGTTCGCCTGACGCGCAGCGTCCCCGAAGCATGGCGTTCTTCATTATCACCGTCTTCTCGAAACTGTCCGTATCGATACATACCGCGTCGCATAGGACAAGTCCGGTATCGGTATATCTGTATTCGTTGAGATACAGTTTGCCCTCGCTGTATGTAGTTCCCATGTCATATCCGAACTCACCCTCAAGCATAAGCTCATCGTTGATTTTCTGGCCGCGGTAAATACCGCTCGGCTCCTTCGT